>DATDBI010000182.1:0-9757 GCA_036524915.1 Lysobacter sp. | reverse complement strand
CGGGTCGACACTGTCGGGGGAAACCAGGTACTGCTCGTACAGGTCCTCGACGAAAGCGGCATTGGCGCCGAGCTGGGAGGACTGGGAGAACTGCTTCAGGAGACTGTCCACGATGGTGATCGGGAAACTCGATGGGAGAAGGCGGAGGAGGCCTGGATTGCACGCTTGTGCGGCTATTCAGGCGCCAAGATTCGGAATTATAGCCCTTGGCTGGTGGTAAACGGCTAACACTTATGTCGAATCAGCCGCTGTGGCCAAGCCCTGGTCAGATAGCGTTGGGTCGCCCGGAGCCGCTTCAAGGGCGAAATCGTCGTATTTGCTGCATGCGGCACCCGGCAAGCCGGCCCGACATTGAGCGCATCACAGGCCCAATGCCCGGTATTCGCTGCAAGGCCGGGCCCGTTCCCAGACGGGGTCGAAATGGGCGCGCAGCTGGCGACCACGGGCCGGGTCGTCGAGACGGGTCTCACCGTCGAAACGATGGCCGAGCTGGCGGAAGTACCAGCCGCCGTCGTCATTGACCACGTAGGCCCCCGGGTAGTCGCGGTCCACCGGTTCCTCGATCGCGCGCAAGGCGAAGGCGCTGGTCAGGCGTTGCGCCAGCCCCAGCAATGGCGCGATGGCACGTTGCGGTGCGGCTGGATCGTGCAGGAGGACACGAACCTCGCCTTCGGCAACGGCGAAGCGCCGCAGTTCGGCGAGGACCTCGGGCTGGTCGAGCACGCCCGGGTCGAGCTCGCGGCTGTAGATCCACAGTCGGCGGCGGGCGCTGGCGATCACGCCGACGACTGTGGCAATGGCCGCGTCGCGGCGCTCCACGGCGTTCACCTGGTCCAGCGCCAGGTGCATCGATTGATGGTCCAGGCCGGCTTCGACGAAGCGTTCGCCGTAGGGCAGGAACCCTTGCCGGGCATAGAAGACGATGGCGGGAACCTGCGCATGCAGGCTCACCTTCCGCCAGCCCAGTTGCCGCGCCTGTGCGAGCAGGGCGCTCAGCAGGGCGTCGCCGACGCCTTTGCCGCGCCAGGCGGGGAGCACTGCCATCGGGCCAATGCGGTGGTCCGGCGTCAGCCGGCCGGTGCCGATCGGCTGGCCCCGATCGTCGCGAGCGATGACGTGGACGCACAGCGGGTCGAGCGCGTCGCGTTCAATCTCGACAGGGACGCCCTGTTCCTGCACGAACACCGCATCACGAACCACGCGCAACTCGGCCACGCCATCGTGGAATGCAATGGCGTCGACCCGGAACGTGCGGCCGGCCTGGCTCATGTCGCTCATTCTTCTTCGTCCGCGAGCACCAGCTGATAGTGGCCGGCCTGGAGAAGGGTGTACACGCAGTCGCGTCCGGCCTCTGACAGTCCGGCGTAGATCGCGCCATCGAGCACCGCGGCATTGGCGATGGCCGAAGCATCATCAGCCGGCAGGTCGTACGACTGGCCGCTCACGAACAGCCGCGCGGGCTCGCCCTTGCCGTGCGCGCGGCGCCAGGCCATGCGCGACCACGGGTGGCGATGCAGCGATGCGTCGTGCTGCAGGTCCCATTCGATCTCGATGCGCGAACGGGTATCGGCGCCGGGCTGGACTTCGCCCGCGGCGCGATACACGGTCATGAAGCGACCGAACCAGTCGCCGAGGCGATCGGGGTCGTTCATGCGCAACAGATTCAACGCCTCGACGGCGCGGTTCATCGCCGTGGTGTCGATCTCGGCAGGATCCGCGGCGGGAGCCAGGTCCGGATCGGCGTAGCGCAGCGACTCGTCCGCATCGGCGGCCAGCGTGTCGACGAAGTCGCCAAGCAGCTCGGCGGCCGAGGGGGCGCGCATGCCGACCGAGAAGGTCAGGCAGGCATCTTCGGCCACGCCGTTGTGCGGCACGCCTGGTGGCAGGTAGAGCATGTCGCCAGGCCCGAGCACCCACTCGTGGCTGGCGCTGAATTCTCGCAGCAGTTTGAGCTCGGCGTCATTGCGGAACTCCAGCGGCGGATTGGCGCCCGCATCGATCTGCCAGCGCCGGTGGCCCTGTGCCTGCAGCAGGAACACGTCGTACTGGTCGACATGGGCGCCGACCGAACCGCCCGGTGCGGCGAACGAGACCATGACGTCGTCGATGCGCCAGCTCGGCAGGAACGAGAATGCCGGCAGAAGCGCGGCGATGTCGCTGTCCCACTTGTCCATGTCCTGCACCAGCAGTGTCCAGTCCTGGTGTGGCATGCCGGGGAACTCGGCTTCGTCGAACGGGCCGTGGCGCAAGGTCCAGCGGTCGTTGGCGCGGTCGTGCATGACGATGCGCGAAAGCGCGGCCTCTTCGCAGGCCAGGCCGGCCAGGTCCTCGGGCTGCAATGGCGACTGGAAGTCCGGGAAGGCATTGCGTATCAGCAACGGCTTCTTCTGCCAGTAGTCGCGCAGGAACTGCCCGGGTGTCATGCCCAGCGGCGGGTGCGCGCGGGCATCGATCTCGATGGGGACCAGCTGCGAGGTCGGCTTCTTCGCCGCCACGGTTTTCTTGCTCATGTCGTTATCTCGTCGTAGCCGCGGCCGCGGAACTGCAACAGGCACCAGCCGTGTCCGAACGGGTCGGCGATGGTGGCGATGCGGCCCCAGTCGGCCTCGCGGAGGGCGCCTTCCTGGCGAGCGCCGGCGTCGATCGCCCGGGCCAGTGCGGCGTCCAGGTCGTCGACCACCACGTCGCAGTGCAGCGGCGTCCAGTGTCGGTCGTAATGGCGTGGCATGCCGCCGGCGCCCGTGCTGCCGGCAGGCTTGTGCAAAAGGTAGATGGGTGCCTCGGCGCCGAGCATCTCGACGACAGCATCCCCAAAGCGACGCGCCGGCTGCAGGTCGAACGCGGCGGTGTAGAACGCCTCGGCCGCGGGCAGGTCGTCGACGTCGATGTTGAGGAGCAGCTTCATCGCGTTTTCTTTCGCCGGGACGACGGGATCATCAGATCTCGCGCGCGAGCTTCTCGGCCAGGCCGATGTAGCTGCCCGGCGTCATCTCGAGCAGGCGCTGCTTGTCCGCCGCCGGCAGTTCCAGCGAGGCGATGAACTCACGCATGGACGCCTCGTTGATGCCCTGGCCGCGGGTCAGTGCCTTGAGCTGTTCGTACGGGTTGGGCAGGCCATGGCGGCGCATCACCGTCTGCACGGCTTCGGCCAGCACTTCCCACGATGCGTCCAGGTCGGCGGCCAGACGGTCGGGATTGACGCTGAGCTTGCCCAGGCCACGCTGCAGCGCGTCGAAGCCGATCAGCGCATGACCGAACGCGGTGCCCAGTGCGCGCAGCACGGTCGAGTCGGTCAGGTCGCGCTGCCAGCGGCTGATGGGCAGCTTGGCGGCGAAATGCTCGAACAGCGCGTTGGCGATGCCGAAGTTGCCTTCGGCGTTCTCGAAGTCGATCGGATTGACCTTGTGCGGCATTGTCGAGCTGCCGACTTCACCGGCCTTCACGGCCTGCTTGAAGTAACCCAGCGAGATGTAGCCCCAGACGTCGCGGCACAGGTCGATCGCGATCGTGTCGATGCGGCGCTGCGCATCGCAGATCTCGGCGATGCCATCGTGCGGCTCGATCTGGGTGGTGTAGGGCTGCCAGTTGAGGCCAAGCGAGTGGACGAAGTGCTCGGAGAACTTCGGCCAGTCCACATCCGGGTAGGAGGCGACATGGGCGTTGTAGTTGCCGACCGCGCCATTGATCTTGCCGGGCATGCGCGCGGCGGCCAGGGTCTCGCCCTGGCGCTGCAGGCGTGCGACGACGTTGGCCAGCTCCTTGCCAACCGTGGTCGGTGACGCGGTCTGGCCGTGCGTGCGTGACAGCATCGGCAACGCGGCATGCTCGTGTGCCATCGTCCGCAGCGTCTGGATGAGTTCGTCGAGCTTGGGCAGCAGCACGAACTGGCGCGCCTGGCTGAGCATCAGCGCGTAGCTGAGGTTGTTGATGTCCTCGGAGGTGCAGGCGAAGTGCACGAACTCCAGCGCCGGGCCCAGCTCGGCATCGTCCTTGAGGCGCTCCTTGATGAGGTACTCCACGGCCTTGACGTCGTGGTTGGTGGTCCGCTCGATTTCCTTGACCCGGGCGGCATCGGCCGGCGACAGGTTGTCGGCGAGCGCGCGCAGGCGCGCGGCGGCGGCTTGCGAGAACGGCGGCAGTTCGGCGATGCCCGGCTCGGCCGCCAGCGCCAGCAGCCATTCGACCTCGACCTTGACGCGCGCCTTGATCAGGCCGTACTCGGAGAAGATCGGGCGCAGTGCATCGACCTTGCCGGCGTAGCGGCCATCGAGCGGGGACAGGGCGAGCAGCTGGGATTCGGCGGACATGGCAGGTGGGGGGCGAGAAAACCGCGATTCTACTACTCCTGCCCGATCGCCATCCCCCGCGGGTGTCACCGCCGTCCCGGCAGGACGACGTTCCGGCGCTCGGGAGCGGCGTAAGCTCACGCCATCGATCCCCCGGAGATTCACCATGGCCAGGCAGCCACGTAGCGGCGCGCAGTTCCGGACCGAACGCGACAGCATGGGAGAGCTGCAGGTGCCTGCCGCCGCGTTGTGGGGCGCGCAGACCCAGCGCGCGGTGCAGAACTTTCCGGTCTCGGGCCAGCCGATGCCGCGCGAATTCGTCCGTGCACTGGGCCTGATCAAGGCCGCGGCGGCCCAGGTCAACGGCGGCTTCGGTCTGCTCGGCAAGGGCGCCGCCCAGGCAATCCAGACCGCCGCGCTCGCCGTTGCCCAGGGCGAATACGACGCGCAGTTTCCGATTGACGTCTTCCAGACCGGCTCGGGCACGTCCAGCAACATGAACGCCAACGAGGTCATTGCCACGCTGGCCACGTCCGGCGGCAGGCACAAGGTCCACCCCAACGACCACGTCAACCTCGGGCAGAGCTCCAACGACGTGATCCCGACCGCGATCCGCGTCTCGGCCCAGCTGGCCACGGTGGAGCACCTGCTGCCGTCACTCAGACACCTGCGAAGGACCATCGAGCGCCGCGGCAAGGCGCTGGCGAAGGTCACCAAGACCGGCCGCACCCACCTCATGGACGCGATGCCGCTGACGTTTGCCCAGGAATTCGGCGCCTGGGCCTCGCAACTGGCATCGGCGGAAGAGCGCATCGTCGATGCCCTCAAGCGCCTGCGCCGCCTGCCGATCGGCGGCACCGCGATCGGCACGGGCATCAATGCCGACCCGCGTTTCGGGCGGGCGATGGCGAAAGCGCTGTCGACCCTGGCCGGCACGCGCTTCGAATCGGCGCTGGACAAGTTCGAGGGAATCGCCGCCCAGGACGACGCGGTCGAGTTGTCCGGGCAGCTCAGCACGCTGGCGGTGGCGCTGATGAAGATCGCCAACGACCTGCGCTGGATGAATTCAGGCCCGCTGGCCGGACTGGGCGAGATCGAGTTGCCGGCCCTGCAGCCGGGCAGCTCGATCATGCCCGGCAAGGTCAACCCGGTGATCCCCGAGGCCACCTGCATGGTCTGCGCCCAGGTGATCGGCCATCACGCCGCGATCACCGTGGCCGGGCAGAGCGGCAACTTCCAGCTCAACGTGATGCTGCCGCTGATCGCCTACGACCTGCTCGATTCGATCCGGTTGCTGGGCAATGTCATGCGCCTGCTGGCCGACGATGCGATCGCGGGATTGAAGGCGCGACCGGAGCGGGTGCGTGAGGCACTCGATCGCAATCCGATCCTGGTGACCGCGCTGAATCCGATCATCGGCTACGAGAAGGCCGCGGCGATTGCCAAGCAGGCCTACAAGGAAGGACGGCCGGTGCTCGAGGTCGCGGTCGAGGTCAGCGGACTGCCGGAAAAGGATCTGCGCCAGTTGCTTGATCCCGCTGCGCTGACGCGCGGCGGGATCCATGAGGGGGCCGGCGGAGGAGGCTGAGCGCCGGCGCGCGCCGCACTCAACCCTTGCTGGATTCCGCCGCGGCCGCGGTGGTTTTGTCGTGATCGCGGGTTTCTTTCCAGCAGTCGTCGACATCGTCTGCTTCCATCGTCGCGTACGGCTTGAACTCCGGCAGCGCGGCAGCCAGCTTCTGCTGCGAGGCCAGCATGCCCGGCAGGTGCGTGCACAGCTGCTGGGCGGCGGTGCGGACCTTGTCTGCTTCGGCCTCGACGCGCTTTTCGACATCGTCGGTGTTGCCGGTAAACACGCCCTTGAGGGATTCGGTCACCGCCCGGGTCGCCAGGTCCGCGCTTTCCATGCCGATGTTCATGCCGGCCGTGGCGACGTCGACCACGTGCCCGCGATACTCGAGCAGCAGCGCACGCTGGGCCGCAGTCACCGCCACCGCGCGGCCATCGATCAGCAGGTCGCCCTTGGGCGTGATCTCGGCTTTCGTACCACCTGCGTGCTCGTCCTTGGACACGGTGATGTTGCCTTCGGCGATTTCCTCGCGGGCCTCGACGATGGCTTTCTGGATGGTGGACGAGATGACCGTGGGTTCCTGCTTCTTCGCCGTCGTCGGTGCGCTGCCCGGAGCGGGGTTCGCACCGCAGGCGGCCAGGAGGGACACGCCGCCGAGCACGGCGGCGAACAGAACGGTGCGGCTTGCGGCGGTCATGTGGAACTCCAGGCTGGCACGCGTTTGGATCGCGCTTGGATGAAAAGTCAGTTGTCTTGCGGAACGTCGGTGCGACCCGACACGCCACTGTGGTCGACCGAGCCGCTGCCGACGCGATGCACGCTGAGGTTGCCGCGCACGTTGCGCACGTCGAGGTCACCCGAGCCGATCCGGTCGACGCTGACGTCGCCAACGACGTCGATCAGTTCGACATCGCCCGAGCCGATGCTGCCGACCGACGCACCACGGCCGATGCGGCGTGCGGTGAAATCGCCCGAGCCGACACTGAGCACCTGCAGCGAGCCGATCGTGTCGAGCTTGATGTCGCCCGAATTGAGGTGGGCGGTTACGAGGCCGCGGATGTCGCGCGCATCCACATCGCCGGAGCCCAGGTCGATGCTCAGCGCCGAGGCACCAATGACCTGGGCATCGCCGGAGCCAACCTTCAGCTGCACCAGCACGTTGTCAGGAATCGACGCCTTCAGGTCGAGATAGGCGTAGTGGTTGCCACCGAAGTTGAACGAGATGCCGTCGGTGCGTTCGGCGGTGACCACCAGCTTGTCGCCGAGGCGCTGCTGGCTGAGCCGGACGTCTTTCAGGCTGTCCGCGTCGGAGGCGCAGGCCTTGCCGTCGATGGCGTTGCGGGGATTGGGCGAGGCGGTGACCACCAGGTCGTGCGGGCCGATGTCGAACACCACCGCTTTCACGCCGGCAAGGTCGAGCTTCAGGTTGCGCGCTTCGGTGTGCTGGCAGTAGGGCGTTGCCGCCTGGGCGGTCGACAGGAGCGAAAGGGCGAGCGGGAGGGCGAGGGCAAAGGCGGACTTGCAGATCATCGTCAGGCTCCGTGGGTCAGTGCGGTTGGGATGCGGGACAGCGGCCAATGGTTGCGTGTCGCTGTCCCGCACTCCCTGCGTGGCGGCGATCAGCCGTCGTCACGCCAGCGGCGCATGCGGATCGCGCCGTAGAGCATCGCCGCACCGGCCACCGCACCAATCCAAAGCTGCGGGGTGAGCAGGACCGAGTACATCGTGCGCAGGTTGATCACCGAGTGGATCGCCTGCGGACCATCGACACTGATGTCGCCGATGTTGGCCGCGTCGAACCAGGCGCCCGGCACGATGCTGGTCAGGCTGCGGGCGACGATGTTCTTCCAGAACCAGGCGGTATCCAGGTCGAAGGCCTGCATCAGGTCGAACCAGCCGACCAGGATGCCGGCGAAGACCGGGATGATCAGCGCCCACAGGAACGGCTTGCTCTTGGCCCAGGACGAGCAGAGCATCAGCCAGCCCACGGTCGGCAGTGCCCACAGCGCGTACACCGGGATCGAAGCGATCAGGTGGGCGCAGACCTTCAGCGGACTCGCCGGCACCCAAAGCAGGGTGTACGGGTTGCCGCCGTGCAGCAGCACGACCAGGCTGTAGATCAGCATCGAGCCGAAGACGGTCAGGATCGCCGCGGTGGCGGCAATCACCGGCGCCATTACCGTCGCGCTGAGCACCTTCGACAGCACCGTGTCGCGGTCGGAGATCGGCAACGACTTCCAGAACAGCACGCTGCGGTCCTTGCGGTCGTCGTACAGGCTGCCAAGGCAGTAGAAGAACACGACGAAGGCGAGGACGACGAAGGGCCAGGTCGCCGCCATGTAGAGGCTGGCGTCGATCGCGCCGCCGAACTCATGCAGCTCGTTCGGGCTGATCTTTTCGGTCAGTCGCGCCAGGTCGAGGCCGTTGACCTGGAAGCTGCCGCCTTCGACGTTGATCGTGGCGTGGTCGGGAACCTTGCGCAGCAGCACTTCGCCGGCGCCGACACCCATCAGGGTCAGCAGCAGGAGGATGCCGCCGGCCACCAGCGGCGCCCAGAAGAAGCCACCCTTGTGCTCCCAGAACTCACGCTTGAGGAGCATCTTGTAGGTGTGGGTCGGATGCGGTGCCGCCATCACGGGGGAGCGGCTCTCGCCAGGGGACTCCTGGCCGTACATGTCTTGAGTCGCGTTCATGCGTAGGTCCCCTTCATGGTGGCGACGAACAGGTCGGCCAGGCCCGGCGTGCGGGTCTCACCCAGTCCGGCCAGATGCTCGTGCGGCACGGAATCGAACAGCATCACGGTCTTGCCGAAGGGCAGGGAACGTTCGTCGATCGGCTTGAGCGCGCGCGCCTGTTCGGTCTTCTCGCCGTTGACCAGCACTTCGATGAAGCGCTCGCCGAGCGATTCCATGTCGTTGTCGAGCACCACCTTGCCGTCGCGGATGAACATGACGTCGGTGAGGATGTGCTCGATCTCCTCGACCTGGTGGGTGGTGACCAGGATCGTCTTCTCCTCGTCGAAGTAATCCTCCAGCAGGCGCTGGTAGAACTGCTTGCGGTAGAGGATGTCCAGGCCGAGCGTCGGCTCGTCCAGCACCAGCAGCTTGGCGTCGATCGCCATCACCAGGGCCAGGTGCAGCTGCACGATCATGCCCTTGGACAGCTCGCGAACGCGCATGTTCGGCTTGAGCTGGGTGTGCGCGAGGAAGCGTTCGCAGCGGGCGCGGTCGAAGCGGGGGTGTACGCCGGCGACGAACTCGATCGCTTCACGGACCCGGATCCAGCGCGGCAGCACCGCGACGTCGGCGATGAAGCACACGTCGCGCATGAGTTCGTCGCGCTCGCTGCGCGGGTCGCGGCCGAGCACGCGCAGCGTGCCCTCGAACGGAATCAGGCCGAGGATGGCCTTGAGCGCGGTGGTCTTGCCGGCGCCGTTGGGTCCGATCAGCCCGACGATGCGGCCGGCCGGGATCTCGAACGCGGTGTCGTCCAGCGCCAGCTTGTTCTTGTAGACCTTGCGCAGGCCGTGGGCGCTGACCACGGATGCGGAAGTGGTGGCGGGTGCGTTCATTGCGTGCCTGCCTTGACGTCGGTGGCCAGCAGTTCCTGTGCGGTCAGGCCCAGGCGCATGATGCGTTCGAGCACCAGCGGCCACTCCTCGCGCAGGAAGCGTTCGCGTTCATTGAACAGCAGTTTCTTTGCGGCCTCTTCGGTCACGTACATGCCCAGACCCCTGCGTTTTTCGACGAGAGCCTCGTCCGCCAGTTCCTGATAGGCGCGCGAGACAGTGATTGGATTGAGCTGATATTCGGCAGCGACCTGGCGCACGGAGGGAAGAGCGTCTCCGGGCTTGAGCACCCCGTCGAGCATCATCGCGATGACGCGCTCCTTCAGCTGGCGA
>DATDBI010000181.1:0-20223 GCA_036524915.1 Lysobacter sp. | reverse complement strand
GGCATTGCCGCCGGTGGTGGTTTCCGGGCTCTGGCCCGGCATCATCACGCCGATCTTCATGCGCAGCTGGTTGATGAAGATCACCATGCAGTTGGAGCGCTTGATGTTGCCGGTCAGCTTGCGCAGCGCCTGGCTCATCAGACGGGCCTGCAGGCCCGGCAGCTGGTCGCCCATCTCGCCTTCGATTTCGGCGCGCGGGGTCAACGCCGCGACCGAGTCGATCACG
Organism: Lysobacter sp.; assembly: GCA_036524915.1. Taxonomy (GTDB): domain Bacteria; phylum Pseudomonadota; class Gammaproteobacteria; order Xanthomonadales; family Xanthomonadaceae; genus Lysobacter_J. Next base: position 19,997 of record DATDBI010000181.1, on the reverse strand, counting down.
ACCATGTCGACCGCGCCGGAACGCACCAGCATGTCGGCGATTTCCAGCGCCTGTTCACCGGTGTCGGGCTGGCTGACCAGCAGGTCGTCGACGTTGACGCCGAGCTTGGAGGCGTAGGTCGGGTCGAGCGCGTGCTCGGCGTCGACGAAGGCCGCGGTGCCGCCCAGCTTCTGGCATTCGGCGATGGTCTGCAGGGTCAGGGTGGTCTTGCCCGAGGACTCCGGACCGTAGATTTCCACGACGCGGCCCTTGGGCAGGCCGCCGATGCCGAGAGCGATGTCGAGCATCAGCGAACCGGTGCCGATGACCTCGTGCGGCTCAGCCACGCGGTCGCCCATGCGCATCACCGAGCCCTTGCCGAACTGCTTCTCGATCTGGCCCAGTGCGGCCGAAAGGGCGCGCTTCTTGTTCTCGTCCATCGTGGATTCCTTGAGGTCGTGTTGGCTTGCTGAGGGCAAACGTGTTGACGGCGTTCGTGTTGGGGACAATCTAGGCTTGGCAGGTCGCACGGACTGAGACTCCCGCGCCTGGATTGCAAATCTGTTGGATCCGGCCGCCGGTGCGCATTGGCGCAGTCCGAAGCGGGCTGTGGGTAAAGGCCGTGTCGCCACGCTGGAACTTGCCCGTCCGGGCCATGACCGCGCTCATCGGTTCGGCCTTACCAGACCGCAATACAGGCCTTCGATGGCGAAATCCTGGTCCGGCTCGACCTCGATCGGCGCGTAGTCGGGATTGCGCGGCAGCAGGCGGATGCGGTCCTTTCCGATCTTCAGCAGCTTGACGGTGATCTCGTCGTCGATGCGGGCGACCACGATCTGCCCCGAACGTGCATCGCGCGTACGGTGCACGCCGATCAGGTCGCCATTGAAGATGCCTTCGTCGCGCATCGAGTCGCCCTTGACCTTGAGCAGGTAGTCGGGCGTCGGCGAGAAGAAGACACGGTCGAGCAGGACGAAATCGTCGGATCCGATGTCGGCGCCAATCGGGCGGCCGGCGGCCACCTGCCCCAGCACCGGCAGGCGCAGGGCGTCGTCGGCAACGTTGGCAGGGTCCACGGCCTCGACTGCCATCGTCTCCGCCACGTCCACGACCGGAGCCACCAGACGGATGCCGCGCGCCCGGCCCGGCATGCGCTGGATCGCGCCCGCCTGCTCCAGCGCCTCGAGGTGGTACTGGGCGGCGCGCACGCTGCTGAAGCCCATGGCCCGGGCGATCTCGGTCTGCGAAGGCGGCACGCCCTCGGCCTCGATGCGCTGTGCGATCAGGGTGAGGATGGCGCGCTGGGTATCGGTGATGTCCATTAGTAGCAATACTACTAACGGACTTTTGCGGCCGTCAAGTCCTTCTTCTGCCGGGACGACGCCTGTCAGGCCATCAGCTCCGCCAGCCCATGCAGGGCGGCGGCCACCGTCTGCCGGCGCACGGCGTCACGGTCACCATCGAAGTGGAAGGTCACCGCAGTTGGATAACCACCGCGCCGCTTCCAGGCGATCCAGACGGTGCCGACCGGCTTGTCCTCGGTGCCGCCACCGGGCCCGGCGATGCCGGTCACGGCCACGGCCAGGGTCGCGCCCGAATGCACGAGCGCGCCGGACACCATCTCGATGACGGTGTCGCGGCTGACCGCTCCGTGCTGTTCAAGGGTCTGCGGGCGCACGCCCAGGAGGGCCTGCTTGGCCTCGTAGCTGTACGCTGCCATGCCCGCTTCGAACCAGTTCGAGGAACCGGGAATGTCGGTCAGCATCTTGGCAATCCAGCCGCCGGTGCAGCTTTCGGCGGTCACCAGGGTCTGGCGGTGGTTGCGGGCCGCGTCGCCGACCAGCTCGGCGAGGCGATGCAGGGCTGCATCGGAGACGTCGTTCTTCATGCGCGCATGATAACGGCAAGCGGTGAAAGCCTCACCCCAACCCCTCTCCCGCGGACGGGAGAGGGGCCACCGGCCTGGATCAGTACAGGATCCGCAACGTCATGCCATACGTGCGCGGCGCGCCGAGGAAGGCATTGAACGAGTTGAACGGGTTGTTCGGCGCCGGCGACACGTTCTGCAACGGTGCGTCGAAGCCGACCTGGGCGTATTCCTCATCAGTGAGGTTGAGGGCCCACAACTCGACCATCCAGTTACGGTTCTGCTTGCCGATGCCGATCCGTGCGTTGAGCACGGTGAAGCCGTCCTGGACCTTTTCCGGATCCAGGTCCGAACCGGTGTTGTACTCGGACATGTACTTGGCGCCGAGGTTGACGCGTGCGAGCAGGTCGCCGGCAAACGGGTAGTCGTACGTCACCGATGCCGACGCCGACCAGTACGGGGCGAAGCTCACCCGGCTCCCCGGCAACTTGTACAGGGCACCCGTCGGCGCGACGAAATCACCACCCGGAATGCTGTCGCCATAGCGGGTGTCGGCGTAGGTCACGCCGCCCTGCATCATCAGCCCGCGCGTGGCCTGCCACAGCACCTCGGTGTCGATACCCTTCGAAACCACTTCGGGGATCGAACGCACCACGAAGCTGGTGCCAAGGAAGCTGTTGAGCTGGAAGTCCTCGTACGTCTGGTGGAACAAGGTCGCGTTGAGCAGGAGGTTGCCTTCGTTCCAGGTGGTCTTGGTGCCAAGCTCGTAGCTGTCGACGAACTCACCCGGGAACGCGGTGTCGTTGACCGGAAGGATGCCCGAGCCGCCACTGGACAGCCCGGTGTTGGACTGCACGCGGTCGAGGTTGAAGCCACCGGCCTTGTAGCCGCGCGCGGCCGAGGCGTAGCCCATCCAGTGCTCGTTCCAGCGATACGCGGCCTTGAGCGTGCCGGACCATTCCTTCTCGTCGCTTTCCTGGTGGGTCACACGACCGTTGTGCAACGGGTTGGCCCAGGGCAGGCAGGAGAAGCCGATCACCTGCGGGATCGCCGCCGGCAATGCCGCCGCCGGGACGCCGCGCGCGAGCAACGCCGCCGCCACGCGCTGCTGCCCGCCCGGGCCCAGCATCGCCGAGCAGCCCGGGCTGCCGTTGGGATTGCTGTAGGCTGAGTCGAGCTCCTTCTCCTCGCGGGTGTAGCGCAGGCCAAGGGTGAGGTCGAGCGAATCGGTCGCGTGCCAGGTGTTGTTGGTGAACAACGCCGCACTCTTGGCATTCTGCTTGTAGACGTCGTCGGCACCAAAGCCGGCGAACACCGTACCGAACGGCCGCCCGCTGGCTTGCGACAGGAACAGCGGCGCGGTCGGGCTGCGGCCCAGCGCCGGGTTGATCATCGACAGCAGCGCGACCGACAGGTACGGCTCGTAGGCGTTGCCGATGCGGTAGGTCTCGTTGCGATCCAGGTCCTCGTCCGAATAGAACAGGCCGACCATCCAGTCGATGCTGTCGCTGGCGCCGGTCAGGCGGAACTCCTGGGTGAAGGTCTCGAAGCCGGTCAGCGACTCGTCCTCCTCACCGTTGCGGTACAGGATGTCGGCACTGCTGAAATCGAAGTCGAGGCCGTTGATCGAGTCCCACTCGCGCCAGGCGGTGATCGAGGTCAGCGTCGCACCGTCGAACCACGGCGTGATCCAGTTGACCTCCGCGGCCACGCCCTTGTCCTTGATGTCCTGCTTGGTGCTGCGGTTGCTCCAGGCGACCCGGGCGAACGGATCGGCGACCGGCGCCACGCCTTCGTCCGGCGACAGGGCATTGATGATGTCGCCCGTCGCCCCGCGCACCGTGGTAACGCCGACGCAGCAGTTCTCCTCGCGACTGGTGAAGTCGGTGATGAAGTTGATGTCGAGGTTGTCGGTCGGTTCCAGCAGCAGCTGCGCGCGCAGGGTGTGGAAGTTCTGGTCGCCGTCCTCTGTTTCGGTGCGCGGTCCGGCGCCGGTGTGCACGTCGGTGAAGCCGTCGCGCTTGCGCTTGGCACCGTAGATCCGGAACGCGGCGACATCGCTGATCGGCGCGTTGAGCGAACCGGACACGCCGACCGCGTTGTAGTTGCCGACCGTCAGCTCGCCTTCGACCTGGGTGATGTAGTGCGGGCGCTTGGTGATCACGTTGATCACGCCGGCCGAGGTGTTCTTGCCGAACACGGTGCCCTGCGGGCCCTTGAGGACTTCGATCCGCTCGATCTCGCCCAGGTCGCCGAAGCCCACGCCATTGCGGGGACGGTAGACGCCGTCGATGACGACACCGACCGAGGACTCCAGACCGGCGTTGTCGCCGACCGTGCCGATGCCGCGGATTCGGGCGGTGGTCTGCGCCTCGCTCTGGGTGCTGGTAACGGTCAGGCCGGGAACCAGCACCTGGAGGTCCTTGACGTCGCGCACGCCGGTGTCCTGGAGCAGCTGCTCGGGCAAGGCGGTGATCGAGATGGGCACGTCCTGCAGTGCCTCTTCGCGCTTCTGCGCGGTCACCGTCATGGTGGCCAGGGTGGTCGCCTCTTCGCCCTGCTTCAGTTCGCCACTCTGCAGGACCGGTGCGGCTGCAGCCTCCTGCGCCTGGACCGACCAGACCGGCGCCGCCAGCGTCGTCGCGATCGCGAGCGCAAGCAGCTTTCTGGAACCCTTTGCGGAACCCACTGAAATAACTGGCTTGCACGAAACCATCGCGTCCCCTCCCCTCGAGTTATTGGATGTACGGCGTCCGAACCAACAGCCAATGCACGCGCCCCCTTTTGGCGCGACCGGCGACACCCCCAATCCAGACGCACTCGGTCCCGATGGGCATACGGCGGCGAACGGCAACGGAAACGTAACATGTCGGCGGCGGCTGCCATGTGGCAGTGCAGCAGGGGGGATGGGGCTGTTAGCCTAGCGGCCTTCCCGCCGGCCCTGCCCGCCGGCCCTCCAGCACGCACAGAAAGATCCACGATCAATGAGTTCAGCCGAACGGCCGCCCGAGCACACGCCCCTGATGAAGCAGTTTTTCGCCGCCAAGGCGGAGCATCCGGACGTGCTGCTGTTCTTCCGAATGGGCGACTTCTACGAGCTGTTCTTCGACGACGCGCGCAAGGCCGCGCGCCTGCTCGACATCACCCTGACCCAGCGCGGCCAGTCCGGCGGGCAACCCATTCCGATGGCGGGCGTTCCGCACCATTCGGCCGAAGGCTACCTGGCCCGGCTCGTGGCGCTGGGCGAATCGGTGGCGATCTGCGAGCAGATCGGCGATCCGGCGCTGGCCAAGGGCATCGTCGAGCGCAAGGTCGTGCGCATCGTCACCCCCGGTACCGTCACCGACGAGGCGCTGCTCAACGAGCGCCGCGACACGCTGCTGCTGACCATCGCCCGCGGCAAGACTGGTTATGGCATCGCCTGGGCCGATCTCGCCGGTGGCCGCTTCCTGGTCAACGAGGTCGCCACCGAGGACGCCCTCGAGGCCGAGCTGGCCCGCCTTGAACCGGCCGAGACCCTGGTCGCCGACGAGGACGGCTGGGCGCCGTTCGTGGCCGAGCGCACCGGCCTGCGCCGGCGCGCACCGTGGCTGTTCGATGCCGACAGCGGTCGCCGCCAGCTGCTGCGCTTTTTCAACCTGCACGACCTGTCCGGTTTCGGCCTCGAAGACAAGCCGCAATCCGTTGCCGCCGCGGCGGCCCTGCTCGGCTATGTCGAAGAAACCCAGAAGCAGCGCCTGCCCCACCTGACGTCGATCTCGGTCGAATCCGGCGACGGCGCGATCGCGATGAACGCCGCGACCCGCCGTCACCTGGAAATCGACAGCCGCCTTGATGGCGACCACCGCCACACCCTGCTCGGCGTGCTCGATTCGACCATCACTCCGATGGGCGGGCGCCTGCTGCGCCGCTGGCTGCACCGTCCATTGCGCGAGCGCACGCCGCTGCGGCTGCGCCAGCAGGCGGTGTCGACGCTGGTCGACTCGCGTGCCGGCGATGCGCTCCGCGAACGCTTCCGCGCGCTCGGCGATCTCGAGCGGATCCTCTCGCGCATCGCCCTGCGCAGCGCACGCCCGCGTGACCTGTCGACACTGCGCGATGGCCTGGGAATGCTGCCTGACGTCCGCGCAGAACTGGCCCCGCTCGATTCGCCGCACCTCGCGGCCCTGGCTGCGGAACTGGGCGAACACGATGAGCATGCGCACCTGCTGCTGTCGGCAATCGTGACGCAGCCGCCGGTGCTTGCCCGCGACGGCGGCGTCTTCGCCGAAGGCTACGACGCCGAACTCGACGAACTGCGTACGCTCTCCACCCATGCCGACCAGTTCCTGATCGACCTGGAAGCGCGCGAACGCATCAGCAGCGGCATCCCCACGCTCAAGGTCGGCTACAACCGCGTCCACGGTTACTACATCGAGATCAGCAAGGGCCAGACCGCGAAGGCGCCGACGCACTACACCCGTCGCCAGACCCTGACCGGCGCCGAGCGCTACATCACCGAGGAGCTCAAGCAGTTCGAAGACAAGGTGTTGTCCGCGCGCGAGCGTTCGCTCAGCCGTGAACGCCTGCTCTACGAACAGCTGCTGGACGTCCTCAACGAACGGCTCGAGCCCCTCAAGCGCTGCGCCGCGGCTATGGCCGAGCTCGACGTGCTGTGCTGTTTCGCCGAGCGCGCGCAGTCGCTGGACTGGGTCGCGCCGACCCTGAGCGACGAGCCGGGGCTGCGCATCGAGCGCGGCCGACATCCGGTGGTCGAGGCCGTGCGCAGCGATCCGTTCGAGCCCAATGACCTGATCCTGGGCGAAGACCGGCGCATGCTGGTCATCACCGGCCCGAACATGGGCGGTAAATCCACCTACATGCGCCAGAACGCGTTGATCGTGCTGCTCGCCCACACCGGCAGCTTCGTGCCGGCGTCGCGCGCGACGATTGGCCCGATCGACCGCATCCTCACCCGCATCGGTGCCGGCGACGACCTCGCGCGCGGCCAGTCGACCTTCATGGTCGAGATGAGCGAGACCAGTTACATCCTCCACCACGCCAGCGCGCAGTCGCTGGTGCTGATGGACGAGATCGGCCGCGGCACCTCGACCTACGACGGCCTGGCCCTCGCCGAGGCCTGTGCGAGGCACCTGGCGCACCACAATCGTGCCTACACCCTGTTTGCCACGCACTACTTCGAACTGACCACGCTGGCCGAACCCGGCAGCGGCATCGCCAACGTCCATCTCGATGCGGTCGAGCACGGCGACCAGCTGGTGTTCATGCACGCGGTCAAGGACGGCCCGGCCGACCGCAGCTTCGGCCTGCAGGTGGCCGCGCTCGCGGGCCTGCCAAGGGCGGTGGTCCAGCAGGCGCGCGGCCGCCTGGCCGAACTCGAACAGCAAAGCCGGGATGCACCGACACCGTCACTGGCACCGGTGGCGCTGGACGCACCGCAACAGTTCGGCCTGTTCTCGCCGTCGTCGGCCGCGCTCGATGCACTGGCATCGATCGACCCCGACGACCTGACACCCAAGCAGGCACTGGAAGCGCTCTACCGGCTCAAATCCCTGTCCTGACGGGCAGCGGGCTGACGCTTCGCTGTCATGCGTCCACGCGCAACATGTAGACGCCGTGTGAACGGCTGAACGAGTACAAATCGATGGCGACCGCCAAGCCGCCGGCGGCTTGCAGCCGCACGTGCCCATAGCCTGTCGCTATCGCATCGTTAACGAGAAACGATTTTCATTGATCGCTCGTCCTGCATACCGTGTAGCCACATCGCCAACGAAGGAACGCGCCATGAGCAACGACCCCACCGACAAGCCCGCAAAGACCCCGCTGACCACCGCCTTCGGCGCCCCCGTTGTCGACAACCAGAACAGCATGACCGCCGGCCCGCGCGGGCCGGTCCTGATGCAGGACGTATGGCTGATCGAGAAACTCGCCAATCTCAATCGCGAGATCATTCCCGAGCGCCGCATGCACGCCAAGGGCTCCGGGGCGTTCGGCACGTTTACCGTCACCAGCGACATCAGCAGGTACACGCGCGCGAAGATCTTCGGCGCCGTGGGCAAGAAGACCGAGATGTTCGCCCGCTTCACCACGGTAGCCGGCGAGCGTGGCGCCGCCGATGCCGAGCGCGACATCCGCGGCTTCGCCCTGAAGTTCTACACCGAGGAAGGCAACTGGGACCTCGTCGGCAACAACACGCCGGTGTTCTTCCTGCGCGACCCGCGCAAGTTCCCCGACCTCAACAAGGCGGTCAAGCGCGACCCGCGGACCAACATGCGCAGCGCGCGCAACAACTGGGACTTCTGGACCAGCCTGCCCGAGGCGCTCCACCAGGTCACCATCGTCATGAGCGACCGCGGCATCCCGGCCAGCTACCGCCATATGCATGGCTTCGGTTCGCACACCTACAGCTTCATCAATGCCGCCAACGAGCGCTTCTGGGTCAAGTTCCACTTCAAGACCCAGCAGGGCATCAAGAACCTCACCGACGCCGAAGCCGCCGAGATCGTCGGCCGCGACCGCGAGAGCAACCAGCGCGACCTGTTCGATGCGATCGGGCGCGGCGAATTCCCGAAGTGGACGCTGTTCATCCAGGTGATGCCGGAAACAGACGCCGAGAAGGTCCCTTACCACCCCTTCGACCTGACCAAGGTCTGGCCGAAGAAGGACTACCCCCTGATCGAAGTCGGCGTGATGGAGCTCAACCGCAACCCGGAAAACTTCTACGCCGACGTCGAGCAGAGCGCCTTCGCCCCGAACAACCTGGTGCCCGGCATCAGTTACTCGCCCGACAAGATGCTGCAGGCGCGCCTGTTCGCCTATTCCGACGCGCAGCGCTACCGGCTGGGCGTCAACCACCACCAGATCCCGGTGAACGCCGCGCGCTGCCCGGTGCACAGCAACCATCGCGACGGTGCGATGCGCGTGGACGGCAATTACGGCGGCACGCTGCACTACGAACCCAACAGCTATCAGCAATGGCAGGAGCAGCCGGAGTACCGCGAGCCGCCGCTGAAGATCAATGGCGACGCCGACTTCTGGAACTTCCGCGAAGACGACGCTGACTACTATAAGCAGCCCGGTGATCTGTTCCGGCTGATGAACCGCGAGCAGCAACAGGCGCTGTTCGACAACACCGCCCGTGCCATGGGCGATGCGCCCGAGTTCATCAAGCTGCGCCACATCGGCAACTGCAGCAAGGCCGATGCGGCATACGGTGCCGGTGTCGCAAAGGCGCTGGGGCTGGAGGCGGTCGTCGCGTTGCACAGCAGCGGCGAGCCCGTGGAAGCAGGTTGAGTCGGGTGGCGCCGGCTCGCCGGCGCCCCTCACAACCACTGAACGGTGCAGCGCTAGCATCGGAGCCCCGCCCAAAGGACTGACAGAAATGACCACTTCGTTGACCGATGATCTCCTCAACCAGCTGCAGGGAAAGCCGCTGGACCAGATCGGACAACAGCTCGGGCTCTCGCCGTCGCAGGCCACCGGTGCGGTATCGGCGGCACTGCCACTGCTGCTGGGTGCACTGGGCCGCAACGCCACCCAGCCGCAGGGCGCGGATGCCCTGTTCGGCGCGCTGCAACGCGATCATTCCAACCTCGACCTGGGCAGCGTGCTCGGCTCTGTGATGGGCGGTGGCGGCCAGGGCGGAGAAATCCTCGGCCACATCTTCGGCGCGCGCCAGCAGGGCGCCGCGCAAGGACTGGGTGCGGCGACCGGATTGCAAAGCGGCCAGGCCGGAACATTGCTGAAGGTGCTGGCACCGATCGTGATGGCCTACCTCGCCAAACAGGTGTTCTCCAGCGGTGGCAATACGCTGGCCAGCCAGTTGCCAGCTTCATCACAGTCGCTCGGGCAGGCGCTCGGCCAGGAGCAGCAGACCATTACCCAGCAGGGCGGGATCGGCGGCGGGCTGCTCGGTGCCGTGCTCGATCGCGACGGCGACGGCGACACCGACTTCACCGACCTGATCGGGCTGGCTGGTTCGATGCTCGGCGGCACTCCCCGCCGCTGACCACACCGCTCGGCGGAGCCGCCCGGCCAGTTGTTCAGGCCCGCGGCTTTCGTCTTGCCAGGGACTCCAGCACGGCGTAACCGGCCATCGCCAGTATCAGCGGGACCAGGTAATAGCAGGCGCGATAGGCCAGCAATGCAGCCAGCAGCTGTGGCGCCGGAACAGTGCGTCCGAACAGCGCCAGGAACACCGCTTCGATCACGCCGATACCAGCGGGAATGTGCGCGATCGCCGACGCGACGGCGGCCACCAGCAGTGCGCCGAGCACCGCGGTGTAGCCCAACGCCGGCGGCATGAGCAGATGCAACAACCAGCCCATCAGGGCCCAGTTGCCAGTCGCGAGGAGCAACTGCAGCAAGGCCAGCGGCAACGGCGGCAGGCGGAAGTGGTGGCCGCGCACGTGAAACACCCGGTCGTGCGTTGAGGCGCAGGCGGCAACGTAGACGGTGACGCCCGCCAGCATAGCCACGCCCAGCCAACGCAGCGCCGTCCCGCTCCAGCCCCAGCTCGCGGGCATCGCCATCTGCCCGGCCGCGAACAGTGAACCGGTCAGGAGCAGGTAGCCGAGCCAGTTGGTCGCAACGGCAAAGGCGGCGATGCGGCTGATGGTTCCCAGTGCCAGGCCTTCATGCGAGTAAAGTCGATAGCGCAGTCCGGCGCCGCCGACGAGTGCGCCGACGTTAAGGCTGAACGCGTACACGACCCCGGCGATCGCCGCCACCCGCGCCGCTGGCAAGCCGTGGCGAGCGTAGGCCCGCGCCGCAAGTTCGTAGCCCGAGTAGACCAGGTAGCTGGCCAGCGTCAGCAGCAGCGCCGCGGCGATCGTGCCTGCGCTGTAGCCGCGCAATGCGTGCGCTACCTGTGCCCAGTCGACCGACATGGCATAGCGCGCCAGCAGCCACGCCATGACCGCCAGGAAGGCGAAGAACCCGATGCGACGGGCGCGCCGCCACGCGTCGCGACGGAACGACATCACGCGGTGCCGTCGGCCGACGGTCGCACCAGCGCGGTCCGCGGCGTATGCGCCGGCAGCCACCCCGCCCAGGCCGGAAAACGGCGCAGCACGTGAAACAGCAAGGGCCGCGTCAATGGTTGCCAGAAGCGGCCGCGCGGCACGCTGGCCGGATCGACTGCCTGGCAGTCCTTGTCCAGCAGCACGCCCAAGCGCTCGCGCAACTGGCTGGCGAACGCGCGATCGCGAACAAAGACATTGGCTTCCAGGTTGAGCGACAGGCTCAGCGGGTCCAGGTTGCTGGACCCGACCGTGCTCCACTCGCCGTCGATCACCGCGACCTTGCCGTGAAACGGCCGCGCGCAGTACTCGTGGATGCACACGCCGGCATCCACCAGATGCCGGTACAGCGAGCGCGCCGCGACCAGCGCCAGTTGCGTGTCCGGCTCGCCCTGGAAAATGAGGTGGACCTTCACTCCGCGCCGGGCAGCATCGCGCAAATCGCGCAACAACCCGTAGCCCGGAAAGAAGTAGGCATTGGCGATGACCACCTCATGCTGCGCGGCACGCAATGCCTGGCGGTACTCGCGCTCGATGCTGCGCGAGTTGCGCGCGTTGTCGCGCGCGACGAACACCACCTCGGCCTCGCCCGCGCTTTCGCTGGAGGCACCGGGCGCGGGGAACCAGCGGTCGCCGATGCCGCGACTGGCAATGGCCGCGCGCATGAAGCCGGCGATGTCGTCAACAATTGGCCCTTCCAGCTCGACGGCGTAATCCTGCTTGGCAGTCGGACCGAAGTCGGCGAGATGGTCGGCCGAATAGTTGATGCCGCCGACAAACGCGATGGCCTCATCGATCACCACCAGCTTGCGGTGCATGCGCCGGAACACATTCAGGCGCATGCCCAGCACGGTCGGCTGGTGGTCGTACAGACGAAGTTTGGCGCCGGCGCTGCAAAGCCGCTCCTGGAATTTCGGCGACAGATCGGGCGAGCCGTAGCCGTCCACCAGCAGCTGTACGCTGACGCCCCGCTCCGCGGCCGCGACGAGTCGCCTGTGCAGGTCCGTCCCGACTTTGTCCTCGAACAGGATGAAGGTTTCCAGCAGGATCTCGCGCCGGGCGCTGTCAATGGCCTCGAACACACGCGCGAAATACTCCTCCCCGTTCTCGAGCAGACCCACGCGGTTGCCGCGGCGCCATGCGGCGGTTGCGGTGGCGCGCGACCACCTCACAGCTCGATCCTCGCCAGCAAGGGCGCATGGTCGGAGAGCTGCGACCATGGGTTGGTCGAGAGCTTCGTCGGCACACTGGAGCGCACGTTGCGGACATAGATGCGATCCACCGCCAACACGGGCCAGCGCGACGGGAACGTCCGCGCCAAGCGCCCGTGCGCGCGCTCGAACACCTCGATCAGCCCGCAGCGCCGCAGCTTGTCGTGGCCACGCTGGCGCCAGTCGTTGAAGTCGCCGGCCACGATCAGCGGCGCGTCGGCCGGTATCGCGTCACCGATGATCCCGCACAGCAGGTCGATCTGACGCTGCCGGTGCGATTCGCGCAGGCCCAGGTGCACGCAGATCGTATGCAGCTCCTGCGCCAGGCCCGGCACCTGCACCACCGCATGCAGCAGGCCGCGCTGCTCGTGGCCACGCACCGAGACGTCGCGATTCACATGGGAGGCGATCGGAAACCGCGACAGCAGCGCATTACCGTGGTGGCCATGCGGGTAGACGGCGTTCTGCCCGTAAGCGAATTGGGGCCACAGCGCATCGGCAAGGAATTCGTACTGCGGGCCCTGTGGCCAGTTGGCGTGGCGTTGCGCATGGCGGGCGTGCTCCCCCAGCACCTCCTGCAGAAACACCATGTCGGCCGACACCTCGCGGATTGCCTCGCGCAGCTCTGGCAGCACGAAGCGCCGGTTGAGCAGGTTGAAACCCATGTGCACGTTGACGGTCAGGACATTGATCGAGGTCATGCAGCGCAGTGGGCGTGTTAGCGGGTGGGTCCGGGGGATTCTGTCCCGCGCAATGGCTTGGCGACGTGAGGACGGCCGCAACCTGCCACAAGACGTTCAGGTCGATGGCGGCTCGCATAACGGATGCTTCACACGGGCCGCTGGCAGGGCTTGACGGAAGGCCATCAAAACAGCAAATCCCGGCCCGGATGCAGGATTGAAATGCGGCAAAGCCTCCGGTTTCGCTACACTTTGCGCCATGAGCACCCCACTGCCCTACGATCCCCAGCGCCTGGCGCATTGCGCCGGGGAGATCATCGTCAATGTGCGCGAGCTGTCGGAGCTGGGCTGGACGCCAGCGACCAGCAGCAATTTCTCGCGCCGCATGGACGACAAGTTCATCGCCATCACCGTCTCCGGACGTGACAAGGGCCGCCTGACCGAGTCCGACATCATGGTCGTCGACCTCGATGGCAATCCCGTCGCGACCAGCAACAAGTCGTCCGCCGAGACCCTGCTGCACACGCAGCTGTACAAGCGCTTCCCGGAGATCGGCTGTGTCCTGCACACCCACTCCCAGGTGCAGACGGTCGCCTCGCGGCTGTACTCCGGCCAGGGCCACGTGCACCTGGAGGGCTACGAGCTCTTGAAAGCCTTCAGCGGCAACACCACCCACGAGATGAGCGTCGAGCTGCCCGTGCTGCCCAACAGCCAGGACATGCACACGCTGGCCGCCCAGGTCGATTGCCTGCTCGACCGCCAGTGCATGTGGGGCTATCTGATCGATGGCCACGGTCTGTACGCCTGGGGCAAGGACATGCCCGAGGCCCGCCGCCACCTGGAAGCGTTCGAATTCCTGCTCGGCTGCGAGCTTGAAATCAGGAGACTGCAGCGATGAGCCGCCTGCGCATATTCAACGAAACCGACACCGCCAACCCCGTTCTCGCCACCACCGACCTGGCGCAGATCGCAAGCGAGCTGCAGCGAATAGGCGTTGCCTTCGAGCAGTGGCAGGCCAGCGCGCCGGTCGCACCGGGCGACGCGCCGGAGAAGATCATGGACGCTTATCGCGCCGACATCGACCGGCTGGTCAGCGAGCGCGGCTTCAAGACCGTCGACGTGGTCAGCATCGCGCCCGACAACCCGCAGCGCGAGACGATGCGCGCCAAGTTCCTCGACGAGCACTTCCACAAGGAAGACGAGGTCCGCTTCTTCGTCGCCGGGTCCGGACTGTTCACCCTGCACGTCGACGAGCAGGTGTACGAGATCAAGTGTGAGCAGGGCGACCTGATCGCCGTGCCCGACAGCACCCGCCACTGGTTCGACATGGGCCCGGAGCCGAGCTTCATCGCGATCCGCTTCTTCACAAAGCCCGATGGCTGGGTCGGCCATTTCACCGGCACCGATATTGCCCAGCGCTTTCCGCGCTACGAGAAGGGGCAGGCGGGATGACCATCCGCGCCATCCTGACCGACATCGAGGGCACCACCAGCAGCATCTCCTTCGTCAAGGACGTGCTGTTTCCATACGCGCGCCGTGCCCTGCCCCGCTTCGTCAAGGCACGCGGAAAGGAGCCTGCGGTGCGCAAATGGCTCGATGCCGTCGCCACCGAGAACGGCGGCATGTGCGACGACGCCATGGTCGTCGAGGTGCTGCAGGGCTGGATCGACGAAGACCGCAAGCACACCGCGCTCAAGGCGCTGCAGGGCATGATCTGGGCCGACGGCTACAACAGCGCCGATTTCACCGCGCACATCTACCCCGACGCCGCGCCGGCCCTGCGCGCCTGGCACGCAGCCGGCCTGCCGCTGTACGTATATTCCTCTGGCAGTGTCCCGGCGCAACGTCTGTTCTTCGGCCACAGCGATGCCGGCGATCTGACGTCGTTGTTCTCGGGCTGGTACGACACTGAAGTCGGCGGCAAGCGTGACGCGCAGAGCTACCGCAACATCGTCGAGTCCATTGGATTGCCGGCCAGCGACATCGTGTTCCTGTCCGACGTGGTCGAGGAACTCGACGCCGCACGCGAAGCCGGCCTGAAGACCGTGCTGGTCGATCGCCGCGAGGACTACCCGCTGGCGCGCCTCGGCGAAGCCGCGCACGGGCACGCACGCGTCGAACGCTTCGACCAGGTCGAACTGGCCTGAGGCAATCCGGCTACCCGGTGTCGTCGGGATGACGGCTCAGGCGTGGATCTTCTCGCCCCTGGCCAGCATCTCGACGAATTTCGCCGCCCGCGCGATCCGCGTCTCCGGCTTCTTCGCCGTGTGCACGCGCCAGCAGAACGCATAGCGGTTGGTGCCATCGAGCTGCTCGAAGAACTTGCGCGCCCTGGCATTCTTCGCCAAGGCCGCGGCCAGCTCGGGCGGTACTTCCATGCCACTGGCCGCGTGATAGGCCGCCTGCCAGCGCCCGTCGGCGCGGGCGGCCTCCACTTCGCGCAATCCGCCTGCCTGCATGCGCCCTTCGGCAATGAGCCGCTCGACCTTGCCGACGTTGACTTTTGACCAGAGGCTGCCGGAACGGCGCGGCGTGAACCGCTGCAGGAAGTACTGCTCGTCACATGCGCGCTTGAGTCCATCGATCCAGCCATGGCACAGCGCGACGTCCAGTGCCTCGGCGTAGGTCACCGACACGACACCCTGGCCCTTCTTGGCAATCTTCAGCCACAACCCGGACGCACCGCCGTGGGCGAGCAGCCATGTCTCCCAGTTCGCGGCCGTGTCGAACAGCCGGATGGGCAGATCCCCCGGCAGGCCAGTGGGCGCTGGAGCGGCCATGCGCGTTACTCCTTGGCCTGGTCGAGGCGATAGCGTGTCTCGGAGGTGAGCTCACCCCGCCAGCGATCGAACACGCGCACCTGGATGCGATGCTCGCCCAGGCCGACGTCGGTCGGCAACACGCCACGCCACAGGTGGGTTGAAGGTACCGCCTCGGGCGAACGGTCGTAGCCGCGCAGCTGCCCGGCCTTGTCGTCGGCCAGGTTTTCCGCGAGCAGGTTTGGGTCGGGCTGCGCCACGCGCCGCATCGGCTTCCACGCGCCATCGTCGATCCGGTATTCGACACGACTGTCGGCATCGCCCATGAACACGTTGGCGTAGATACCGCTGGCCGCCCAGGCCCCCAGCCTCAGCACCCTGGGTGCGTACAGCGCCATGGCGTCGTCCGCCGGTGCCCGCGCCGCCTGGTAGCGCAGCGAGTACGCGCCGTCGGGCTTGAAGGTCAACCACGCGTACCCGTTGGGGGTGCCATCGCTCATGGTGGTGTCGGGGATGCCCTGCGCATCCTTCACCCCGGACCAGAACGCACCGCAGGCCGCGCCGGCGTTGTACTCGTGCAGCGGCTGCGCACCGTGCCAGCCGGTGGTGGCGTCGTGGCGGTAGTGACGCTGGTTGTGCGTGTGCGCGCTCAGCAGCAGCACCTGGCTGTGGTCCTTGAGCATCGCGAACAGGCGATCGCGGTCGACGTGGCGGAAGCTCTCCACGCCGGGATACGGCTCGAAGAACGGAATGTGCACCGAGATCACCACGCGCCGGTCTTTCGGCAACGTCGCCAGGTAGGCCTGCAGGAACGCGAACTGGTCCTCGCGCAACCCGCCGATGTAGGCCGGCTGCTGGCCGGGCAGGACGACCACGTCGTCGAGCACGATGAAGCTGGCCTGCGGTTCTTCCCAGGCATAACTGTCGGGGCCGAAGACGTTGCGGAACGAAAGCAGTGCGTCCTCGTCGCGCGTGGCGTCGAAGTCGAGGTCGTGGTTGCCGGGCACATGCAACCATGGCACGCCGAGTTGCGAGGTGGCCTGGTTCATCGCCGGATACAGGCTCAGGTCGTCGTGGACGATGTCGCCCAGGCTCAGGCCCAGCCGCACGTCATGCTTGCCAATCAGCGGAGCGACGATGTCGCGCTGGTAATAGCCGACATCGGTGAGGCTCTTGGGCTGCGGGTCACCGAACACGAGCATCTTCAGGTCGCCGCCGACGTTCGACTGCTTGCGCAGCGGGAAGTCCAGCTCGCCCGCGGTCGTGGCGGCAATGCCGCCATAACGCAGCTTCGGCGAACCCGCGGGGAACACGTGATGCCAGAACCGGGGAAGGCCGTCCGCACCGGTGGCGGTGGCATAGCCGGGCGGCTTGATCACGAACACCGTGCTGGCCTCGCGCATCGGCAGAAAGTAACGGCCCTGGGCATCGGTGATGGCGAGCTCGCGGCCATTGGAGACCTTGATGCCGGCGATGCCCCGCTCGGACCCATCGCGGCGCTGGTTGCCGTTGCTGTCGTTGTAGACCGAGCCGGTCAGCTGCGCGGCCTGCTCCTGCGCATCGGCATGGCTGGCTGCCAGCAGGCAGAGGACGGCGGCGCAGCACAACGATCGCAGCATGTGACTTTCCCGGTTTGCATTGGCGGGGAGATTATCGGCCTCCCGCGTGACGACCGGAAGCACCGAAACTGTTCACACGCGATGACGCTCGCGCAGCAGCGATTCGACCTCGGCCAAGCCCAGCCCGCGCGCGCGCAGCAGCACCATCAGGTGGTACAGCAGGTCGGCGGCCTCGCCGAGCAGCTCCTCGTCCGGCTGTGCCACCGCGGCCAGTGCCGTTTCCACGCCCTCCTCGCCGACCTTCTGGGCGATGCGGCGCATGCCCCCTTCGAACAGGGCGGTGGTGTAGCTGCCCGCAGGTCGCTCGCGGTCGCGCGTTGCGATGAGCTGGTCGAGTTCGCCCAGGAACGAGGCCCGCGCCGGTGCCTGCGGGAAGCAGCTGGCGCGCCCCAGGTGGCAGGTGGGCCCTCGCGGGCGTGCCAGCACCAGCAGCGTGTCGGCGTCGCAATCGCTCTCGATCGCGACCAGGTCGAGGAAGTTGCCGGAGTTCTCGCCCTTGGTCCACTGGCGCTGGCGGCTGCGGCTGAAGAAGGTGACGCGGCCGCTGTCGACCGTCGCCTGCAGTGCGTCGCGGTCCATGTAGCCGAGCATCAGCACGGACAGCGTGTCGGCATCCTGCACGATCGCCGGCAGCAGACCCTCCTGCTTGTCCCAGGCCAGTTCGTCGAACGGTGTCTGCGGGGTGATGGCATCAGCTGTCATCGCGCACCTCGATGCCCTGCCCGCGCAGGTGCCGTTTGAGTTCGGGGATCGGGACCGTGCCCGAGTGGAACACGCTTGCCGCCAGTGCCGCGTCGACGTCGGCCTGGCGGAACACCTGCGCGAAATGGTCGATCGTCCCGGCCCCGCCGGAGGCCACCAGCGGCACGCAGCAACGTTCGCGCACGGCGCGCAGCTGTTCGATGTCGTAACCCTCGCGCACGCCATCGCTGCCCATGCAGTTGAGGACGATCTCGCCGGCGCCGCGCTGCTGCGCTTCGTCCACCCAGTCGAGCGTGCGCCTGGCCAGTGCGCGGGTGCGGGTCGGGTCGCCGCTGTACTGGCGCACCCGCCACTGGCCGTCCTCGTCGCGCAGGCTGTCGATGCCGACCACCACGCATTGCTGGCCGAACGCCTCGGCGATCTCGCCGATGAGCTCCGGCCGCTCCAGCGCAGGCGTGTTGATCGAGACCTTGTCGGCGCCGGCATGCAACGCCGCGCGTGCGTCGTCGACCGAGCGGATGCCGCCGGCGACGCAGAATGGAATGTCGATCTCGCGGGCGACGCGCTCGACCCAGTCGCGGTCGACGCTGCGCCCCTCGGGGCTGGCGGTGATGTCATAGAACACCAGTTCGTCGGCACCTTCATCGCGGTAGCGCAGCGCCAGCGCGACGATGTCGCCCATGTCGACGTGGTCGCGGAAACGCACGCCCTTGACGACGCGGCCGTCGCGCACGTCCAGGCAAGGCACGATGCGCCGGCTCAGCATCGCCGCACCCGGTCCAGTGCCTCTTCGAGGGAGAAGCGCTGTTCGATCAGCGCCTTTCCCAGGACCGCGCCACTGCATCCGGCAGCACGCGCGGCCAGGATATCCGCGCTGTCGCGGATGCCGCCCGATGCCTGTACGTGCAGCCCGGGTGCAAGTTTCACGATCAGCCGGTACAGGTCGAGGTTCGGTCCGCCGAGCGTGCCATCGCGGGAAATATCGGTGCACAGCAGGTGGCGCACGCCGCCATCGGCGAACCGCCGCACCAGCGTCTCCAGGCTCGCGGCACTGCGTTCGGTCCAGCCCGACACCGGCAGTTGCCACGCACCCTCGTCGTCCTGCCGCGCGTCAAGCGCAACCGTGATCCGCTCCGGCCCGAAGCGCTCGACCCAGGCCAGCACTCGTTCGGGTTCGCGTACTGCGAGCGACCCGATCACCACGCGGTCGGCGCCGGCCGCCAGGATCTCGGCGACGTCCTCCTCGCTGCGCACGCCGCCGCCGGTCTGCACGCGCAGCCAGGTTGTGCGCGCCAGCACGCGCAACAGCGGCAGCAGCGTGTAGCCGCCATGGCGGGCAGCATCGAGATCGACCAGGTGCAGCCAGCGCGCCCCGAGGCGCGCGTGCCGCATCGCCATTTCGACCGGACGCTCTTCGTAGCGGGTCTCGCGCGCGTAGTCGCCCTGGTGCAGGCGCACCATGCGGCCTTCGCGCACATCGATCGCCGGATACAGCTCGAACTCCGTGGCGGCGACTGGCGGCTGCAACGTGTCGGCGATCATGCCGCCTCCATCGCCAGGAAGTTGGCCAGCAGGCGTTGGCCCACGGCCGCCGAACGCTCCGGGTGGAACTGGGCACCGAAGCAGCGATCGCGACCGGCGACCGCGGTGAAACCCCCGCCGTGATCGCTGCTGGCAAGGGTGTGTTCGCTCAGCGGCGCGGCGTAGCCGTGCACGAAGTAGGCATGCGCCCCGGCATCGATGCCGTCCAGCAGTTCCGTCGTCCGCGACGGCTGCAACTGATTCCAACCCATGTGCGGCACACGTACCCCCGGTCCAGATGTCATTCGAACGATGCGGCCGGGAAGCAGTCCCAGGCATTCGACATCGCCCTCCTCCGAGGACTCGTACAGCAGCTGCATGCCAAGACAGATCCCCAGCAGCGGTTGCCGCAGCCGACGGATCGGCTCGACCAGCCCGAGCTCGCGCAACCGCGCCATGGCCGGCGGCGCGGCGCCGACCCCGGGCAGGATCACGCGCTGCGCACTGGCGATGGTGTCGGCATCGGCACTGAGCACCGCGCGCACGCCCAACCTCTCTAGCGCGTAACGCACCGAGCCGATGTTCCCCCCACCCCAGTCGATCAGCACGACCTGCGTCACGTGTGTTGCACTCCAGTCA
>DATDBI010000180.1:0-1118 GCA_036524915.1 Lysobacter sp. | reverse complement strand
TTGGGAGCCACACAAAATTCAAGAATTAGAGAGGGAGCAACAACATGGGCAAGATCATCGGTATCGATCTGGGCACGACCAATTCGTGCGTCGCGATCATGGAAGGCGGCAAGGCCAAGGTCATCGAGAATGCCGAAGGCGACCGCACCACGCCTTCGATCGTGGCCTTCACCAAGGACGGCGAAGTCCTGGTCGGCGCCTCGGCCAAGCGCCAGGCCGTCACCAACCCCAAGAACACGTTCTTCGCGGTCAAGCGCCTGATCGGCCGCAAGTTCACCGACGCCGAAGTCCAGAAGGACCTCGACCTGGTGCCGTACTCGATCACCGCGCACGAGAACGGCGACGCCTGGGTCTCCACCGCCGACGGCAACAAGATGGCGCCGCAGCAGATCTCGGCTGAAGTGCTGGCCAAGATGAAGAAGACTGCCGAGGCCTACCTGGGCGAAGCGGTCACCGAGGCCGTGATCACCGTGCCGGCCTACTTCAACGACAGCCAGCGCCAGGCGACCAAGGACGCCGGAAAGATCGCCGGTCTCGACGTCAAGCGCATCATCAACGAGCCGACCGCGGCCGCACTGGCCTACGGCATGGACAAGAAGGGCGGCGACCGCAAGATCGCGGTCTACGACCTCGGCGGCGGCACGTTCGACGTGTCGATCATCGAGATCGCCTCCGTCGACGGCGAGATGCAGGTCGAGGTGCTGGCCACCAACGGCGACACCTTCCTCGGTGGCGAGGACTTCGACAAGCGCGTCATCGACTATCTCGTCGAGGAATTCCAGAAGGACCAGGGCATCGACCTGCGCAAGGACCCGCTGGCCCTGCAGCGCCTGAAGGACGCCGCCGAGCGCGCCAAGATCGAGCTGTCGAGCGCGCAGCAGACCGAGGTCAACCTGCCGTACGTCACCGCCGACGCGTCGGGCCCGAAGCACCTCAACATCAAGCTGACCCGCGCCAAGCTCGAAGCCCTGGTCGAGGACCTGGTCAAGCGCACCATCGAGCCGTGCCGCATCGCCCTGAACGACGCCGGCCAGCGTGCCAGCGAGATCAGCGAAGTGATCCTGGTCGGCGGCCAGACCCGCATGCCGAAGGTGCAGCAGGCCGTGGCCGAGTTCTTC
>DATDBI010000179.1:0-4187 GCA_036524915.1 Lysobacter sp. | reverse complement strand
ATGACGTCGTCGTCGTCGGCGCGGGCGGCGCAGGCTTGCGCGCGGTTGTTGGCTGCGCAGAAGCGGGCCTGAAAACGGCCTGCATCACCAAAGTATTCCCGACGCGCTCGCACACCGTCGCGGCGCAAGGCGGCATCGCCGCCTCGCTCGCCAATATGGGCCCCGACAACTGGCAGTGGCACCTCTACGACACGGTGAAGGGCTCCGACTGGCTGGGCGACCAGGACGCGATCGCCTACATGTGCCGGGAGGCGCCGGCTGCGGTGATCGAGCTCGAGCACTACGGCCTGCCGTTCTCGCGCACCGAGGACGGGCGCATCTACCAGCGACCGTTTGGCGGCATGACGACGCACTACGGCAAGGGGATCGCGCAGCGCACCTGCGCGGCCGCGGATCGCACTGGGCACGCCATGCTGCACACGCTCTACCAGCAGAGCCTGAAGCACCGCGCGCAGTTCTTCATCGAATACTTCGCGATCGACCTCATCATGCACGACGGCGTCTGCCTCGGCGTGCTGGCACTCGACATGGCGGCGGGAACGCTGCACCGGTTCCTTGCCCAGGCCACCATCCTCGCGACCGGCGGTTACGGGCGTGCGTATTTCTCCTGCACCTCGGCCCACACCTGCACCGGTGACGGCAACGGCATGGCGCTGCGCGCCGGGTTGCCGCTGCAGGACATGGAGTTCGTGCAGTTCCACCCGACCGGCATCTACGGCGCCGGCTGCCTGATCACCGAGGGTGTCCGCGGCGAAGGCGGCATCCTGCGCAACAGCAACGGCGAACGCTTCATGGAGCGCTACGCCCCGAGCGTGAAGGATCTGGCGCCGCGCGACATGGTCAGCCGCGCGATGACGATGGAAATCCGCGAAGGCCGCGGCGTCGGCGAGCACAAGGACCACATCCTGCTCGACCTGACCCACCTCGGCCCGGAAGTCATCCACGAGAAGCTGCCGGGCATCGCCGAATCGGCGCGCATCTTCGCCAACGTCGACGTCGAGAAGCAGCCGATCCCGGTGATTCCGACCGTGCACTACAACATGGGCGGCATCCCGACCAATTACCACGGCGAAGTGGTGCAGCTGCGCAACGGCAACCCGGACGAAGTCGTCCCGGGCCTGTACGCGATCGGCGAAGCGGCCTGCGTGTCGGTCCACGGTGCCAACCGCCTGGGCTCGAACTCGCTGCTCGACCTGGTCGTGTTCGGTCGCGCCGTCGCCAACCGCGCTGCCGAGACGGTCAAGGTCGACGGCAAGCAGGCGCGCCTGGCCGGCGATGCCTGCGATTCCGCCCTGGCGCGCCTGGACAAGGTGCGCAACGCCAACGGTGGCACGCCGACGGCGGTCATCCGCGACAAGATGCAGCGCACGATGCAGCTCGACGCCGCGGTGTTCCGCACCGGCGAGACGCTGTCGGACGGCGTGCGCAAGATGCGCGACATCCACGCCTCGTTCGGCGACGTCAAGGTGGCCGACCGTTCGCTGATCTGGAACTCGGACCTGATCGAGACCTACGAGCTGTCGAACCTGCTCGACCAGGCGCTGGTGACGATTGTCTCTGCCGAGAACCGCACCGAGTCGCGCGGCGCGCATGCCCGCGAGGACTTCCCGGACCGCGACGATGCCAACTGGCAGAAGCACACTCTGTGCTCGGTCAGCGAAAGCGGCGACACCGCCATCGACTATCGCCCGGTGCACATGTACACGTTGAGTGACGACGTGGCCGTGGTCCCGCCGAAGAAGCGCGTCTACTGATCCGGAGCGAGCAACGTGGCTGAATTTTCACTACCCAAGAACTCGCAGATCCAGAAGGGCCGCCACTGGGCGTCACCGGGCGCCAAGCAGCCGCGCACCTTCAAGGTCTACCGCTGGAACCCCGACGACGGCATGAACCCGCGCGTGGACACCTACGAGGTGGACATGGCGGCGTGCGGCCCGATGGTTCTGGACGCGCTGATCAAGATCAAGAACGAGATCGACCCGACCCTGACCTTCCGTCGTTCCTGCCGGGAGGGCATCTGCGGTTCGTGCGCGATGAACATCGACGGCACCAACACGCTGGCGTGCACCAAGGCGATCGAGGACTGCGGCAAGGACGAAGTCCCGATCTACCCGCTGCCGCACATGCCGGTGGTGAAGGATCTGGTCCCGGACCTGACCCACTTCTACGCCCAGTACGCGTCGATCAAGCCGTGGCTGCGCACGCAGAGCCCGGCGCCGTCGGATCGCGAGCGCCTGCAGTCGCCTGAAGACCGCAAGAAGCTCGACGGCCTGTACGAGTGCATCCTGTGCGCGTGCTGCTCGACCAGCTGCCCGAGCTATTGGTGGAATGGCGACCGTTACCTCGGCCCGGCGGTCCTGCTGCAGGCCTACCGCTGGATCGTCGACTCGCGCGACGAGGACACCGGTGCGCGCCTGGACGATCTTGAAGATCCGTTCAAGCTGTACCGTTGCCACACCATCATGAACTGCGCGCGGACCTGCCCGAAGGGTTTGAACCCGGCTCAGGCGATCGGCGAGATCAAGAAGCTGATGCTGGCCCGTCGCGTCTGACCACGCGCGGACCTGGAGCAACACGGCAAGGGCGCACACGAGTGCGCCCTTGTCCTTTGTGACGTGGAGCAGCAAACGTGGAAGGCATGAACGAAGCCGACGAACGCGAGTTGCGCCGCCTGCGCTGGCGTTGCCGGCGCGGCATGCGCGAACTGGACCAGTTGTTCGAGCGCTACCTCGAGCGCGCCTGGCGACAGAGCGGCGAGGACGAACGCGTCGTTTTCCTACGCCTGCTGGAAACCGAGGACGATAAGCTCTGGCACTGGTTCATGGGCCATGACGTGCCGACCGATGCCGACCTCGCAGCGCTCGTCACGCGCATCCGCTCACTGCCGCCTTGAGTGGCGCCCGTCGCGGCGGCTGGCCGCGGCCCTCGTGGTACTCGGCGTCCTGTCCGGTCTGTCCCTGATTGCCTGCGAACTGGTATTGGCCGTCTCCGTGCCGCTGGCGCTGTTGGCAGTGGGGGAGGGTGTCCGGCTTGCCCGGGGGGAGCTCTCCCGGCCAGCGCGCTGGCTGGAAATCGGCAGCGAGGGTGCCGCCACGCTTGACGGTCAGGCCATCACGGCGGTGCACGTCGAGTGGCGCGGACCCCTGGCTTTCCTGCGATTCCACGATGCCGATGGCCGACTGCGGCGCCTGGCCTGGTGGCCCGACACGCTCCCGGCCACGGCGCGCCGTGAACTCAGGCTGGCCGTTCCTGTCAAAGCCGCTGCGCAGAAAGCGTCTTCGATGGCACCATAGCCCGCTATGTTCAAACCCATTCCTGTGGCCATCGGCCTGCGCTACCTCCGGGCCAAGCGCCGCAACGGCTTCATCTCCTTCATCTCCCTGGCCTCCATCGCCGGCATCGCGCTGGGCGTGACGGCGCTGATCACCACCCTGGCGGTGATGAGCGGCTTCCAGCGCGAGATCCGCGACCGCATGCTGCAAATGGCGGCGCACGCCACCGTCAGCGCCTACGGCGAACCCCTGACCGAGTGGCACCAGGCCGTCGACAAGGCCGTGGCCGATGCCCGAGTCGCCGGCGCCGCCCCCTACATCGAGAAGGAAGCGCTGCTCTCGGGCGCGCGCAACCAGCCGGCCATGGTCCGGGGCGTGCTGCCCGACCAGGAGGGCAAGGTCTCGGTGCTCGCCGACAAGATGGTGCAGGGCAAGCTCGACTCGCTGCAGCGCGGCACCTTCAACATCGTGCTGGGCAAGGAGCTGGCGCTGTGGCTCGGCGTCGGCATCGGCGACAGCGTGGTGATGACCACCAGCGATTTCCGCAGCACGCCGCTCGGCGCGGTGCCGCAGCTGAAACGGTTCACCGTCAGCGGCATCTTCGAGGCCGGCTACAACGAGTTCGACAAAGGCCTGGCGGTCACCAACATGCACGATATGCAGCGCGTGCTGCGCATGGGCGACGGCGTCACCGGCGTGCGCCTGCGCCTGCACGACATGGACAAGGCCTGGGACGTGGCGCGCGACCTCGCGGTCAATCTGGGCGGGCCGTATCGGGTCAGCGACTGGACCAGCGAGAACGCCAACATGTTCCGGGCGCTGAAGATGGAGAAGACCATCATGGCGATCCTGCTGTCGCTGATCATCGCGATGGGCGCCTTCAACCTGGTCAGCTCGCAGGTGATGCTGGTGACC
>DATDBI010000178.1:0-2884 GCA_036524915.1 Lysobacter sp. | reverse complement strand
CCAAGCCGGCTCACGCACGTCTCCATCCGCAAGCACCAGGCGCTGGCGCACCCGGGCATCGGACGAAACGGCATAGAGCACGCCCCGGCGGCCCTCGCGCGCAGCATAAAGGATCATCGCGCCATTCGGGGCAAAGCTGGGCGACTCGTCCAGGGATCCGGGCGAAAGTGTGCTCCAGCGCGCAGACCCGAGGGTGCTGTCCATCATGGCGATCCGGTAGGTATTTCCGGCGCCCTGGGCGGTGGCGATCTTCTTGCCGTCGGCCGAAATACTGGCGCTGGCGTTGTAGCTGCCCTGGAAAGTGACGCGGGTTGCGCTGCCACCGCTGGACGGCACCGAGTAGATCTGCGGGCGGCCGCCGCGGTCGGAGGTGAAGTAGATGGTGCTGGCGTCGGCACTCCAGCTCGGCTCGGTGTCGATGCTGAAGTGATTGGTCAGCTGGGTCAGCGCCTTGCTGCCCAGGTCCATCACGTAGATCTCGGGATTGCCACTGCGCGACAGGGTCAGGGCCAGGCGACGGCCGTCCGGCGAGAACGAGGGCGCGCCGTTGATGCCGCGGAACTTGGCGATCAGCTCGCGGCTGCCGGAGGTGATGTTCTGGATGTAGATCGAGGAGTTGCCGCCCTCGAAGCTGACATAGGCCAGGCGGCCACCGTCAGGGCTCCACGACGGCGACAGCAGCGGCTCGGGCGAGCGCACCACGGTCTGCGGGTTGAAGCCGTCCGAGTCGGCGACCATCAGCGCGTACTGCGCGCCCTTGCCGGTGCCGGTCGCGGTGACGTACGCGATGCGGGTGAAGAACGCACCGCGGATGCCGGTGACCTTCTCGTACACCGCATCGGCAACCTGGTGGGCGACGTCACGCATCGCATTGGCGCGGGCGGTCAGGGCGAAGCCGAGCAGACGCTGCTGCTTGGCCACGTCGAACAGCTCGTACTCGAGGCGGTAGCTGCCGGCGCCGGCGTCGAGCACGCGGCCGACCACGATGAAGTCCTGGTTCAACGCACGCCAGGTCGGGTAGTTGATCTCCCCGCCCTTGCTCGGCTTCTCGATGATGTCCTTCTCGGGAAGCGGACGGAATTGCCCGGAGCGCGCGAGGTCGGCGCTGACCACCTGGGCGAGGTCGGTTTCCGGAGCAGTCCCGCTGCCCTGGTAGGGCATCGGCACCACCGCGATCGGGAGGGCGGCGGCGTTGCCGCCGACAATATCGATCTCAAGCCCTTGCTGGGCGGAGGCGGCCAGGGGCAGCAGCAGGGCTAGCAGCGAGGCGAGCCAGGCGACGGGTCGGTTCATCGGTACTCCAGTAATACGTGCGCTATCCAAGACTGTCGGGAATCCGTTCAGCTTCGTAATTGTTAACAGCCCGCAGGTGAACGTGGGCTCAAGCTGGAGGCAAAAGCACCCCTCTTCCGCCCCTTCGGGGCACCTTCTCCCACAAGGGGAGAAGGAAAACATTCCTCTCCCTTTTGGGAGAGGACTCAGGCAGCCAAAGGCAGCCAGAGAGAGGACCGCGTCAGCGATCCTGGGCCGTGAAGTTCAGCGTCAGGTTGCGTGCGAACACCTTCTCGAACCCGGCGTACGGCAGCGGCTGCGCCTTCCGGACGGCGGCCTCGATCGAGCGTTGACCCTGCTCATCGTAGGCGCACGGCGATGACACTTCCGCGCTCATCACCTGGCCGCCGGGCAACTGGCGGATCAACAGAGTGCAGCGCGCCCCTATCGGCACGGTTTCCGGGCGCGTCCACTTGCTCAGGATGGCCTCCTGCAAGGCCGCGGCATAGCGCGCCTGCAGGCCGGTGTCGGTGCCGGCATTGCCGGGCGGCGGGCTGGCATCGCTGCTGCCAGCCGATTCGGCCGGCGCCGGTCGCGAGCGCACGTCGGCGATCTGGCGCAGGCGCTGCTCGGCCAGGTCGGCTTCGCGCGACGCGGCGGCGCGCTTGCGGCGGATCTCAGCCAGCTTCTGCTCGCGTTCCTGGTCCTGCTGCTCGGCCAGGCGACGCTGTTTCTCGACCTGCTCCTGGCGCTTGCGCTCGGTCAGGTCGACCTGGTCCTGCTTGCGCTTGGCTTCCTGGACCTTGTCTTCCTCGGCCGCGATGGGCGTGGGCTGGTCGACCACCGCCTCCTGGTTCTCGTTGTCGGGAACCGGGATGAAGTCCTGTGGCTGCGGCTGCGGGGTCGCGACCGAGTCTTCCGGTCGCGGCTCCGGCAACGGCTGCGGCAACGGTGCGGCCTCCTCGGGTTCCGGCGGCGGCGGCAGTTCGACCGGCTTGGGCCGACTGCGCAAGGTGCGCTGCATCGCCGGCGACAGCGCGTTGGCATCGATCAGCTCGGCGGTGACCGGCGAACCGGCCGCCGACACCGGCGCCGTCGACCGGGTCCACAGCAGGCCGACGAACATCAGTCCGAACAGCAGCGCATGCAGCGCCAGCGCCAGCCAGATCGCCCGCGCGGTGTCGGCACGCGACTCCCGCATCAGCGCCCCGCCTTGGTGGCCTGGTCGGGTTGGCTCATCAGGCCGACCTTCTTCACGTTCGCGCTTTGAAGCAGGACCAGCGCGTCCATCACCTTCTGGTAGTTGGCCTTGGCGTCACCGGCCACGAACACGGCGATGTCCGGGTTCTGCGCGACGATCGCCGACACCTTGGCCTGCAGCGCTTCGGCCGTGACGGCTTCGTTGCTGCCCGCCTTCAGTGCCAGGAAGTAGTGCCCGTCCGGATCGACGCTGACGACGACCGGGTCCTTTTTTTCCTGGATCGACTTGGCATTGGACTGCGGCAGGTCGATGTCGACGCCCAGGTTGAGCAGCGGCGCGGTGACCATGAAGATGATCAGCAGCACCAGCATCACGTCGATGTAGGGAACGACGTTGATCTCTGCCTTGAGC
>DATDBI010000177.1:0-11344 GCA_036524915.1 Lysobacter sp. | reverse complement strand
GCCCCGACCTTGCCGGACTTGGCGTGGGTTTTTACTCCACCCGGCGGGTTCCCCACCTGAGACCGACTTTGGAGAGAGCGATGATCTTGCACACAACAAAGCTCCGGGACGCCATCCGCGTTTCCCTCGCCTTGGGCACGAGCACCATTGCTGCCACCGGCGCGGCATACGCGCAGGAAACGCCCGCCCAGGACGCGACGCCCCAGGAAGCGACCACCCTCGACCGCATCGAAGTCACCGGCTCGCGAATCAAGCGCGCCGACATCGAAACCTCGCAGCCCATCTTCTCGCTCAGTCGCGATGACATCGTCGCGCAGGGCCTGACGTCGGTGGGCGACGTGATCCAGAACATCACGGCGAACGGCTCGACCCTCAATACCACGTTCAACAATGGCGGCAACGGCGACACCGGCGTCAGCCTGCGCAATCTCGGCGCCAATCGCACCCTCGTCCTGGTCAACGGCCGACGCTGGGTCGGCGGCGCCAGCGGCACCGGCCTGGGCGGCCAGGTCGACCTGAACTCCATCCCGACCGCGGCGGTCGAGCGCATTGAAGTCCTGAAGGATGGCGCATCGGCCATCTACGGTTCCGATGCGATTGCAGGCGTGGTCAACGTGATCCTGCGCCAGAACTTCGAAGGTGCCGAAGCCAACGCCTACCTTGGCATGTTCGACAAGGGCGACGGCATGCGCCAGTCGTACGACTTCACCATCGGCACTACCTCCGACCGTTTCGCGGCGATGCTGGGTTTCGGCTACGTCAAGGAAGACCCGGTCATGGCCGGTGACCGTTACATCTCCAAGGAGCCGATCTACACCACCGGCGCCGCGCTTGGCGGCAGTTCCACCAGTCCGGACGGCAACTTCAGCGTCCGCTTCGGCGAGTGCTTCACCGGCAGTGGCGCGCCGTCGCGCTGCCGCCCGGATGGCACCACGGGCAGTTTCACCTACAACCGCGGCGCAGGCGATCCGCTCGCATGGCGGCCGTTCACCGGCGACGACATCTACAACTTCGCGCCGGACAACTACCTGATCACGCCGCAGGAGCGTCGCTCGGTCTTCGGCAATGCCTCGGTGGAGATCACCGACAATATCCGATTCAAGACCACGATCACCTACAACGAGCGCCAGTCCGAGCAGCTGCTGGCTGCCATGCCGGTCACCCTAGGCGTGCCGGTCGAAGGCACCAATGCCGGCAACGTGGTGATCAGCGCCGACAGCATCTACAACCCGTTCGGCACCGACATCGACTGGGTGCAGCGGCGCGCGGTGGAAACCGGCGGAAGGTCGTTCAACCAGGACGTCCGCACGTTCGCGATGAACGCAGGCCTCGAGGGCACGCTCACCTTCTCCGACAAGTACTACGACTGGGAAGCGGGTTACTTCTACGGCCGAAACAAGGCCAACAACACCACCAACGGCCTGTTCAACGTCATCTCGCTCGGCGCCGCGCTGGGCCCGTCGACGCTGGACGCGAATGGCAACCCGGTCTGCGTGGGAACGCCGGGGGACTTGAGCACCATCGTCGCCGGCTGCGTTCCGCTGAACCTGCTCGGTGGCGCCGGGTCGATCAACCAGGACATGCTCGACTACACCACCTTCGTCGCGCACGACGAGTACAGCTACACGCAGAAGACCTACTACGCCAACATCGGTGGCGACCTGTTCGACCTGCCGGGCGGCCCACTGGGCTTCTCGGTCGGCGTGGAGCATCGCACCGAGGACGGCTATGACTCGCCCGATGCACTGATCAACTCCGGCAACACCACGGGCAACGCACGCACCGCTACCAACGGCGGTTACGACGTTGACGAGGCCTACCTCGAGCTGGCCATTCCGGTGCTGGCGGATCTGCCAGGCGCCAAGCTGCTCGACTTCAGCGTGGCCACCCGCTACTCCGACTACAGCAACTTCGGCGACACGCTCAACAGCAAGTTCGGCTTCCGCTGGAAACCCATTGAAGACCTGCTGCTGCGCGGCAACTGGTCGGAAGGTTTCCGCGCTCCGTCCATCGCCGAACTGTTCGCAGGCCAGGCTGACTCGTTCCCGCAGTTGAGCGATCCGTGCAACCAGGCCAACTTCGGCAACCAGACCGCACCGGCGCAGGCGCGATGCGTCGCCGAAGGCGTGGCGCCTGGCGGCTATGCCCAGAGCAACACGCAGATCCGCATCACCGTCGGCGGCAACCCGGACCTGCTGCCCGAGAAGGCCGAGTCGACCACGGTCGGCCTGGTGTACAGCCCCAGCTACGTCGAGGGACTGGATGTCTCGCTTGACTGGTGGAAGATCAAGATCGAGGACGCCATCACGACCATCGGTGGCGCGCAGATCATCCAGCAGTGCATCGACTCGGGCGGCACCAGCGCGACCTGCAGTCTCTACAGCCGCCGTTCCGACGGTGAGATCCTGACGCTGCTCAACACCACCACGAACATCGGTGGCACCAAGGTCGAAGGCTACGACCTGACCGTGAGCTACCGGCTGCCGGAGTACTCCTGGGGCAAGGTCAGCTTCACGTGGGATACGACCTACCTGACGGAATTCCTCAACGACTCCGACGGCGATGGCCGTTACGGCGAGGACATCCTGCGCACGCCGGCGATCGGCGCGGCAATGGAGTTCAACGAAGGCGGCAATCTGGTCGGCGAGTACGACGGCCCGAACCTGCTCAACTACTGGCGCATCCGCAGCAATCTTGCCACGCGCTGGGAGCACGCCGACTGGGGCGCGACCTGGAACATCCGGTACTTCTCGGATCAGACCGAGCCCTGCCAGACCTTCGAGGACTACGGCTATGGCTGGCTGTGCACGACGACTGACCGCTTCGTCGGCGTGCCGACCGACACCAATGGCAATGGCGTCTGGGACGGCGAGGCCGGTGGCGATTCGGTCACCCAGGTCGCCGCCAACGAGCATCACATCGGCGCCACGACCTACCACGATGTGAGCGTCTACTGGAACGCGCCATGGAATGCCAAGGTCACACTCGGCATCAACAACATCTTCGACAAGAACCCACCGATTGCATTCACGGCATTCGCCAATTCGTTCGATCCGCAGTATGAGATCCCGGGCCAGTTCTTCTACATGCGTTACTCGCAGAAGTTCTGACCGGTCGGGCGTTGCAGGAAATCCTGCACGCAATTCGCAGCAACCCGCTACGGCCCCGCAAGGGGCCGTAGTTGTTTCCGGGGGTGCTTTCGCGTGCGCCCGGGGACCGCGGCGGGCTCCGGACGCCGGCGAACTGGCAGCTGCGGCTGCGCGCTACACTTGCGGCATCTATTCCGCAGCGGACCGGACGCAATGCCCTACCAGCTCAGCCCGCTCTTCGCGGTTCCCTTCGCCCAGGACACGCTGCCCGACGCCGAGGCCATCAACGCCCAACTCAAATCGCTGCTGCTGGCACGTGAGGGCGAAGGCGGCCGCTATGCCAATCCGAATCCGTCGCTGAAGCAGCAACCGGGCGTGTTCGAGAGCGAGTTCAACCTGTTCGCCTGGCCGGAAGCCTGCGTCCAGCAGCTGCGGCAGTTCTGCTGGAGCACGCTGGGCCGCACCATCGCCGAGCTCAATGGCTACGACGCGCAGGAGATGCAGCGCCTGCAGATCTTCTCGCACACCTGGTTCCACGTGACCCGCAAGGGCGGCTTCACCATCCTCCATACCCACCCGATGGCGTCATGGTCCGGCGTGTACTGCGTCGATCCGGGACACACCCCCGACGACCGCCCGGAATCGGGCGTACTGCGTTTCCACAACCCCCACCACTACAGCAACCTGTTCCTGGATGCCGGCAACACGCGCCTGCGCGAGCCGTACCACCATGGCACCTGGAATGTGCGCTTCCAGCCGGGGCAGCTGGTGCTGTTTCCGTCGTGGGTGCAGCATGAAGTCATGCCATTCCATGGCGATGACGAACGCATCACGGTCGCGTTCAACTGCTGGTTTGGAATGAAGGATGCCTGAGGCGCATCGCTGCGTCGCGCAAATCAAAAGGCCCGGCAATGCCGGGCCTTTTTCGTGGTGCGTCCGGATCGACAGTCAATCCAGCTGCAAGGTCGCATCGCCGGAGAAGCTGTCGATGGAGATGTCGCCATCGCCGCCGCCGTAGCGGTGCTCGAAGCTCGAGCCCGGGCCGTGCTTGGGACGGATCACCTGGGCGCCGGGAGCGGTCAGGTCGCCACTGAAGCTCTCGCCGCGGACATTGGCGGACAGGTCGCGCGGCATCACCAGGGTGAGGTCGCCGCTCACGGTCTCCAGCGAGATCCGGCCATTGCTGGCAAGCGCGGTGGCGACGCGGATATCGCCCGACACCGACGAACCCGACAGCCGTTGCAGGCGGTTCTGCAGCACCGCCACATCGATCCTTCCAGAGACCGTTTCGACATCGACTTCGCCGTTCATGCGGCCGCGCAGGGTGAGGTCACCGCTGACCGATTCGGCGCGCACGCGGCCGCTGTTGAGGGTCAGGTTGAGGTCGCCACTGACGGTGTCGATGCTGGCTTCGGACGGGGCGCCGGCGACGGTGACATCGCCGCTGACGGCATCGATCGACAGCTCGCTCGATGCGATGCCTTCGACCGTGACATCGGCCGAGACGACATCGACATCCAGGTCGGCGCGGACCGGCACGGTCAGGCGCAGTTCGGTCGGCTCGCTCTTGTCGCCGCCGCCGAACATGCCCATGCCGCCACCGCGATTGGGGTACTTCACGCGCACCGTCAGGTGGTCGCCTTCGCCCTCGATCTCGAGCTTCTCGACACCCTGGCCGAGGCTGCCCTCGATCTTGACCTCGGAGCGGTCCCAGGTGCGCACATCGACGCGGCCCTTGACGTTCTCGACCTCGACCTTGCCTCGCGGATCCAGCGGCCGGGTCTCATTGATCGGGGTGGCGGCAAGGGCGGAATTCGCCGTCAGCACAGCCAGGCCGAATGCGAGACATTGGAGTTTGGCGCGGGTCATGGAGTTTCTCCGGAAAGCATGAAAATCAGGGCAGGACAGGTTCGAATCTGAGCTTGGGTGGTGCGATACGAATCAGGCATAGACCAGGCGTTGCGCAAGTGCCAGGCGGCGTGCATAGGTGCGGCGCAGCTGCTCCAGCAACAGGCGCGAGTCGGGGTCGTGCGCAAGCGCCTGCAGGATGAGGCCGGCGTTACGGTCGAGATCGTCGAAAACAGGCTGCAGTTCCATCGGTGGCTGGCCAACATCGACTTCGCGCAGGGCCGCCTGGTACTGCAGGGTCATGCCTTCGGCCTCGCGCTGGACCAGCGTGCCCTTGCGGGCGGTTGCATCGGGCGCCTCGCCGGTGACGTCGCTGCGCCACAGGCCAACCATGCCCACCGCCAGTACCAGCGTCGCGGCCATTGCCACCGGCGCCAGCCAGCGCGGACGCGCCGTGGACTTCGGTCGCTGCTGCTGCAGGCGCGCGGCGATGCCTGGCCACAGGTCGTTGCCGGGTTCGGCGTCGCGGCGCATGGCGCGCAGCTGCCAGCGCAGGGCCTCAGGCAGCTCGTCGTCACGGCCGCGGGTGTCGTTGTCGTTGATGTTCATGCGTGTCCTCCAAGCCGCTCGCGCAACAAACCACGCGCGCGGTGCAATTGCGCTTTCGAACTGCCCACCGCCATGCCGAGTTCGGCGGCGATCTCTTCGTGCTTCCAGCCTTCCACGTCGTACAGCACCAGCACCGCACGCGCCCGCGGCGGCAGCGTTGCCACGGCACGCTCCAGGTCCATCGTCAGCGCCGTCGTGTGACCGGCCGAGTCGGTGCTGCCGAGCAGGTCGAAGACCTCCTCGTCGGAATCACCGTCGTCCTGCGGCCGGCTGCGGCGG
The DNA here is from genome assembly GCA_036524915.1 of Lysobacter sp. Lineage (GTDB taxonomy): Bacteria > Pseudomonadota > Gammaproteobacteria > Xanthomonadales > Xanthomonadaceae > Lysobacter_J. The sequence goes on along the minus strand of DATDBI010000177.1, from coordinate 5,519 downwards.
CTGCGCATTTCCATCAGCGCGGTGTTGACGGCCAACCGGTGCAGCCAGGTCGAGAACGCAGATTCGAAGCGGAACGCCGGCAGTGCCTGCCAGGCCCGCACGAACGCTTCCTGCGTCAGGTCCTCGGCCCTCGCCCCCTGGTTTCCGACCAGGCGGGCGATGACACCGTGGACGCGACCGGCGTGGCGTCGATACAGGGACTCGAAGGCCCGAATTTCACCGCGCGCGGCCGCGGCCACCAGGCCACGTTCGTCGGCGCCGTCTTCGCTCGCGGCAGGGGCGTCAGTCAGAAATTCGGTCACGACGGTCAGCATGGTCCTTGTGATGCGCCGGACGAGCCGCGGGTTTAAGTACCCGACCCGGGCCCAGCGGTGCCTTGGCCGGATTGGCCCGGCAGGCCGGTGGCGGCAGCCCGGTAGGGCGCCAACCCTTCGATCAGCGTTGCCAGCCGGGCCTCGTAGGGGGCCCAGGCAGCGCTTCGGTTCTTGATGATGCCGCCACGCATCTGCGGGCTGCTGGCCGTGGCGACCGCGCCGGCCTGTTCACGCTCCAGCGTGGTTGCGGCGGCATTCCACGGCAGTGCGCAGAACTCCAGCACCCCGCGCATCACCCCCTCGGGGTCGGCAACCAGCTGGTCGTAGTGGACGTCGAGCACCCTGCCCGGCATGACCTGGCGCCAGTGCGCCATCAGCTGGTGATACTGGCCGTACCACTGCGCCAGCTCGCGCTGGTCGTAGGAGAACGTGTTGACGTCGGAGAACATCGTGCGCAGGTTGGAGAAGCACGTATCGAGCGGATCACGGACCATGTGCACGATGCGCGCGTGCGGCAGCGCGCGGGCAATGAAACCGAGATTGAGGAAGTTGGACGGCAGTTTCTCGGTCAGCACCGGCTTGCCCTGCGCGCGCCAGGCGGTGTGCTCGTAGAAGCGCTCGCCGACCTTGTCGTAATCGATGCCGGCCGCCCGGCGAACCAGCTCGGCGTCGACCACGCCCTTGTTGCGGTGGTCGCCGAAGTAGCGCATCTGCGACGTGAACGAGTAGGTCTCGCCACCGTCGGCGACGTCTGGATGTCCGGCCAGCAGCTGTTCCAGCAGGGTACTGCCCGAGCGGTGCATGCCGACGATGAACACCGGCACGTAGGGTGGCTGTGTCGCCGCCGACTGCGCCGACGGCGTGACGAAGCCGGCATCGCACAGCTTCATCAGGCCTTCGTACATGCGCCGGGCGTCATCGCGATCGTGCGGTGTCAGCTGGCGCTTGACCCGGCAACCGTGCTCCAGCGCCTGCCAGGACTCGTCATGGCGGCCGAGATCGTGCAGTTCGTTGTGCATCGCGAAGGCGAGGTAGACGCGGCTCTCGGTCCCGGGCGCGACGCGCGGAATCAGCGCCTGCATGCGGTCGACGTGGTTCTTCTCCGCAGTCTGCTTGCGCAGGCGCGACAGCACCCAGTGGGCCTGCGCGTAGGTCGGCAACTGGGCGATGCACAGCTCCAGCTCACGCTCGGCGGCATCCATTTCGCCGAAGAACATCTGCACCACGCCACGGAAATAGCGCGTGGGTGGGTGCTTTGGATCACGCTGCACGGCCAGGTCGAGCAACTCCATCGCCAGCGCGTTCTCGCCAATGGTGCTGACCAGCATCGCGATCTCGGTCAGCCATTGCGCCGACTTGCGTTCGCGCCAGCGCGAGTGCTCGACGCATTCGAGCAGCGCCTGCGGCTCGTTGAACATGCGCAACGCGCGCGCCAGCGTCAGCACCGCCTCGTCACCGCTGGGGCGACTGGCCAGGGCGCGCATCGCGTATTCGCGCGAGTCGCGGTAACGGCCCAGCGACAAGGCCATGCGCGAAGCGCGCAGCATCGCCATGACATGGCCGGGGTCGTGGCCCAGGACGCCATCGTAGGCTTTGAGTGCGGCCGCCCATTGCCTCTGACGGGCGTAGGTCTCGCCCTGCTGCCACAGCGAAGACAGGGTTGCGCTCATGTCCAGCCTTCCACTGCGGTCATCGGTAGTTCGTTGTCCAGTGCGGGCAACACGTAACGAGTGGCCCAATCACGAGCCTGGGCGATCGCCGCGCCGTAGCGCTGATGCACAAGTTGCGCCTCCTGCGCCCGCTGGTCGGCGCCGTAGGCGATCGACACCGCCTTCGCATTGCTGCGCGACACCTCGCCTGCGCGCGCCGCGACGTCGGCGTCGGGGGCCGGCAAGTGCAGCCACCGCGAGCACGCCGTAGCCACGGCTACGGGCGCCTCCAGCAGCGAACCGAAATCGAGGACACGCACGCGCGAATCGCCGAAGCGACTGGCCAGCGTCGCGACCAGCTCGCGTTGCGCCGCCCACTGCAGGGCCGTCGCACACAGCAGATCGGGCGGTTGCAGCGCCTGCGGCGGCAGGCGCAGGTGCAGCGTTCCCGCACGCAGCGCGCGCTCGGCCAGGGCCGGCACCTTGGCCTGCGTGTCGGCGTTCTTCTTCAGGTTGGACACCAGGAAATCGTCGAGCGACGACGTCAGCACGACCGCACGACTGTCCGCGGTGGCGGTCAGCAGATCGGGAGCGATGTTCAATGCGGCATGCGTGGCCTTTATGAGGACCCCACCGTCGGGCGTCCACGGCCGCGACAACAACCGCGCCGACAGCCCGCACAGATCGTCCAAGGCCCAGCCGGCATCGCGTGCATCGCCCAGGCGCCTGAGCAGCAGGGGTTCTTTCAGCGCGACCTGATGTTGCGGAACATGCAGCGCGCGCGCCAGCAAGGTCGAACCGCAGAACGAGGTATGGAACAGCCACGCCGGCGGCCTCGCCGGTTGCGGCATCGGCACCAGTGCATCAACCGGCACGGCTTCGACCTGGGTGACCGCCGCGTCCAGGCGCGTGTCCATGAACGTGGACCGCTCGAGCGCGTCGACATCCAACCGGGCGAAACTGAAGCTGCGCTCGGGGACGTTGAGATCGATCGGAAACCAGGCGGCGTCTGCCGCGCGCTGCAGTGCCGTCGTGCCGGCTGCAAAGGGGCTCATCGACGCCATGCCGTCATGCCCGCTCAGCTGCCTGCGGCCAGGCGCTCGAACTTGATCGCGAACGTATAGCGCGGCGCGTAGCAGACGCGATTGGGCGGGCGGCCGACGTGCTTGATCGCACCGTCGAAAATGACCAGCCGGCCCGGACGCGGCTGGATCGCCGCGGCGACCTCGTCCTGGGCATCGAAGAACATCGTCTCGCCGCCCCACTCCAGGTCCCACTGCTCGCACAGGTACCACAGCGCGGTCAGATCGTGCTGGTCGGGCAGGCAATCGGTATGGCTGAAAAGCATGTCGCCGAACGAGGCGACGTTGGTATACGCGCGATACGGGCGATAGCCGAAGCCTGGCGTGGTGAAGCCGAGCACGGCGCGCCGCGTGATGTCGAAGATCGGCTGCGGAAACAGCGCTTCGAGCTTGATCTCGGTGGCCCAGTGCTTGTGCTCGGCCGTTTCCGGCCGGGCGATTTCGGTGCGCGTGAACGCGGCCCGGGCAAGGCCGCGCACGTAGTCGCCGACATTGGGCAGGTGCCCGTCGAACACCCGCAGCGGGCGGCCGTCGATCAGCAGTTCACGACTGGCCGCGAGCGCGGCGGGTTGGTCGGTCATGGAGTCCTCAGCCAGCCAGGTCCCGGGCGATGCGCTGCTGTTCGTCCTTGAGCGCCTGCGGCATGCGCGGGCCGTACTCCTGGAGATACTCGCCGATGCTGTCGAACTCGACCTTCCAGCCGGCATGGTCGAAACCGAACAACTTGGCGCGCGCCTCGTCGCCAAGGCTGATGCCGTCCAGGTTGAGGTCGCCTTCCGCCGGCAGATGACCGATCGGCGTTTCGACCGAGCCGGCCTCGCCCTTCACGCGCTGGATCATCCACTCCAGCACGCGCAGGTTGTCGCCGAAGCCCGGCCACAGGAACTTGCCATCGTCGCCCTTGCGGAACCAGTTGACGTGGAAGATCTTCGGCAGCTTCGCGCCGGACTTGTCGAACGACAGCCAATGGCTGAAGTAGTCGGCGAAGTTGTAACCGCAGAACGGCTTCATCGCCATCGGGTCGCGGCGCATCACGCCGACCGCGCCGGTGGCGGCCGCGGTGGTCTCCGAGCCCATCGCGGCACCGACGAGGACACCGTGCGCCCAGTCGCGCGCTTCGAACACCAGCGGCACCAGCGAAGCGCGGCGGCCACCGAAGACGATCGCGCTGATCGGCACGCCGGTCGGGTTCTCGGCCTGCGCGGAATAGCTCGGGCACTGCTTGGCCGACACGGTGAAACGCGAGTTCGGATGCGCGGCCGGACCCTTGGCGGCGTCGTACGCGTTGCCGCGCCAGTCAGTGACCGGCACTTGGCCGTTGTCGAGACCTTCCCACCACGGCTGGTTGTCGGCGGTGACGCCGACATTGGTGAAGATGGTGTCGTGCTGGATGGAAGCCAGCGCGTTCGGGTTGGACTTGTCCGAGGTGCCCGGGGCGACGCCGAAGAAGCCGGCTTCCGGATTGATCGCGTACAGGCGGCCGTCGGCGCCGGGGCGCATCCAGCAGATGTCGTCGCCAACCGTCCACACCTTCCAACCCTGGGCGCGATAGCCCTCCGGCGGAATCAGCATGGCCAGGTTGGTCTTGCCGCAGGCCGACGGGAATGCCGCGGCGAGGTAATGCGTCTCGCCCTGCGGGTTTTCCAGGCCCAGGATGAGCATGTGCTCGGCCAGCCAGCCTTCCGAACGGGCCTGATAGGAAGCGATGCGCAAGGCATGGCACTTCTTGCCCAGCAGCGCGTTGCCGCCGTATCCGGAGCCGAACGACTTGATCGTCAGCTCTTCCGGGAAATGCATGATGAAGCGGCGCTCGGGATCGAGTTCGCCGATTGAATGCAGGCCACGCACGAACGTCCCTTCGCGCTCGATGCGCGCCAGGGCCGGGGCGCCCATGCGGGTCATGATGCGCATGTTGGCGACGACGTACGGGCTGTCGGTGATCTCGACGCCGCAACGCGACAGCGGCGAGTCGATCGGACCCATGCAGTACGGGATCACGTACATCGTACGGCCCTGCATGCAGCCTTCGAACAGCGCGTCCATCTGCTTGTGGCCGTCGGCCGGCGCCATCCAGTGGTTGTTCGGGCCGGCGTCTTCCGGCTCGCTGGTGCACACGAAGGTCAGGTGTTCGACGCGGGCAACGTCGTCCGGATGCGAGCGGTGCAGCCAGCTGTCCGGATGGGTCTTGTCGTTGAGCTTGACCAGCGTGCCGTCGGCCTGCATCTGCTTGATGAGCGCCGCGTTTTCCGCGTCGCTGCCATCGCACCAGTGGATCGCATCGGGCCGGGTCAGTGCGGCGACCTGGGCGACCCAGGCGTTCAATGCGGCAAGTCTGCTGCCTTCGCTCCCCGGCGCGATGGCAGGTTTCGAGACGTCATTGGAAATCGCATTCATTTGCAAACATCCTCCAGCGGGGGCCGGGCTATCAAGAAGAAGGGATCAGCGTGGCCATCATGTGCTCGACATAGGCCTCG
>DATDBI010000176.1:0-9396 GCA_036524915.1 Lysobacter sp. | reverse complement strand
GAAGCGCACGACGGCGCCGATCTCCTTGGTGAGCAGATCGACGATCTTGCCCTTGCCTTCATCGCCCCATTGGGCACCGAGAACGACGACTGACTGACCCATTGCCAAGCTCCTGACTGCGTTGCATTGAGAACCGGCGCGGAGGCCGGGCTGTCGCGAGGGACGCAGACAGCAAGAAAGCCGGAGAGGCGCAGGGCCCCGTCCGGCTTTTGTGCATTATCCGGGTTTTGTGGGGCCGGGGCCACCCCGAAAGCGGGATTGGACCGATTCAGAAGGGTGGACGACGACCAGCCCTCAGCCAACCCGCCTCTCGCAAGCAATTTCACATGACGAAGACAGGGCAACGAAGCGCCGAAGCGTCGTCTGCCGGGCCGGGGATTGCTCCGCAGCGGGCCATGGATGGCCCGCGCCCCGCATCGGACAAGGACGTCCGATCAAGGGGCGGAGCAATCCCCGGTCCGGCGGACGGCGCCTGTCCGCAGCCGACGCTCTGAGCAGACCACTGGTCTACAGCCGCACCAGCCACAAAGAGATCAGCCCCAGCCCCACCACCACCGCACCGACCACCCGCAGGTGCCGGTCCGGCAACGCGTGGAGTTGCTCAGCGGCGCGCTTCCAGCCGCGTGGGGCGATGAAGAGGAACAACCCCTCCAGCACCGCCACCAGGCACAGCGCCGACAACAGCTCGAACAACATCGGCGTGACCAGTCAGCGATCCGACTTGAGGTACTGCAGGAACGGATCGTCGCGGTCGAGCACGATCACGCCCTCGCCGTCGGAGAACGCCTTGCGGTATGCCTCCAGGCTGCGCTGGAACGCATAGAACGACGGATCCTTGTTGGCCGCCTGCGCATACAGGCGCGTGGCCTCGGCATCGCCCTCGCCTCGCAGCTTCTGCGCATCGCGTTCGGCCTCGGCGACGATCACCAGCTTCTCGCGGTCGGCCTGGGCGCGGATCGCCTGGGCCTGCTCGACGCCTTCGGCGCGCAGCTGGCTGGCCACCTGCAGACGCTGGCTGCGCATCTGGTTGTAGACCGAACCGACCACGTTGCTGTCCTGCGGCAGCTCGATGCGCTTGATGCGGATGTCGACGATCTTCACGCCCAGCGTGGCAGCGCCGGTATTGATCGCGACCAGCTGCTTGCCGATCACCGACGTGCGGTCACCGGACACCACCTGCTGCAGCGTGCGCGCATTGATCTCATTGCGCAGCGAGTCCTTGATGATCGGCGCCAGGCGCTCGACTGCGGTGACTTCGTCGCCGCCGGTGGCACGGTAGAACGCGCGCGAATTCTCGATGCGACCCAGGGCGAAGAAGTCGACGCTGACGTTCTGCTTGTCGGCGGTCAGGTAGCGTTCGGGCTCGGCATCGAGCACCTGCAGGCGGCGGTCGAACACGCGCGCGGTTTCAACCAGCGGCCACTTGAAATGCAGGCCCGGACCGATGTCGGTGCGCACCACACGGCCGAGGTTGAGCACGATCGCGGTGCGGCCCTCGGTGACGACGAACATCGAGCCGAGCAATGCGAACAGCGCTGCCACTACCGCGGCGATCCAAAGGGAGAATCTCATCGCGTCACCTCATCGCGGCCGGTCGGGCGCGTCGGTCGTGCACCGCGACCGTCGCCGGGCTCGGTGGTAATCGTCGGGGGCAACAGCTCCGGCGTCAGCAGCGGTGCACCCGCCGCAGCGGCGCCACCGCGCTTGTCGGGCATCGGCACATAGATCAGCTGGCGCGAGTCGCCGCCGATGATCTTGCGGTTGTCGCTCAGCACTTCCTGCAGCGTATCGAGCCACAGGCGCTTGCGGGTCACGTCCGGCGCGGCCTTGTACTGGTCGACCAGCAGCGAGAAGCGGTTGGCGTCGCCTTCTGCACGGGCGACCGACGAGGTCTTGTAGCCCTCGGCTGCGGTACGCACGCGCGAAGCCTCACCGCGCGCTTCGGGCACGACCTGCTTGGCGTAGGCCTGGGCCTGGTTGATCGCGGTGGTCTTGTCGGCGGCGGCGCGCTGCACTTCGTCGAACGCGTCCTTGACCTCGTCCGGCGGACGCGCGTTGGGCAGGTTCAGCTCGGTCACGATCAGACCGGTGCGGTAGTCCTGCAACGAAGCCTGCAGGCGATGGCGCACGGTCACGGTCAGTTCCGAGCGCGCATTGAGGACGGTATCGAGGTCGGAACGGCCGACCTGCTCGCGTACCGCGCTCTGCGCGGCCTCCTTGAGCACGCGGTCGGCATCGCGCGAACCGAACAGGTACAGCTGCGGGTCGCCGATACGGTACTGCACGTTGATCTCGACGTTCACCATGTTGGCATCGCGGGTGAACACCGGAACCGTGTCGCTGTAGGCGTTGCTCTGGGTCGCATTGACCTTGGTGACGCGCTCGATCGGCCACGGCGCCTTGAAATGCGGGCCCGGCTGCAGCACGCGGGAGAACTGGCCGAAGCGCAGCACGACGCCGCGCTCCTGCTCGGTCACCAGCACGAAGCAGTTGAACACCAGCCACAGGCCGATCGCGATCGCGACCCAGCGCAGGACGTTGCCACCCCCACCTGCGCCACCGCCGAAGAGGCCGCGCAAGGGATCGAGCAAGGCATCCAGGCCGCGGCCATTGGGTCCGCGCCGCGGGGTTCGACCGTTCGAACCGCCGGAATTGTCACTACCGGGTGTATTCCAGGCCATGCCTGCTCCAAGAGGGGGATGCGTCCGCAGCCGCGTTCAGCCATGCGGGCGTCGGTCGATTCTAGGTGGGGGTGCGACGGGGCTCAAGCAAGGCGCTTGCCCACTCAGGCGGCATCTTCGCCTTCTTCAGGCGGCAACAGGGGTCTGAGCACCTCACCGTGGGCCTGGACGAACAACCGCTGGGCATCGGCCAGGGCCAGGTCGACGTTGATGACCCAACCGTGCTCGTCGTGGTCCTCGCCGCGAACCGCACCCAGCTCGTGCAGCCGTGCCCGCAGGCGCGCGGCCTGTGGCGGCAGGCGCAGCTCGCCGCTGACGTGGCGCAGTTCCAGCACCTCGGCCAGGCCCTGGCGCAGGAGGTCCAGGCCACGGCCATCGCGCGCCGAAAGCCAGACGCGCATGCGCCCTTCGGCCGGACGATCCAGGCGCGGCTCCACTGCTTCCGCGCCTTCTTCGCCGACACCAAGCTTGTCGATCTTGTTGAACACCAGCAGCTGCGGCAGGTCGCCGGCGCCGATGTCCTTGAGCACCGCGTCGACCTGGGCGATGCGCTCGTCGCGCAGCGGATCAGCGGCGTCGATCACGTGCACCAGCAGATCGGCCTCGCGTGCCTCGGACAATGTCGAGCGGAACGCGGCGACCAGTTCGTGGGGCAGATCGCGGACGAAGCCGACGGTATCGGCCAGCACCACGTTGCCGCCCGACAGCTCGATGCGGCGCACGGTCGGGTCGAGCGTGGCGAACAACTGGTCGGCGGTATAGGCCCCGGCGCCGGTCATCGCGTTGAACAGCGTCGACTTGCCGGCGTTGGTATAGCCGACCAGCGCCACGCGCGGCATTTCGCTGCGGACGCGGGCACGGCGCATCTGCGTGCGCTGGACTTCGACCTTTTCCAGGCGCTTTTGCAATTGCTCCAGGCGCTTCTGCAGCAGGCGTCGGTCGGTCTCAAGCTGCGTTTCACCGGGACCGCGCAAGCCGATCGAGCCACCGCGCTGGCGCTCAAGGTGGGTCCAGCCGCGAACCAGCCGCGTGGCCATGTGCTTGAGCTGCGCCAGCTCGACCTGCAGCTTGCCGTCGTGGCTGTTGGCACGCTGGGCGAAGATATCGAGGATCAGGCCGGTGCGATCGACGACCCGGCGCTTGAGCTCGCGCTCCAGGTTGCGTTCCTGGCCAGGCGAGAGCGGATGGTTGACGAGGATCAGGTCGGCGCCGGTGGCCTCGGCCGCGGCCTTGACCTCTTCGAGCTTGCCGCTGCCGATCAGCATCGCCGCGTTCGGGCGATCGATGCGCGCGGTCATGACGGCCGCCACCGTTGCACCGGCCGAGCGGGCCAGGTCGGCGAACTCCTCCAGCAAGCCCTCGTCCGGCGGACCGCCGGCGTGGGGCTGGATCAATAGCGCGTGTTCGCCTTTTCGGGATCTTTCAAACAAGCCGGGTCATGCCTGAGCGGGGGACAGGATCACAAGATGGGCATGGAACGGCGGCCAAACAAGGCCCAATCGCCTCCCGTGCACGCAATGGGCTCCAGCCGCAACATTGCTGACCGGTCGGGCAGGCAGGCAGAACCGGCGCGAGCCGCTTCCGCCAGACCCGTTTGCGGGCTTATTCGGTCTCGTCGGCGTCGCCTTCGGTTTCGCCGTCGGAGGACTGCACGTAGCCGCCACCCGGCCCGACGCGGACATTGCGCGCCGGCACGACGGTGGAAATCGCGTGCTTGTAGACCATCTGGCTCACGGTGTTGCGCAACAGCACCACGAACTGGTCGAACGACTCGATGGTGCCCTGCAGCTTGATGCCGTTGACCAGGTACACCGAAACCGGCACTCGCTCGCGGCGCAACGCATTCAGGAAAGGATCCTGCAAAGACTGTCCCTTGGACATGGTGTAGCTCCCCAACTCGTTCTAGTTATAAGGGCGGCGTGGCGAAGCCGGCCGCAATCGCCGGAACCCGTCCCCACAGCGGCGACCGGAACTGATGGTAGCGCAAACCCCTTGGGCGCACGCGCACCCACTGCCCCCTTTGGTGTCGGTCAACCGCCCGCCGGGATGTCCATGAACATCGCCCTGGCCTGCTCCAGGCGCGGACGCTGCAGCTGCGGATCAAACCACTGCGCATCGAGTTCGCCGCGCAGCCAGGTGAGCTGGCGCTTGGCCAGCTGGCGGGTGGCGAAGACCCCCAGGTCCCGCATCTGCCCGGCAGTGCTGGCGCCATCCAGGTGCTCCCAGGCCTGGCGGTAGCCGACCGCCCGCAGGGCTGGCAACTCCAATGGCCGCGATTGCGCCTGCAACTCCGGCAGCGCGCGCAAGGCCCGGACTTCGCCAAGGAAGCCGTCGGCCAGCATCTGGTCGAACCGCCGTTCGATGCGTGCGTGCAGCAGCGCGCGGTCGTCCGGCGCCAGCACCAGCTTCAGCACCCGCAGGGGCAACCGTGGCAGCTGCGCGCGATCGCGTCGCCCGTCCTGCCGCCAGTCGCTGATGGTGCGGCCGGAGAGCCGATAGACCTCAAGGGCGCGCTGGATGCGCTGGGCATCGGTGGCGTGGATGCGCGCTGCCGCCTCCGGATCGATGCCGGCCAGCTCTGCGTGCATCGCCGCCCATCCGCGCTCTCCCGCCTGCGATTCGAGCGCCGCCCGGGTCGCCGGGTCGGCTTCGGGCATGGCCGAAAGCCCCTGCAGCAACGCGTGGAAGTACAGGCCGGTACCGCCGGCAAGGATCGGCAGCCGGCCGCGGGCGACGATGTCGTCGAGGGCGCGTCTGGCATCGACGGCGAACTCGGCCGCCGAGTACGGCTGCCAGGGCTGGCGCAGGTTGACCAGGTGGTGCGGCACGCGGGCCAGCTCCTCCGCGGACGGCTTGGCCGCGCCGATGTCGAGGTGCCGGTAGACCAGCGCCGAGTCGACGCTGACGATCTCACCGCCGAATCGCTCGGCCCATTCCAGCGCGAGCGCGGTCTTGCCCGACGCGGTCGGGCCCATCAGGGCAATCGCGATCGGGCGCGAGTCGGCAGGCATGCGGGCGTGGCGTGGCTGGAGCAGGAGCGGACGCGTAGCCTCGCACAGGCACTGGCCGCGCGGAACCGTTGCCGTTGCAACCGTGTCGCAACGCAGCAACAACGCAGCGCTCCACATTTCCTGTGGAGAACCGCTGGGGCAAAGCTGTTGATAACGTGCTCCACGCCTTTGCCAGCAACACTCCCCGGCTGTTTGTCGCTTTTTTCGCCAGCACTGCCACGCTGTCCACAAGCCCTGTGGACAAGCCTGCGGACAGTAATGTGGGCAGGCCACTGACAGGCAGCTGCGACGGGGCCTGCGCCACAATGGCCAATAATTGGCCAGCAAAAAGTGTTGACTTGCCGCGTTGATTCGGCATCAAGCCGAAATGCTTCCTGCCCCGACGCGTCGCACCGCGAAACGCCGGCACTCCAGTCCGTTCGACCCGAATCGGGCTTCTATCCACAAGACCTGTGGACAACCCTGCGGACAGTTGTGTGGGCAGCCTGCTGCATCCCTTGATGTACAAGGGATGCAAGAGGGTTGGCGAACAATTGACCAGAGATTTTGCTTGACATGCGACGGCGAGCAGGCAGTTCAAGCTGCGCTATCCACAATCGCTGTGGACAACCCTGCGGACAGATCCGCGACGACATGCATGCGCGCCCTGCCCCGCAAGGGTCGCAGCAATACTGGCGAAAATATGGCCAACGACGTCGACGGCCGTTGTCCGCATGCGATCACTCGTCGTCGGGCCACTTCGGCATTGAAGGTGCTGACTTCGTCCTCGGCAGGTTCTGCGCCGCCAGCGCGTTCCAGACGTTGAGCGCATCGACTGTCGCGGCGACGTCGTGCACGCGCAGCAGCTTCGCACCGCGTTGTGCCGCGATCAGGTGCGCCGCGACCGAGCCGTGCACGCGCTCGCTTGCTTCGCTGCGACCGGTGATCTCGCCGATGGTCTTCTTGCGCGAGAGGCCGGCCAGCACCGGCACGCCCAGTTCGCTGAAACGCTCCAGCTGCGCGAGCAGTGCGAGATTGTGCTGGGTGTTCTTGCCAAACCCGAAGCCGGGATCGACGACGATGTTCTTCTTGGCGATACCGGCCATCTCGGCCGCGAAGATGCGCTCGGCAAGGAAGCGATGCACTTCGGCGACGACATCGTCGTACTGCGGCGACTGCTGCATCGAGCGCGGCTCGCCCTGCATGTGCATCAGCACCACGGGCACGCGCAGGCCGGCAGCGGTGTCGAGTGCGCCTTCGCGGCGCAGCGCGTAAACGTCGTTGATCATGCCCGCCCCTGCCTGCACGGCGGCGCGCATCACTTCCGGCTTTGACGTGTCGATGCTGATCGGCAACGTGGTCTCGCGCGAGAGGCGCTCGATCACCGGGATCGTGCGACGCAGTTCTTCTTCGAGCGATACCTCGTCGGCGCCTGGACGGGTCGATTCGCCGCCGATGTCGAGGATGTCCGCCCCCTCCTGCGCCAGCTGCAATCCGTGCGCGACTGCGGCCTCGAGCGTGTCGTGCGCGCCACCATCGGAGAAGGAGTCTGGCGTGACGTTGACGATGCCCATCACGCGCGGGCGATCGAGCACGAGCGCGCGGTCGTTGCAGTCGAGTGTGGGGGTGGTGTCGAACATGCGCGGGCTTCCTGGGATGTGCCGACGCAGGGTAGCCCGGTGCGGCGAGACGTGGAACCTGCCGGGGCGCCGGCCAAACAAAAAGGGCCGGGAATCACCCCGGCCCTTTCGGTCTTTGTCGATCAATCCGGTCAGGTCTGCGCCGCAGGACCGCCGATCGCACCCGGACGCCCACCGTCGTCCTTCGACGTCTTTCCCGACTTCGACCAGTCGGCCGGCGGGCCCGGCACGCGGCCGGCCATGATGTCGTCGATCTGGTGCGCGTCGATGGTCTCGTACAGCAGCAACGCCTCAGCCATCGCATGCAGCTTGTCGAGGTTGCCCTTGAGGATTTCCGTGGTGCGTCCGTAGGCCTTGTCGAGGATGCTCCGCACGACTTCGTCGATTCGGGCCGCGGTCTCGTTGGAGACGTTCTTGTGCTGGGTCACCGAACGACCCAGGAACACCTCGTCCTCTTCCTCGCCGTAGGCGATCGGGCCGAGCTCGTCCGACAGGCCCCACTTGGTGACCATGTTGCGCGCCATCTTGGTTGCACGCTCGATGTCGTTGGAAGCACCGGTGGTGACCTTGTCGACGCCGAAGATCAGCTCCTCGGCAACGCGGCCGCCGTACAGCGAGCACAGCTGCGATTCGATCGCTGTGCGGTTGTAGCTGTACTTGTCGCCCTCGGGCAGGTACATCGTCACGCCCAGCGCGCGACCGCGCGGGATGATCGTCACCTTGTAGACCGGGTCGTGCTCGGGAACCATGCGACCGACGATCGCGTGCCCGGCCTCGTGGTAGGCGGTCAGCTTCTTCTCGTCCTCGCTCATGGCCATCGAGCGGCGCTCGGCGCCCATCAGGATCTTGTCGCGGGCCTTGTCGAAGTGCTCCATGCGCACGTCCTTGGCATTCTCGCGAGCGGCGAACAGGGCGGCCTCGTTGCAGAGGTTGGCCAGGTCGGCGCCGGAGAAACCCGGGGTGCCACGGGCGATCGTCATCGGCTCGACGTCGTCGTGCAGCGGCAGCTTGCGCATGTGCACGCGCAGGATCTGCTCGCGGCCCTTCACGTCCGGCAGGCCGACCACGACCTGGCGGTCGAAACGGCCCGGACGCAGCAGCGCCGGGTCGAGCACGTCGGGACGGTTGGTCGCGGCGATCACGATCACGCCCTCGCCACCTTCGAAACCGTCCATCTCGACCAGCAACTGGTTGAGGGTCTGCTCGCGCTCGTCATGACCACCGCCGAGGCCGGCGCCGCGATGGCGACCGACCGCGTCGATTTCGTCGATGAAGATGATGCACGGCGCGTGCTTCTTGGCCTGCTCGAACATGTCGCGCACGCGGCTGGCGCCGACGCCGACGAACATCTCGACGAAGTCGGAACCGGAAATGCTGAAGAACGGCACCTTGGCTTCGCCGGCGATGGCGCGGGCGAGCAGGGTCTTGCCGGTGCCCGGCGGGCCGACCATCAGCACGCCGCGCGGGATCTTGCCGCCGAGCTTCTGGAACTTGGACGGGTCGCGCAGGAACTCGACGAGTTCGCCGACTTCTTCCTTGGCCTCGTCGCAACCGGCGACGTCAGCCAGGGTGACCTTGACCTGGTCTTCGCCCTGCAGCTTGGCCCGCGATCGGCCGAAGCTCATCGCGCCCTTGCTGCCGCCCTGCTGCATCTGCCGCATGAAATACACCCAGATGCCGATGAACAGCAGCCAGGGCAGGACGTTGATGATGATGTAGAGCAGCGACGGCCCGCTCTGCGGCTGGGCCTGGTCGATGGCGACCTTGTGCGTGAGCAGGTCGTTGATCAGGTATTCGTCGCCCGGGCTGTAGGTGACGAACTTGCTGCCGTCCTTGCGCTCGCCATTGATGGTGGTCCGATCGTCGGCGATCTTGACCTCCTTCACGCGGTCCTGCTGCACCTGCTGCACGAACTGGTCGTAGGCCAGCGTTTCGCTGCCTGCCGCGCGCGGTCCGAACGCCTGGAACACCACCATCAGCACGACGGCGACGATTACCCAGAGCAGCAGATTCTTGGCCAAGTCGTTCATCAATTCCTACCTGTCGCCCTCATGGCGTGGTTACAGCGGGGCGGCGCCGGAGCGC
>DATDBI010000175.1:0-47265 GCA_036524915.1 Lysobacter sp. | reverse complement strand
GGGCAGTTTCGCCGCTTCCTCCGCCAGCAACCCCGCGAGCACGTCCAGTGCGTTGGAGTGGTAGAGGCGGAAGTCGGGCGCGCTCGGCATCGAGTCATCTTGCCGGATGCGGGTCGCAACGGGCGAGACAGGAAGAAATCGACCGCGCGCGCACCCCGCATCCGCCGCGCTCTGCGACAATGCGCGCCGCCATCTCCCATTCAGCCGCCTACCGCCATCCTTGCGCGCGTTTTGCTCGCGCGCGCCCCCGTTCTTCCTGCAGATCCGGCATGACCGACCGTTCGCCCATCGTCCGCATCGACAACCTCCGCCTCGACCGTGGCGGCCGGACGGTGCTGCGCGACATCAGCCTGACGGTGCCGCGCGGCAACGTCGTCGCGGTGCTGGGGCCGTCGGGCAGCGGCAAGTCGACGCTGCTGGCGGCGCTGACCGGCGAGCTGCCACCCGCCGCGGGTTCGGTGCAGGTGCTGGGACAGGAGGTGCCGCGCTCGCAGCGCGCGCTGCTGGAACTGCGCAAGGGCATCGGCGTACTGCTGCAGGGCAACGGCCTGCTCACCGACCTGACCGCGGCGGAGAACGTCGCGCTGCCGCTGCGCATGCATACGAAGCTGCCGGCCTCGGTGATCCGGCGCCTGGTGCTGATGAAGTTGCACGCGGTCGGCCTGCGCGCCGCCGCCGATGCGTATCCGCGCGAACTCTCCGGCGGCATGGCGCGTCGCGTCGCCCTGGCGCGCGCGCTCGCGCTCGATCCGCCGCTGATGATCTACGACGAACCGCTGACCGGACTGGATCCGATCGCCAGTGGCGTGGTGATGAGCCTGGTGCGCGGCCTCAACGACACCCTCGGCCTGACCAGCATCGTGGTCACCCACCACGTGCACGAGACGCTGCCGATCGCCGACCATGCGGTGGTGATCGCCAATGGCGGCATCGTGTTCTCGGGCACGCCTTCGGAGCTGGAAGCCAGCACCGATCCGCTGATCCGCCAGTTCCTCAAGGGCGAGCCGGACGGGCCGATTCCGTTCGAAAGCCGCGCCTTCACCTCGCAGACGGAGCCGGCCTGATGCCGTTTGTTTCCGCCACCCGCGCCATCGGGCGCGCCGGATTGTTCACGTTCTCGGTACTGCGCGCGTCGAAGCCGACCGCCGACTTCTTCCGCGAACTGGTGCGCGAGATCTACAAGATCGGCGCACGCACGTTGCCCATCATCATCGTCGGCGGCGCCTTCGTCGGCCTGTCGGTGACGCTGCTGGGTTATCGCGCGCTCGACACGTACGGGGCCGCCAACCAGGTCAGTGCGATGCTCGGCCTGGGCATGTACCGCGAACTCGGGCCGGTGCTGACCGCACTGCTGTTCATTGGCCGCGCCGGTTCCTCGATCGCTGCCGAACTCGGGCTGATGCGTGCCACCGACCAGATCACCGCGCTCGGCCTGATGGCGATCGATCCGATCGGCAAGGCGGTCGCGCCGCGGTTCTGGGCCGCGTTGATCTGCATGCCGCTGCTGACCGGCTTCTTCTGCAGCCTGGCGATCAGCGCGGGCTACTTCGAGGCCGTGCACGTGATCGGCATCGACCAGGGCTTCTTCTGGCAGGTGCTGAAGGACAGCGTCGATTTCGGCGAAGACTTCCTGATGGCCTTCGTGAAGTCGGCGGTGTTCGGCGCGACCGCGGCGCTGGTCGCCGCGTACGTCGGCTTCCATGCCGAACCCACCATCGAGGGCACCTCGGTGGCGACGACCCAGGCGGTGGTCAACGCCTCGCTGCTGGTGCTGATGTTCAATTTCGTCATGTCCGCCTTCCTCTTCCGCTGAGGCGACGCACTTTTATGAGTATTCACCGATGAGTATCCGCGCCCCCCGTATCGAATTTGCCGTCGGTGCCTTCCTGCTGCTGGCCCTGGCCTCCCTGCTGGTGCTGGCGTTGGCCTCCACCAACGGCCGCTGGGGCCTGGGCAGCGATACCTACCCGTTGACCGCACGTTTCTCGACGATCGGAGCACTTCGTCCCAATGCCCCGATCAAGATCGGTGGCGTGGCCATCGGCCATGTCGACAAGATCGAGGTAGATCCCGTCAAGTTCGACACCGTTGTCACGATGGCGGTGAACAAGCGCTACGACAAGCTGCCGGCCGACACCGCCGCCAGCATCCTCACCAGCGGCCTGCTGGGCGAGAGCTACATCAATCTCGCGCCCGGCGGAGACCCGGATTCGCTCAAGCCTGGCGATGAGATCTACCTGACCCAGTCTGCGGTCGACCTGATCCAGCTGGTCGGCAAATACATGTTCAGCGGCGGTGGCGCAAAGCCCGCCGACAATGCCGGCCAGCCCGCAGACCCCTCTGCCGACGTTCCCGACTACCTGAAGGGCGATGCCGCCCCCACGGACGAGACCAAGACCAAATGAACCAGTCCAACCGCCTGCTCACCCTGATGATTGCTGCCGCTCTCGCCGTCGCCGCGCCCGCCGCGGTGCTGGCGCAGGCAGCGCCCGCAGCGGCTCCCGCCGCCGGCGCCCCCGCCCCGGCCGGCTCGCCGAGCGCGCTGGTGCTGAGCAACAGCACCCGCATCCTGTCCACGCTGGAAAGCCGTCGGGCCGAATTCAGCAAGGACCGCTCCGCGCTGCGCCAGTTCATCGCCAGCGAATTCGACAACATCTTCGATCGCGACTATTCCGCCCGCCTGGTCCTGGGCGTGCACGGCCGCGGCGCCTCCGATGCCGACGTCAAGGTGTTTGCCGACGCGCTCGCCGACAGCCTGATGCAGCGCTACGGCTCATCCCTGCTCGATCTCAACACCAAGCTCAAGGTGCGGGTGAAGTCGGAAACGCCGATCCGCGGCGGCGCCATCGTCAAGGTGTCCAGCGAGTACCTGCGCCAGGGCAACGAGGCCGTGCCGGTCGACTACCTGATGCGCAAGGTCGGCACGCAGTGGAAGGTGTTCGACGTGATGGTCGAGGGCGTCAGCTTCGTGCAGACGTTCCGCAACCAGTTCGACGCCCCGCTCAAGCAGAAGTCGATCCCGCAGGTAGCCGCTGACATCAAGGCGGGCAGGCTGCAGGCGCAGGCCGCCAGCAACTGACATGACCGCAGCGACGGTCCGCCAGGACGGTGACACCCTCGCCTTCAGCGGCGCGCTCGAGCGCGCCGCGGTGGCCTCGCTTTGGGCGCAATTGCGCACGCTCGGTCCGGGCCTGGCCCGACTCGATCTCGGCGCGGTCAGCCGCGTCGACAGCGCCGGGCTGGCGTTGCTCTCGGAGCTGTGCGCCCGCACCGGTATAGTCCGGGTCAGCGGCGATCCACCCGGGCTGGCCGAATTGCGTGCCGCCTACCGCCTCGACGACGCCCTCGCCTTCGCCGGCTGAGCTGCGTCTGCCTGGCCCCGCGAACACAGCGTTCCGGCCACGAACCCGCCAGTGGCGGGCCGTGCCTCCCCTTGAGCCTCTACACTTCGACCATGCGCCCCCACGCACCCCTTATCGCTTTAGTGCTTCTCTGCGTGCCGATGTTCGGCCAGGCGCAGATCCTTACGCGTCCATTGTCCGGCCAGCAGGCCGAGGCATTCGAACGCTGCATGAAAGAGGCGGGCGAAGACGCCGCGAAGGCGCGCGCCTGTGTGAAGGCGAATATCGATGGGGAGCCGGCCAAGCAGGAGCCTGCGCCGGCAGCGCCGACCACTCAGCCGGTCGCACCTGAGCCCACCGCTCCGGCGCCCGCAACGCCGGTGCCGACCGAGCCAGTTCCGTCTCAGCCTGCACCGACCGGGCCGCCCACGCCGGAACCGCAGGCGGAGCCGACGCCTGTGCCGTCGGCCGACGAGCGCACCCAGGCCGAACGCGACTACGACGCCCTGTACGGTGCGCCCGATGACGCCTATGCCGACCCCAATCTGCCCACGCCCGCGGTGATGCCTGCGGTCTATGACCCGTGGGAGAAGTACAACCGGCAGATGCACCGCTTCAACAACGCCGTCGATCGCGGTGTCGCGCGGCCGCTGGCGCGCGGTTACGTGAAGGTGGTGCCGCGTCCCTTTCGTCTCGGTGTAAGCAATTTCTTCAACAACCTCGGCCAGCCGGTGTCGGCGGTGAACGCACTGCTGCAGGGCAAGCCGAAGCAGGCCGGGCAGTCGCTGGGGCGTTTCATCCTCAACACCACGCTCGGCATCGCGGGCATCTTCGACCCGGCCTCCGACGCCAAGCTGCCCAACCGCGGTGAGGATTTCGGCCAGACGCTGGGCGTCTGGGGCTGGCAGCGCTCGCGGTATGTCGAGCTTCCTTTCTTCGGGCCGCGCACGATGCGCGACACCCTCGGCATGTTCGGCGATGCACCGCTGAGCCCGCTGCGCCAGGTCGAGGCCGACAATTTGCGCATTCCCCTGCAGGGCCTGCAGCTGGTCGACGTGCGCGCGCAGTTGCTGTCCACCGACAGCTTCCGCGAAGGCGCCGAAGACGACTACACCCTGGTGCGCGATGCGTGGATGCAGCGCCGCGACTACCAGATCCAGGGCGACCGCATGAACGGCGACGGCACCGACACGCTGCCCGACTATCTGCAGGACGACAGCAATCCGCAGGTGCCGGTCGATGCGATGCCGGTGATGCCGGCGGATGGTGGCTGATCTGACGATCGGCCCACTCGCGCGGCGGGCGATCCGCCAGTAACGATTACTGCCGTGGCGCCTCATGCTTCGATGCGAGGCGTCGGCACGCCACAGCAAACGCGGCGATCAATGCCCAGGCCAGCGTCGCCAGCACGACCGCCGTAACCGCCAGGCTCAGCATCAACCAGATGTCACCGCGATTGCCCGTGAAGTTCAGTGCGAGGTTGCCGGCCAGCAGGATCGATACCGGCAGCCAGGCCGCAGTGGCAGTCAATGCAACCAGCGCTACGCGCCGCAGGGCCGTGCCGCGCACGCTCAGGCCGACGGCTGCCGCGGCCAGGGCGCACAGGCACGTCGCGGCAAGTGCGTTGCCCAACGGCAAACCGCCCGGCAGCACCTGCCCGAGGTAATCCGCACCGGTGGCAAGCGACCACATGGAGAATGCCGCGAACGTCAGCAGCACCACGATGATGACCGTGGTCTGCCGGGTTGCCGGCATTCGGGAAGAAGGCAGGGCAGGGCGCACGCGACTCAATCGTCAGTCTGGTCTTCGATGTCCGTGCCGAGCAGGCGCAGGCTTTCCTCGGCCGGCAGCGCTTCAACGTCGCGCAGCTTGCGGGTCAGCACGCGGGTGCGGCGGCCGGTTTCCTCGATCTTGTTGCTGGCTTCGTCGAGCTTCTTCTTGACGCCGTCGAGCACGGTGCCGAACTTCGCGAACTCGGTCTTCACCGCTCCCAAGGTCTGCCAGACCTCGCTCGAGCGCTTCTCGATCGCCAGCGTGCGAAAGCCCATCTGGAAGCTGGTCATCAGCGCCAGCAACGTGGTGGGGCCGGCCACCGCGATGCGGACGTCACGCTGCAGGGCATCGACCAGGCCCGGGCGGCGCAGTACTTCGGCGTACAGGCCTTCGGTCGGCAGGAACAGGATCGCGAACTCGGTGGTGTGCGGCACCGCGACGTACTTCTCGCGGATGCGCGCGGCTTCGTGTCGGACACGGCGTTCCAGCGCATCGCCGGCAGCGCGCGCCAGCTCCGGTTCGCCGCGCTCCTGGGCGTCCAGCAGCCGCTCGTAGTCCTCGCGCGGAAACTTGGCGTCGATCGGCAGCCATACCGGTGCATCGCCGGTCGAACCGGGGAAGCGGACGGCGAACTCAACACGCTCCGTGCTGTCCGGCACCGTGGCGACGTTCGAGGCGTACTGGTCAGGCGCGAACACCTGCTCAAGCAGGCCGGCCAGCTGCACTTCGCCAAACACGCCACGCGATTTCACGTTGGTCAGCACGCGCTGCAGGCCGCCGACGTCGGCGGCGAGCTTGTTCATGTCGCCCAGGCCCTGGTGCACCTGCGCCAGCATCTGGGTGACGTTGCCGAAGCTTTCGGTCAGGCGCGTTTCCAGCGTCGCGTGCAGCTTCTCGTCGACGGTGGCGCGCATCTGTTCGAGCTTGGCGGAGTTGTCGGCCTGCAACTCGCGCAGCTTGGCTTCGAGCGTGGCGCGCATCTCGCCCATGCGCGCTTCGTTGTTGCGGGTCAGTTCGCCGACCCGGGTGTCGAGTGCGGTGGCGAAATCCTTGAGGGCCAGCGCGGTTTCGCTGCGTGCCTTGCGGGCGTCTTCGGTCAGCGCTTCGCGCAGGTCTTCCAGGCGCTGGTCGGTGCGCGCCGCGGCATCGTTGAGGCGGGTCGCAAAACCCTCGATGCGCTGCTCCTGCTGCATCGAGAGGCTATCGAGCTGCTGCCGCAGTTCGCTTCGACCGTCGCGCTGCTCTTCGCGCAGGGCCTGCTCGAGGCGACCTTCGGGCTTGCGCAGCAGCAGTGCGACGAGGAGGACGATCGCCGCGATGACCGCGGCGAGGAGAACGAGCAGGAGCAGGGACGGATCGGGCATGGCCTCAGTCTAGCCGGTCCGATCTCATTGCCTGAGAACCGGTGCCCTCGATCAGTCGACCACGCGACAGAACGCCGCCTTGAGGTAGCGCGATTCCTGCACCTGCGCCAGCCACGGATGGTCGGCGCCGGCGCCGGCCACCTTCAGCACCTGCACGGTGCGGCCGGCGTAGAACGCGGCGCGGCGCAGCATGTCGAGGAACTGCTCCTCGCTGACCAGGCCCGTGCACGAGAACGTCGCGAACAATCCACCCGGCTTGACCACGCTCATGGCGAGCTTGTTCATGTCGAGGTATTTCTTCAGGGCCGGAATGACCTGCTCGCGATCGCGCGTCATCTTGGCCGGATCGAGGATGACCACGTCGTATTGGTCACCGCGGATGCCGGCGTCGCGCAGCCACGGGAAGATGTCGGCCTGGACGAAGCGCGGGCGCACGTTGTTGAGCTTGCCGTTGGCCTTGGCGATCTCGATCACGTCGGCGTCGATGTCCACACCGATCACTTCCTCGGCCCCGCGCGCCGCGGCGTAGACGGCGAAGCCGCCGGTGTTGCAGCACAGGTCGAGCACGCGCTTGCCTTCGACCTGCTGCGACAGCCACTCGCGGTTCTCGCGCTGGTCGGCGAAGAAGCCGGTCTTGTGGGCACCGGCCGGATCAGCGCGGAACTTGATGCCGTATTCGGTGATCACCGACGGCTGGACCGGCTCGCTGCCGCGGAAGTCGAAGCTTTCCTGCTTCTGCACGTGTTCGTCGGCGAAGCTGTAGAAGCGGCAGCCCGGGAACTGCGCCTTGAGCGCCTCGTAGATCCATTCGCGGTGACGGAACATGCCGGCGCTGAAGAACTCCACGACCAGCAGGTCGCCGTAGCGGTCCACCACCAGGCCGGACAGGCCATCGCCTTCGCTGTGGCATACGCGCCAGGCGTCGCTGACCGCATCGAGCTTGAGCACGTCGCGGCGCAGCGAGACGGCCGCGGCGATCTTGCGCGCGAACCAGCCGGCGTCGACCTCGATGTCGCGGTTGGTCTCCAGGATGCGCACGGCGATGCGGGAGTGGCCGTTGTAGAAACCGCGGCCGATCCAGTCGCCCTCGACCCCGAACACATCGACGATCGTGCCGGGCTTGGGCTTCTGCGCGGGCTTCTCGACCAGGCGCTGGAAAATCCACGGGTGGCTGGATTTCCAGGCGTTCTTGAGGTGTACGGCGGGGTAGGGGGCGTTCATCGCGACATTTTACGGGCTGGGGATGTTGGCTGCTTGGCAAACCTGGCTCCGTCATTTCGGCGAAAGCGGGAACGCCGCGCCCCGGGGGCCCCGAAAGCCCACGCCGCGGGGTTCCGGATTCGCGGGAGTGACGGCGAATGGGCGACCGGACCGCCGGCGGGACATTCAAGCCCGCCGGGGCCGGCTTGTTTTCGCCGCCAGCCGGATCAATCTGCTCAACATGCACCTGCCCACGCCCGAGCCCGTCCCCGATACCCCCGCCCAGCGCAAGGCCGACAAGCACCGCTGGCTGCGCGCGTTCAACCTCAGCCTGGCCTTCGTGCTGGTGCTGGCGGCGGTGTTCAGCGCCCAGGGGCACTTCGATGTCGCCGCCTGGACGGTGCAGCCGTGGTCATTGCAAGGCCACCTCGGCGTGCTGGCGGCACCGCTGCTGCACGGTTCGTTCGAGCACCTGGCGGCGAACTCGATCGCCTTGTTGATGCTGGGCACGCTGGCCGGTGGCCTGTACCCGCGGGCGACGCTGCGGGCGTTGCCGATCATCTGGATTGGCTCCGGCCTCGGTGCGTGGTTGCTGGGCGATCCCGGGTCGCACCATCTCGGCGCCAGTGGCCTCAGCCACGGGCTGATGTTCCTGGTGTTCGTGCTGGGCCTGCTGCGCCGCGATCGCGCGAGCATCGCCGCGGCGATGCTGGCCTTCATGTTCTACGGCGGAATGCTGCTGACGGTGCTGCCACGGGAGCCGGGCGTGTCCTGGCAGGCGCACCTGGGTGGCGCCGCCGCCGGCGTGCTGGCAGCGTGGCTGCTGCGCCGGGTCGACCCGCTGCCCCCGCGCAAGCGCTACAGCTGGGAGGACGAGGACGAATCGATGGTCCCGGCATCCGAGGAACTCGAGCCGCCAAGCCCGCGCGAAGTGCCGGTGCTGTGGAACCGTCCGGACGAGAAGCACGGGACCGTGCTGCGCTTTCCGCGGCGCAGCGAATAGGCTGCCTCAGCGCCCGAGCTGGCGGTTGTGCAGGCGCGACCACATCAGTAACGAGACGATCGCGCCGCACAGGCACGAGAACATGTCCCACTGTGTGTCCCAGACATCGCCCTGGGTGGCGAGGAAGGCATCCGCGTCCGCGCCGAAGGCCAGCGCCGCCCACCATTCGATCAGTTCGAAGAACGCGCTGAAGCTCAGCGCCGATGCCAGCACCAGGTAGACCAGCCAGCCGCCTGGCCGCAGCGGCGTGCAGCGCAGCAGCAGTTCGCGGGCCAGGATCGCCGGAACGAAGCCCTGCATCAGGTGGCCGACGCGATCCCAGGGATTGCGCTCCAGCCCGAGCAGGTCGCGCAGCCAGAAGCCCAGCGGCGTTTGCGCGTACGTGTGAGCGCCGCCATGGATCAGCACCAGCGCGTGTGCGGCGAGCAGCCAGCACAGCAGCCGCGTCAGCGGGAAGCGTCGCCACGACAGCATCACCAGCGGCAGGCCGACGATCACCCACACCACTTCCATGAACCACGTCAGCCGGTCCTTCGGCGCGATCGCGGACCACAGCAGCGCGCCGGCGACCAGCGCGATGAGGGCCCACGCCTCGCCGCGCGCCGGCGGCTGTGCGATGTCGCGTGCGGTGGTCATGGATGCAACGGCAGATGTCATGGCGGGCCTCCCGATCGGCCGAGCATAGCCCGCCCGGCATTTGGCCCGACCGGTCGCCGGTGCTAGCGTCGCGGCCTGACATTCGCCAAGTGGACCTGGACATGCGCACTGCCGCGTTGCTTAGCCTCTCCCTCCTGCTCGTGGCCTGCCAGCGCGACGCCGCTGCGCCCTCTGCGCCCGTCGTGCAGACGAAGGAAACCTACGATGCCGCCGCTGGCGCCGATGCGCGCCGGATCGAGGCCGACGTCCGCTTCCTCGCCGACGACCTGCTTGAAGGCCGCGAGGCCGGCACGCGCGGCTACGACCTGGCGTCGCTGTACGTCGCGCAGCGCTTCCGCGCGATCGGGCTGGCGCCGGCGGGCGACGATGGCAGCTACTTCCAGCGCGTGCCGATGCTGCGCGGCGTGGTCCAGGCCGAAGGCAACGCGCTGGTGATCAACCGCGACGGCCAGAGCCGGTCGCTGGCATTCCGCGATGAGTTCCTGCCAAGCGTCAACTACAACGAAGCCGACGCGCGCGTCGAGGCACCGGCGGTGTTCGTGGGGCAGGGCGTGTATGCGCCGGAGCTGCAGCACGACGATTTCGCCGGCGTCGACGTCAAGGGCAAGGTCGCGGTGATGTTCAACGGCGCGCCGGCACGGTTCGACAACGATCGCCGCGCGTTCTATTCCTCCAGCCGCAACAAGGCGCAGGAGCTGGTGCGTCGCGGCGCCGTCGGCATGGTGGTGGTGCAGAGCGACGAGGACCAGAAGAAGAACCCGTGGTCGCGAAGCGCCGGCAACTGGAACCGCCCGGGCATGCGCCTGCGCGGCGCCGATGGCAAGGGCATCGACACCTGGCCGGAGCTGAAGGTCAACGCCAGCGTCAGCGCGGCGGCCGCCGACGCGCTGCTGTCGGCGAACGGCCGCAGCGCCAAAGGCCTGTCCCAGGACCTGCGCGACGGCAAGCTGCGCGCGTTCAACCTGCCCGGCACGCTCAGCCTCACCGCGCGCACGGCCATCACGCCGGTGGATTCTCGCAATGTCGTTGCCCGCCTGGATGGGGGCGAGGCGGCGAAGAAAGCCGAGAACGTGGTCTTCAGCGCGCACCTCGATCATGTCGGCATCGGTGCCGCCGTCAATGGCGATTCGATCTACAACGGCGCACTCGACAATGCGCTGGGAATCGCGGTAATGCTGGAGGCTGCCAACCGCATGGCCCACGAGCCAAAACCGACGCAGCGCTCGCTGCTGTTCGTGGCGGTGACGGCGGAGGAGAAGGGCCTGCTCGGCGCGGAATGGTTCGCGCGCAACCCGACCGTGCCGCGAGAGTCGCTGGTCGCCAACGTCAACATGGACATGCCGATGCTGCTGGCCCCGACCTCGGACGTGGTGCCGATCGGCATCGAGCACTCAAGCTTGCAGGCGCTGGTGCAGCAGGCAGCGAACGAGGTGGGTGTCGACCTGTCGCCGGATCCGTCGCCGGAGGAAGTGGTGTTCGTGCGCAGCGACCAGTACGCCTTCATCCGCGCCGGGGTGCCGGCGGTGTATCTGGACGGCGGCTACAAGAGTCGCGACGGCGACGACGCGCAGACGATCCAGGAAGCATTCCTGCGCCAGCGCTACCACCAGCCCGGCGACGACACCAGCCAGCCGATCCAGTACGCCGACGCGGCGCGTCTGGCCCGTCTCAATGCCCGCATCGGCACGCTCATCGCCGACGCACCGCAGCGCCCGTCGTGGAACGCCGGTGACTTCTTCGGCGATCGCTTTGGCAAGCGGGCGACGCCCCAGGCGGAGGCCCACGCGCAATGAAGACGCTTGGACTGATTGGCGGCATGAGCTGGGAATCGACGGTGCCGTACTACCGCCTGATCAATCAGACCGTGAAGGAGCGCCTGGGTGGCCTGCATTCAGCAAGATTGCTGCTGTACAGCGTCGATTTCGCCGAGATCGAGCGCCTGCAGATGAGTGGCGACTGGGACACCGCCGGCCAGGTGCTGGCCGATGCCGGACGCGCGCTTCGCGCCGGCGGCGCCGAGCTGCTGGTGATCTGCACCAACACCATGCACAAGGTGGCCGACACGGTTGAGGCCGCCAGCGGCCTGCCCGTGCTGCACATCGCCGACGCCACTGCCGACGAGATCCTCGCCCGCGGACTGCAGCGCATCGGACTGCTCGGCACCCGCTTCACGATGGAGCAGGACTTCTACCGCAAGCGCCTCGAGCAGCACGGGCTGGACGTGCTGGTGCCCGACGACGACGACCGCGGGATCGTCCACCGTGTCATCTACGACGAGCTGTGCCTGGGCCAGATCCGCGACGAATCGCGCGAGCAGTACCGGCGGATCATCGCCACGCTGGTCAACCGCGGTGCGCAGGGGGTGATCCTGGGATGCACCGAGATCGGACTGCTGGTCGGGGATGCCGATGCCAGCGTGCCGCTGTTTGACACCGCGGCCCTGCATGCGCGCCACGCGGCCCTCGCGGCGCTCGGATGAACCATCGGCCGGCAGCCGCGCGGCGACGGTGACCTTCGGCCGATGCCCGGTCGCGGGGCGCGGCTACACTCGCCGCTTTCCACCCCCGCAGGAAGCCCTCATGTCCCAGTGGTACTTCGTCCCGGCCGGCAGCACGCAGCGCATCGGCCCACTCGATCCGGCCGCCGCCCGGGAGCACGCACGCCGCAATCCCACTGACCTGTGCTGGCGCGAGGGACTGGCCGGCTGGCAGGCGGTGAAGTCGGTGCCGGAATTCGCCGAGTCGGTCGAGACCACGCCCGCGCATCTGCCACCGACACCGCCGGCGTCGCGCGGGCGCAGCGACGACATCGACTACCGCATCGTCGGCAACGACATGCAGTTCGTGGAGGTCGAGCTCGACCCGGGCGAGAGTGCGATCGCCGAAGCCGGCGCGCTGATGTACAAGGACGCCGCGATCCAGATGGACACGGTGTTCGGCGACGGTCGCCAATCCGGCCAGGGCGGCGGCCTAATGGACAAGCTGATGTCGGCCGGCAAGCGCGTGCTTACCGGCGAGAGCCTGTTCACCACGGTGTTCACCCACTCCGGCAGCGGCAAGGCACGCGTCGCCTTCGCCGCGCCGTACCCGGGCACCGTGCTGGCGATGAAGCTCGACGAGCACGGCGGCCGCCTGATCTGCCAGAAAGACAGCTTCCTCGCCGGCGCGCGCGGCGTATCGATGGGCATCCATTTCCAGCGCAAGATCCTCACCGGCCTGTTCGGCGGCGAGGGTTTCATCATGCAGAAGCTCGAGGGCGATGGCTGGGTGTTCGTCCATGCCGGCGGCACGGTGGTGGAACGCGAGCTGCGCGCAGGCGAGCGCCTCGACGTCGACACCGGCTGCGTGATGGCCTACCACGCCAGCGTGCAGATGGACGTGCGCGCCGTTGGCGGCATCAAGAGCATGCTGTTCGGCGGCGAAGGCATGTTCCTGGCCACGCTGACCGGCCCGGGCAAGGTCTGGCTGCAGTCGCTGCCGTTCTCGCGCATGGCCGGCCGGATGCTGGCCGCAGCGCCGCAGGGCGGCGGGCAGAACCGCGGCGAGGGCTCGGTGCTGGGCGGCCTCGGCCGCATCCTCGACGGCGACAACGGGTTCTGATGAGGTCCGGGGTGGCGGGTGAATGGTTGCTACAGCAGTCAGATTTCCCCCGCCTCCCTGGCTGTATGCTGCGCCGCTATCGCCCCGAGCACCCTGTTCACCATGAAGCCGTCCACCGCCCTGCGCCCGCTGCTGCTGGCCTCCCTCGCCGTCCTGCTCGGTGCCTGCGGGGGTAGCGAGGTCGTCAGGCCGGTGCCGCCGCCGGTGGTGGTCGCGCCGGTTCCGCCGCTGCCGAAGATCCGCATTGGTGTCGCCCTCGGCGGCGGTGCGGCCAAGGGCTTCGCCCATATCGGCGTGATCAAGATGCTCGAGGCCAATGGCTTCCAGCCCGAGGTCGTGTCGGGCACCAGCGCCGGCAGCGTGGTCGGGGCGATGTATGCCAGCGGCATGGACGCGTTCGCGATGCAGAAGCAGGCCTTCGCCCTCGACGAAACGCAGATCCGCGACTACAGCCTGTTCTCCGGCGGCGTGGTGAAGGGTCAGAAGCTGCAGGACTACGTCAACCTGCAGGTCGGGCAGAAGACCATCCAGCAGATGAAGAAACCATTCGCCGCTGTCGCCACGCAGTTGGAGACCGGCGAGCGGACGGTGTTCGTGCGCGGCAACACCGGCCAGGCAGTGCGTGCGTCAAGCAGCATTCCCGGGGTATTCGAGCCGGTGACGATCGGCCAGTACCACTACGTTGACGGCGGGGTGGTCAGCCCGGTGCCGGTGGATGCCGCGCGCCAGCTGGGCGCCGACTTCGTCATCGCCGTCGACATCTCCAGCAAGGCCAGCGGCAAGAACCCGGGCAGCGTGCTGGGCAACATCAACCAGTCGATCACGATCATGGGCCAGCGCCTGGGCCAGCAGGAACTCGCGCGTGCCGACGTGGTGATCCGTCCGAGCGTGAACGAGATCGGCCCGGCCGATTTCGAACAGCGCAACAACGCGATCATGGAAGGCGAACGCGCGACGCTGGCGGCGATGCCGCAGATCCGCGCGAAGCTGGCGCAGATGCAGCGCGCGCGCGTGGCGGCGCAGGCAGCGAAGGTGCCGGTGGTGGTTCCGGTGAAGGTCGACCCGGAATGCGAGAAGGACGGCTTCCGCTTCGGCAGCCTGTTCGGTCGCGACAGCAAGTGCGAGCCGGCGCAGGCGTCTGCGCCCTGATCTCCCGCGCAACTGGCTGGTTGCGCGAGGCTAATCAGCCCGCCTCTGGCTGGAGCTCGTCCTGCACGACCGCTTCCTGCCGCACCAGCGGCGCCGTCCTGCGCGGCCTGCTCGGCCAGGCGTGACGCAGGATCCTCCAGATCACCTGGCCGAACTGCTTCGGCAGCGAGCCGGTGTTGTAGTGCTGGCCATAGCGTGCGCAGATCTCGCGCACTTCCGGCGCCACCTGGGCGTAGCGGTTGGCCGGCACGTCCGGATAGAAGTGATGTTCGATCTGGTGGCTGAGGTTGCCCGACATGACGTTGAGCAGGCGCCCGCCAGCGATGTTGGACGAGCCGCGCAGCTGGCGCAGGTACCAGTGGCCGCGTGATTCGTTGCGGACCGATTCCTTCGGGAACGTTTCGACATCGGCGGTGAAATGGCCACAGAAGATGATCGTGTACGTCCACAGGTTGCGCAGCACGTTGGCCACCACATTGCCCAGCAGCACCGGCAGGAAGAACGGTCCGGCCAGCAGCGGGAACACGATGTAGTCCTTCAGCACCTGGCGACCCATCTTGCGCGCGACCGGGCGCAGCGCCTTGCGCATCTGTGCGTGGGTGGTCTTGCCGGCGATCCAGCGGCCGAGCTTGAGATCCTGTATCGCCACGCCCCACTCGAACAGCAGCGCGAAGATCACCGCGACGATCGGCTGCACCAGGTAGAACGGGCGCCAGCGCTGCTCGGGGAAGATCCGCAGCAGGCCGTAGCCGATGTCGTCGTCCATGCCGCGGACGTTGGTGTAGGTGTGGTGCTTGTAGTTGTGCGTCTTGCGCCAGGCGTCGCTGGTACCGGCGATGTCCCACTCGTACGTCTTGCCGTCGAGGTGGGGGTCGCGCATCCAGTCGTACTGGCCGTGCATGACGTTGTGGCCCAGCTCCATGTTCTCCATGATCTTGGCCAGCGCCAGCAGCAGCGTGCCGGCGATGCAGCCGGGCCAGAACAGCGCCGGTAGCAACGTGCTGCCGAGGATCGCGCCAGCGAACAGCAGCACGCGACCGGACACGCCCATGTAGCGCACGGCCTTGACGATCCTGCGGATGTAGTCGGCGTCGCTCTGGCCGAGGGTGGCGACGGTGCGCGCGCGCAATGCATCGAGTTCCTCGCCGAAGCGGTCGAGCTCGGCGGGGGTCAGTGCGCGGTTGCGGAATCGGGTGGTGGTCGGGGCGGTCATGAGATCGCTCACAGGTCGAGTACGAGGTCGCTGGCGGCGGCGTTGACGCACAGCCTCAGCGCGGACACTGGCTCGCCGATGGCGTCGCCGGTGTGCAGATGACGGGTGGTGCCGGACACCTTGCCGCAGGCGCAGGTGTTGCAGATGCCCATGCGGCAGCCACTGGCGAGCTTGAGCCCCTGGCCTTCCAGCGCGGTCAGCAGCGACTGCCCGCGCGGCACGCTCAGGGTGCGGCCGCTGGCGGCAAGGGTCACTTCTACGTGGCCGCTTTCCTCGATGACCCGGGGCGGCGGCGTGAATGCCTCAGCGGCGAAGCTGCGGGCCTGCCCGGCTGCGAGTGCGCGGGCGCTGTCGACGAAGCCGCCCGGGCCGCAGGCATAGACGCCGCGCTGGGCAATGTCCGGGACGAGCGACGACAGCAAGGCCGCGTCGATGCGACCGGTGTATTCGCCTTCGCCCAGCCCGACTTCTCGAGTCAGCACGAAGTGCACGACCAACTGCGGATGCTGACTGGCCAGTGCGCGCAGCTCGTCCACGAAGCACAGCTCGTCGCGCGTGCGCGCCCAGTACAGGAGTGTCAGCGGCGTCGGCACGCCCTTCGCCGCGTGCGCGCGCAGCAGCGACATCAACGGGGTGATGCCGCTGCCGGCAGCCAGGAACAGCCACGCACCGTCGGCACCCTGCGGCCAGGTCATCTCGCCGAAGGCCTGGCCGAGTTCGATGACGTCGCCGACGCGCGCGTCCTGGCACAGGTACCGGCTCAGGCGCCCGCCTTCGATGTGCTTCACCGTCACCGCGATGCGGCCGTCGGCGCGCGGGGCGTCGCTGAGGCTGTAGCTGCGCGTCATTCGCACGCCGTCGATCTCGACCCCGAGGTTGATGTGCTGGCCCGGCCGGAATCCATGCCAGTGGCGATTGGGCTGAAGCACCAGGGTGACGGCGTCGCGCGACTGCGCCTGGCGGTCGACGATCCGCGCGAGCGGGCGGTCCCAGGACCAGGTCGGATGCAGGCGCGAGGCCCAGAAATCGAACACATCCGGGGCGACCCAGGAGCGCAGGAGCGACAGCGGACCGCGCGAGCGGGAGGAGCGATGGCCGCGGGGGCGGGTGACAGCGTTCATGCGGCCACTATACAGCCACACATACAAGTGTGTATACATATGTGCATTAATAGACCCTGCGTATGATGCCCACTCCGCTCAGCCCAGCCGCCTTCGTGAATCCACGTTCTGAACCGCCCGGCCCTGAACGTCCCGCCGAAGGCGACCACGCGGCCGGCCGCAAGGCCTCCATTTCGCGCGAAGACATCATCGCCGCGGCCCTGAAGCTGATCGGCCCGCACCGCAGTGTTTCGACCCTCAGCCTGCGCGAGATCGCACGCGAGGCCGGGATCGCGCCCAACAGCTTCTACCGGCAGTTCCGCGACACCGACGAGCTGGCGGTGGCGCTGATCGACCTGGCGGGCCGCTCCCTGCGCAAAATCGTGGGCGAGGCGCGTTACCGGGCGAAGACCGACCGCAGCATCGTGCGCAGTTCGGTCGAGGCGTTCATGGAGCAGGTCCGTGCCGACGACAAGCTGCTGCATGTCTTGTTGCGCGAGGGCACGGTCGGATCGGACGCCTTCAAGCACGCCGTCGATCGCGAGCTGAACTTCTTCGAGGAAGAGCTGCGCGTCGACCTGATCCGCCTCACCCGCGCCCAGGGCATCACCCTGCGCGAGCCGGGCCTGGTGGCCAAGGCGATCACCCGGCTGGTGTTCGCGATGGGCGCCGCGGCGATGGACTCACCGCCCGAGAAAGATCCGGAGCTGATCCGTCAGCTGACCATGATGGTCCGCATGATCATCGCCGGTTCGCGGACGTTGGCTGCCAATTAGGGCGTTATCGCGGCAACTTAGGGTGCGGCCTCGGTAATGACAAGCAGCACTGCGCTGGTCGCGTCCAGGCCGTGGGCCTTCGCCAGTGCAGGGTCTCCCGCCACCCGCAGCAGGCCGGCAAGCCCGGTCGCTCCTGATGGCGTCGACTCCGGGCCACCGGCCTCACGCAGCAAGTAGACCGCTTCGGCGAGCCCGGATTCGTCGACGGCAACGGCTGTCGCGCCGGCGCGACGCAAGGCGGGCAGGGCGGCGGCCGAGGCCAGGCCGCACGCCAGCATCTCGGCGACGGTGTGCAGGTCGCCATCGATCATCGTCGGTTGCCCGGTTTCGAGCGCACGGGCGACGCAGGCTGCCGAGGCCGGTTCGACGACGATCAGCCGCGCGGCTTCGGCCATGTGTGCGCGCAGACCGTCGGCCATCGCAGCGGCCAGTCCGCCGACACCGGCCTGGATGAAGGCATGGCCCGGCCGGACGCCTAGTTCGCGCAACTGCACGCCCAGCTCGTCGGCGATCAGTCCATAACCGGCCATCACGTCGGCGACCACCGGGTCGTCCGGATTGTCATCGGTGTCGGCGATCAGCAGGCCGTCGCCGGAAGCGGCGGCCGCGGCTGCGGCATCGACGGCGGCGTCATAGCTGCCATCGACGATGACGACCTGCGCGCCGCGATCGGCAATGCGCTGCACGCGCACCGGACCGACCGAGGCGGGCAGGTAGATGCGCGCCTGCCCGCCGGCACGCTGTGCGGCCAGCGCCACCGACAGGCCGTGGTTTCCATCGCTGGCGCATACCAGGCGCGGCAGCGACGCGCGGCGCGCATCGTCGGCCAGCAGATCCTGCAGCGAGGCCGCACCGGACGCGCGTGCCAGCGCGCGCAGTCCGGCAATCATCCCCCCGAGCACCTTGAAGTTGCCAAACGGGCGCTGGCTTTCGAGCTTGGCCAGGACCCGGCCGACGCGTGCGGTCTGCGCCAGCTGCGGCAACTCGACCAGTGCCGTGGGGCGGTAGTCGGGAAACAGGAAGGCGAAGTCCGCCGCGGTGCTGGGTGCCGCACGTTCCATGTCGGGATTCTCAGTCGTCGAGCGGTACGGGAATGGTCAACCCGCGCTTGACCACGCTCATCGCCACGTTGGTGGTGAAACGCGCGACGTTCGGGTTCTCGCTGACCAGCCTCCCCATCAGCGCGTCGTAGCTCTCAGCGTCGGGGGCCGTGACGACGAGGATGAAGTCGGCCTCGCCAGTCACGTAGAACGCCTGCTGCACGTGCTCCTGCGCGGCCAGCCAGTTGCGCAGCTGCGCCATGAGGTCGGGCCGTTCGCGCTCGACCTGCAGCGAGACGATGAAAAGGGTCGGGCGCCCGACTGCTTTCGGGTCGACGATGGCCGATTCGCGCTCGATCACGCCCTGCTCGCGCAGGCGTCGCAACCGGCGCTGGATCGCCGACGGCGACAGCGCCACGCGCTCGGCCAGCTTGTCGGCGGTCTGCCCGGAGTCCTCCTGGACCAGGTTCAGCAGCTGCCGGTCGAATCGATCGAGTTCCATGGCGCGAAGCTTATCCCGGCCACCGTGCAGGAAATGCGCGTGGACGAGGGGACCAACGCCGCCAACGTGCGCGCTGGCGGCGGCAGTATTCGTCTGCGATCCGACCCTTCACCAGGCACCCCATGCAACTCCTTTATCAGACCCACTCGCCCTACGCGCGCAAGGCGCTCGTGTTCGCCCACGAGGTCGGCCTGGCCCCGTCCATCGAAGTGGTGCACCACGAGACCAGCCCGACCCGCCGCAACGAGGAAGTGTTCGCGCGCAACCCACTCGGCAAGGTTCCGGTGCTGCTGCGCGATGACCGGCCCGCGCTGTTCGATTCCGATGTCATCTGCGCATACCTCGACACGCTGCACGATGGCCCGCGCCTGATCCCGTCCGGCGGCGAAGCGCGCTGGCATGCCCTGCGCGTGCAGGCCGTCGCACAGGGCCTGGCCGATGCCGGCATCGCGGTGCGCTGGGAGACGGTGCGTCGCCCGGCCGAGCTGCGCTATCGGCCGTTGCGCGACGGCCATGTCGCCAAGCTGTTGAGCAGCTATGACTGGCTCGAGCGTGAGCTCGACACCGACGCGCTGCACGTCGGTCACGTGGCGGTGGCAACCGCGCTGGACTGGCTGGAGTTTCGCCAGCTGCCGGGGTTCCGCGACGGGCGACCGCGGCTGAGTGCGTGGTTCGATGCATTCGCAAGGCGACCGTCGATGCAGGCGACGCCGCTGTCGGGCGAGACACAGGACTAACGAGCCGGAAGCGGCATCCCGCCGAAGGCCTTCACCGTCCGCAGGACGAAGCTCGAATTGACGTCGGCGACGCCGGCCTGGTTGAGCAGGCGATCGAGCAGGAAGCGTGAGAAGTGCTCCAGGTCCTGCACCACGATCTGCAGCAGGTAGTCCATGTCGCCGGTCAGGGCGTGGCACGCCACCACCTCGTCCCAGGCGTTGACGAAATCGACGAACGCTGCGATCGCCTCGCTGTCGTGTCGCACCAGCTGCACGCGCACAAACGCCTGCAGGCCAAGACCGAGCCGGTCGGGATCGACTTCGGCGCGATAACCGGCGATCACGCCCTCGCGCTCCAGCCGCTGCACCCGACGCAGGCACGCCGAGGCCGACAGGTGCACGCGCTCGGCGAGTTCGGCATTGGTCAGGCGGCCGCTGCGCTGCAGTTCGGCGAGTACCAAGAGGTCGGTCCGGTCGAGTTCGACGGCGGCCATTTCATGCGCCTTATGGTGTGATTGCGCAAGAATATTGCGCCGTAACCGGCTCCATGCGCAACTACGCAAGCTTATTGCGCGCCCCGGCCGCTACAGTCGGTACTCAGCACAGGAGCCCCCGCCCCATGAATGCCACCACCCCCAATCGCGTCGAACACCAGCTCACCGACAAGGGCTACGTGCCGGTGTACACGACGTCGGTGGTCGAGCAGCCGTGGGCGAACTACAGCGCCAGCGACCACGAGGTCTGGGCGACCCTGTTCAAGCGCCAGCGCGAGGTCCTGGTGGGTCGTGCCAGCGACGAGTTCCTGCGCACCCAGGAAGTGATGGGCATGACGCCCGACCGCATCCCGAAGTTCGAAGACCTCAACCGGATGCTGCGCAAGGCCACCGGCTGGGAGCTGGTCGGCGTCGAGGGCCTGTTGCCGGAGCTCACGTTCTTCGATCACCTGGCCAACCGCCGCTTCCCGGTGACCTGGTGGATCCGCAAGCCCGAGCAGCTCGATTACCTCGCCGAGCCGGACCTGTTCCACGACCTGTTCGGCCACGTGCCGCTGTTGATGAACCCGGTCTTCGCCGACTACATGCAGGCCTATGGCCGCGGTGGGGTGAAGGCGCACGGGATCGGCCCGGACGCGCTGGTCAACCTGACACGCCTGTACTGGTACACGGTGGAGTTCGGCCTGATCCGCCAGCCCGACGGCCTGCGCATCTACGGCAGCGGCATCGTCTCGTCCAAGGGCGAGTCGATCCATTGCCTGGAGAGCGCGTCGCCGAACCGCATCGGCTTCGACCTCGAGCGGATCATGCGCACGCGCTACCGCATCGACACCTACCAGAAGACCTACTTCGTCATCGACAGCTACGAGCAGTTGATGGAAGCGACCACGCCGGACTTCACGCCGATCTATGCATCACTGGCGCAGCAGGAGTCGATCCCGGCCGGCAACGTGCTCGACACCGACACGGTCTTCAACCGCGGCAGCGGCGAGGGCTGGGCGACGGACGGCGACGTCTGAGCCCGTCAGCAACCGCCTCGCCAGCAGCCCCGCTGCCACCCGCAGCTCCGGCACCGCCGTGATCTCCCACAGCTGCGCACGCAGCAATGGCCCCAGCGCGTAGAGCCCGCGCACCGGGACGCCATTGCCATCGAGCGCCTGGAAGTGCGGCGATGCATTGATTCCCAGCCCCAGCGGATCGGCACTGAGCATGCCCGCGTCGCGCAACTGGGCGATCAGCGGATGGCTGGTGCGCTCAAGGTCGGTATCGAAACCGGTCGCGCGGATCAGCACGTCGAACTGTTCGCTGCTGGCGTGGGCGAACCCGCGCTCGCGGATCAGCACTTCGATGGCATCACCGCCGCGGCGCGCACGCAGCATGCGCCCGGCGCGCACGCGCAACCGGCCACGCACGCGCAGTTCCTCGATCTCACCCGCCAGCGCCGGCGCGACGCGATGGCGAAGCACCTCCCAGTGCGCACGCAGGTGGCGCAGGAACTGCCCGCGTTGTGGCTGCGACAGTCCGCGCCAGAAGCCCTGCAGGTAAGGTCGCAACGCATCGATCAACGCGCGCCAGTCGGGAACGATGGGCGACAGCGAGCGCAGCGCACGCACGAGTTGGCGCAGATCGTGGCTGTTGAGCGCCTGCAGCACGGTCGGTGGCAGCGCCACGGCCGGGATCGGGTCTTCGCTGTGCGCGTGCGGCAGCAGGCCGTGTCGCGACAGCGCGGTGATCGGCCCGCGATGGCCGCGCCGATGCAACGTGGTCACCACGTCGGTCATGGTCAGGCCCGTGCCGATGACCAACACCCGCGCCGTGGGCGGCACGTTGTCGATCGCGCCGGTGCCATCGAGCCCGTTCTGCCATGGCCAGCCGAGGTAGCTAGGATGCAGCGCCAGCCTGGGTCCGATGCCGGGCAGTGGCTGCGGCGGCAAGGCGCCGACCGTCAGCACCACCACGTCGCTGAGGAAGTCGGCGCCGTCGGCCAGGTGGATCCGGAATGCCCCGGCATCGCGCTGGATCGCGATTGCTTCCTGCTCAACCCGGGCCAGCGCGGCCAGCGATACCTGCGCGGCCCCTTGCAGGCGCGAGTGCAGATACTCGCCATACACCAGGCGCGGCAGGAAGCTGTGACGCGCGCGTTCGGTCAGGCTCAGCCAGTCGGCGAACTCGCCGGGGTGATCGGCGGTGGCGCCGAGGTCACGCGCCCTCACGTTGAGCAGGTGCTCGGGCCTCGCCTCACCGTAGGCCACGCCGCGGCCATAGCTGTCGGGGGTCCCGACGAGCTGGATGTCCACGCCCGCCGGCGCGGCGCGCGCCAGTTCGGTGGCCAGCACGCAGCCGCTGAAACCGGCGCCGATGATGCTGATCCGCATGACCTCTCACTCCGTCGCAGTCGGGGGCGTCCATTGGTAACCGGACGCGGGCGCGCGGAGGTAAAACTGTGGTTATCCGGTTGGAACGGTTTTTCAGCGCGACATAACCGATTGCAATGTCCGCCCCGTGGCCTGCGCTACGCCGCCTCGAGCTACGGAGCGTGGACGATTTCCCGCGGCTTCCAGCGCCGGTCGATCATCACCTTGGCGAACACCGCCACCAGCAGCGGCCCGAACCAGGCGAGGTAGCTCAGCGCGCCACCGCTGATCGAGGGCAGCAGGCGCGGCAAACCGATCGACAGGAACGCAATGTGCGTGGCGATGCCGTTGCCCAGGACCGCGTTGTAATGCTCCACCAGCCACCACTCGCGCCGCGCACCGAGTCTGGCGCGATGGCGCCACTTGTAGAGCCGGTCGTAACCTGCGAACAGCCCGACCGCGGAGAAACCCATCAGCAGCGGCGCGCCAACCTTGATACCGAGCGCCAGCACGGCCAGGCCCGACAGCAGCGATAGCACGCCCAGCCCGATGTAGACCGGACCGGTGTAGCGCACCACGTCGTCCTGGTCACGGATCGCACGCCACTGACTCCACACGGCAGCAGCGGTGATCACCACCAGGTAGGCGAGGAAGGCGGCAGTCACCGTGCGGCCGCGCAGCCAGGTCATCCACGCCATCGGTGCGGCGGTGACCAGGATGCCCGCCATCGCCAGCAGGAACACACGGCCGACGCGACGATGCAGCACCGTGCCCTTGCGCAGGAAGGCATTGCTCCAGAACGTGGCCAGCGCGACCACACCGATCGCACCGTGGACGGAAACAAGGACCTGGTAGCTGTTCATGGCGCCAATCCCGTGTCATCGGATGTGGCATCAGGCTGCGCCGCTGCCATGGCCGCCAGCAGTGCCCGCGGTCATCGCCGCGACCTGCCGGAAGTCACTTTCCGCACCGACGGCATTGCGTGACCGCCGCCGCGGTCGCAGCATGGCCGCCATGAAGGAACGCCTGCGCACGCTGCTGCAACCATTGAACCTGGCCGGGCTGTTCACGCTGGTGGCGGTGGGCATGGCGCTGCGCTGGATGCCGCCGGAGCGGCTGCCGTACGGCCTGGCGCTGGTCGCGTCGTTCGGGGTGCTGCTGCTGGTTACCGACGTGTGGCCGCGCGTGACCTGGCTGCGGCCGCTGACCGTCGTGCTGATGCCGCTGATCTCGTTGACGCTGATCTGGCTCGACCCGCGTCCGTCGGTCGCGCCGGTGCTGCTGGTGGTGTGGACGGCGGTGATGGCGCTTTCCTACCCGGTGCGCATCACGGTGCTGGCGGTGGGGGTGGTCGACATCGCCTACTACGTCCTGTTGCGCAGCGACGACCACAGCGCACCGCTCACGGTGGTGATGATCCACGGCGGGTTCCAGGCCTTCGCCGCGCTGTGCGCGTGGTATGCGACCAGCGCCGAACGTGCCCGCGACGCGCTGGTGCGTGTCAACGCCGACCTGCTCGCCACGCGCGCACTGCTGGCCGACTCGGCGCGCGACAACGAGCGCCTGCGCGTCGCCCGCGAACTGCACGACGTCGCCGGCCACAAACTCACCGCCATGACGCTCAACCTGCGCGCACTTGCCGCCGACCCCGCGTTCGCCGGGCGCCAGGAAATCGTGCTCGCGCAACAGCTGTCGAGCGAACTGCTCACCGACATCCGCGGCATCGTCCAGGCGATCCGCCACGATCGCGGCCTCGACCTGGCCACCGCGCTGCGCGCACTGGCCGCGCCAATGCCGCGCCCGGCTCTGCGACTGGACATCGACGACAACGTGCAGGTCAACGACCCGGCCGTGGCCGAGGCAATCCTGCGCCTGGTGCAGGAAGCGCTGACCAACAGCGCGCGCCATGCCGATGCGGATGTCGTCCGGGTCGCGCTGACCTGCAACGCGGGCCGGCTGTGCATCCAGGTCGAGGACGACGGCCACGTCCGCGGCGCGGTGCGCGAAGGCAACGGCCTGGCCGGGATGCGCGAGCGCATCGTCGCGGCGGGCGGCAGCCTCGCGCTGTCCACGTCGGCGCGCGGCGCGCTGCGTATCGAGGCGAGCCTGCCGGCATGAGTGCATCGTCCACCGGTTCTGCACAGGCGGGCACACCGCCGACAAGTGCCTCGCCGCTGCGTATCGCACTCGCCGATGACCAGGGCATCGTCCGCGCCGGCCTGCGCGCATTGCTCGAGCGGCACGGGATAGTCGTTGCGTTCGAGGCCGAGGACGGCGCGCAGTTGCTGGACCAGTTGGCGACCACGCCAGTCGATGTCGTGCTGAGCGACATCCGCATGGCCGGCATCGACGGCATCGAGGCGCTGCGACGCATGCGCGAGCGCGGCGACCAGACACCGGTGCTGCTGCTGACCACCTTCGACGAGAGTGAACTCGTGCTTCGCGCGGCGGCCGCCGGCGCGCAGGGTTTCATGCTCAAGGATGCCGCCCCCGAGGACCTGCGCGAGGCCATCGCGCGCGTGGCGGCCGGCGAGACGCTGCTGCAGCCGGTGAGCACCGACCCGGTGCGGGCGCGGTACCAGTACCACGCCAGTGAAGCGCCACGCGAGAACTTCACCGAGCGCGAAGTGGCGATCCTGCGACTGCTGGCCGGCGGCTATTCCAACAAGGAGATCGCACGGGCGATGTTCCTGGCCGAGGGCACCGTGAAGAATTACGTGTCGGTGATCCTCGACAAGCTCGACACCCGCGACCGCACCCGCGCGGTGCTCAAGGCAATCACGCTGCGGGTGATCTGAGCATCACTGCCGTGCCGGCCTGCAGTCGGCATCGACGGCGCCATCGCGATGGCTGACGCACAGGCGGAAATCCGCAGGCAGGTCGCTGCGTTCGCGCGCCTGGCCGACACTCACGTCGAAAGTGCCCGCAGGCCTCTGCATACAGGCGACGCCTGCGGGCGGGGCGGAGCTGGCGCATCGCCCGGCGAACACCGCGTAGTGGCAGTGGCCGCTTGCGCTTCGCAGGCACTCGAAGCGCACCGTCCCGCTGGCGACGCGGGTCTGGCTGAGCAGCGTTTCGACGCCGTCCTCGCTGCTGCGGGCGACGAGCGTGTTGCCGGGACGGTCGATCCAGCCGAACAGGCTGAGGACGAAGTAGACAAAAGCCATTACGTTGCGCATGGGGCATCCTTTCGCGGCATTGAAGCCACGTCGTGGGTACTGCATGACAGTCGTGTCGTGCGGCTGGTGCGGCCGCTACATCTGCTTGAACAGCGCCATGAACGGCTGGCTGACAGTGAGTGTTTCCGGACGCTGGCGAAGGCGCACCACGCCCTTGCCGCTGTCGTCGCGGACGATCGATGCGATCGCCTTGAGGTTGACGATGGTGGAGCGGTGGATCTGGCGGAACACGGCCGGGTCGAGCGCGGCCAGAAGTTCGCGGATGGGTTTTCGGATCAGCGCTTCACCCTCGGCCGTCATCACCACCGTGTACTTGTGCTCGGCGCGGAAGTAGGCGACGTCGTCGACCAGGATCAGGCGCGTGTCGCGCCCGGCACTGGCGGTGATCCAGGTCAGCGGCGGTTCCGCACGCTGCGGCGCCAGGTTGAGGCTGGCGACGAGTTCGGCCAGCGCCACCGCATCGACGCTGCCAGCCGCGGCGCGCGCCTGCACGCGCTTGGCAGTGGCCGCCAGCCGCTCGCGGCCCACCGGCTTGAGCAGGTAGTCGATCGCACCGTGCTCGAACGCGTCGACGGCGTACTGGTCGTAGGCAGTGACGAACACCGCCTGCGTGCCTGGACTGGCCTGTGCCGCGGCGGCGGCCACGTCGAGGCCGGTCAGGCCGGGCATGCGGATATCGAGGAAGGCGACGTCGGGACGGTGCTCGGCGATCGCTTCCAGCGCGCTGGCGCCGTCCTCGCACTCGGCAACGATCTCCAGCTGCGGCCAGACCTCGGCGAGCAACTCGACCAGTGCGTTGCGCAGCAGCTCCTCGTCTTCGGCGACGACGGCTTTCATTACTTTCGCCTCAGCCATGACCGGACTCCTGCGGCGGCGCGACCGGGACGGTGATGGTCGCCGCGACTCCGCTGGGGAAGTTGGCCACGATCGCCAGCGCCGCAGCGCCGCCGTAGACGAGACGAAGGCGCTCGCGCACGTTCTTCAGGCCGATGCCGGTACCGGTGCTTTCGGCGTTGAAGCCATCGCCGTCGTCGGCCACGGTCACCGACACGATGCGGTCGTTGCTGCGCGCCAGGATCCAGACCGTGCCACCGCCCTGCTTTGGCTCCAGGCCGTGCTTGATCGCATTCTCGACCAGCGTCTGC
Source organism: Lysobacter sp. (assembly GCA_036524915.1). Taxonomy (GTDB): domain Bacteria; phylum Pseudomonadota; class Gammaproteobacteria; order Xanthomonadales; family Xanthomonadaceae; genus Lysobacter_J. The sequence continues at coordinate 20,660 of DATDBI010000175.1, read as the reverse complement.
AGCATCATCGGCGGCAGCGGGGTGGCGCGCAGGTCTTCGGGGACGTCGATCTGCAGCGCCAGGCGCGGGCCCATGCGCAGCTTGAGGATCTCAAGGTAGGCACGCGACCGCTCCAGCTCGACGCCGAGCGTCGACAGCGCCTCATCGGTCCGCGGCAGCGAGTGGCGCAGGTACAGGATCAGGTGCCCGAGCATCTCGTCGGCGCGGACCGGATCGGTACGGGTGAGGTACTGCGCGCTGGCCAGCGTGTTGTAGAGGAAGTGCGGCTCGACCTGTGCATGCAGCAGGCTCAGCTTGGCCACGGTCAGCTCCTTTTCGGTGACCGTCTGCGCGGCGGCGGCCTGTTCGCTGCGGCGGCGCTCGGCGATTCGGCGCGCGACGGCGCGGGTGATCGCCTCGGCGTTCTCGAGATTGGTGCCGTCATCGACGCAGAACCAGTCGCTCCACGCGCCGCTTTCCGGTTCGCAGATCAGCGTCACGCTGCCGGTGCTTTCGCCCGGCGTCACGGTCGCCTGGATCTGGTTGCGGGCGGTGCCAAACAGTGCGAGCGGATTGAAGTAGCGCGCGTTCGGGTTGCTGCCGTAGGGCTGCAGGCGCTTGACCTTGGCGCGGATCTGCAGGCTGTCGCGGGCGCTCTCGATCTCCTCCGTGCGCGGCAGGTCGCGAATCGCCGCATCAAGCAGGTCGAATGCTTCCCCGGCCTCGAACGGAATCTCGATCTGCCGGCGCTGACGATTGCCGAGCGTTGTCGCGTTGAGATCGACCTGGCCGGAGATCAGCCGCACGCGCCGCAGATGCGACACCGCACCGGTGACGACAAAGCCGATCGTGATGAAGAACAGGAACGACAGCGGCCACCCGTCGAACCGTCCCAGTGGCGTGGCATTGATCAGGATCGACAGCGCCAGGAACGCCACGAACCAGGCGGCGATCAGGCGGACGATGAAGGTGAAGTTGGTGACCATGCCGGTGCGCTGGACTCGTGAGGGGCGGTGCGAGGACGTTGTGCGACCGAGAATAGCCGCGGGGTCCGCGGAACGGGACGAGGCTGCGACGGGAGCGGCGTGGGCGCGACGAAACCGCCCCCCTGCACCCCGAAAGCGACCGGGGCTACAGCATGGCGGCGCGAAGCCAGCGCATCGTCATGATGCCCAGCACCGTCGCCGCCAGGGACCCGAGCAGGTGCAGGGCAATGGTAGCCAGCGCCCAGCCGTAAGCTTCGCGCTGCAGCAGGTTCACGGTTTCGGCAGAAAACGTCGAGAAGGTGGTCAGCCCGCCGAGCAGGCCGGTGATCACGAACAGCCGCCATTCCGGGGCCACGCCCTGACTGGCGCCGAACCACGCCACCGCCAGCCCGATCAGGTAGCCGCCGCCCAGGTTGGCCGCGAGCGTGCCCACAGGCACGTTGCCGTTGAGCGGGTTGAGCCAGACGCTCAGGCCCCAGCGCGCCCACGAACCGAGCGTGGCGCCGAGCGCGATGGCCAGCAATGAATTGAGCATCCGGGACTCCAGGGGCCTGCGCGGCAAGGGTAAGCCAGGCCACGGCCGGTCGCCCACCCACCGCGTTTCCGGCCTACGGGCAAAGGCGGGCGCCGGCGCATCCACACGCCCACTCCACGGGTGCGGAATAGACTGGTTTCCCCTGTCTTTCCGGCTCGCATATCCCCCATGAGCGACCGCATCCGCCATCCCGGCCTGCGCGACCTGCGCATGTCCGCCGAACAGGCCGCCGCCCGGATCCGGCCCGGCATGACCGTGGCCATGAGCGGCTTCACGGGTGCCGGTTATCCCAAGGCCGTACCGCTGGCATTGGCCACGCAGATCGAACAGGCGCACGACGCCGGCGAGGCATTCCGCATCAAGGTGCTCACCGGCGCCTCGACCGCGCCCGAACTGGACGGCGTGCTGGCGCGTGCGCAGGGCATCGAACTGCGCCTGCCCTACCAGTCCGATCCTGCGCTGCGCGAGCGCATCAACGCCGGCGAACTCGACTACATCGACCTGCACCTGAGCCATGTCGCGCAGTACACCTGGTTCGGGTTCTATGGCGCGGTCGACGTCGCCGTGATCGAAGTCAGCGGGATCACCGAGGACGGTCGCCTGGTGCCGTCGTCGTCGGTCGGCAACAACAAGACCTGGCTGGACCAGGCCGACAAGGTCATCCTCGAGGTCAACCGCTGGCAGCCCGCGGCGCTGGAGGGCATGCACGATGTCTACTACGGCACGGCGTTGCCACCGGATCGCAAACCCATTCCGCTGCTGCACCCGGACGACCGCATCGGCGAGCCGTACCTGCGCTGCGACCCGGACAAGATCATCGCCATAGTCGACACCGACGCACCCGATCGCAATTCGCCATTCGCACCGCCCGATGCCGACTCGAAGCAGATCGCCGCGCACCTGCTCGACTTCTACGCCCACGAGATCCGCCGCGGCCGGCTGACGCCGCAGCTGCTGCCGTTGCAGTCAGGCGTGGGTAATATCGCCAACGCCGTGCTGGCGGGTCTGGCACAGGCCGGTTACCACGGCCTCACCGCATTCACCGAAGTCATCCAGGACGGCATGCTGGACCTGCTGAAGCAGGGTGTGGTGCGGATGGCATCGGCGACATCGTTCTCGCTCAGCCCGGCCGGCATCGACGAGTTCCTTGCCCATGTCGACGAGTACCGCCAGCGCATCGTGCTGCGCACGCAGGAGATCTCCAACCATCCGGAGCTGGTGCGGCGCCTGGGCTGCATCGCCATGAACGGCATGATCGAGGCCGACCTGTACGGCAACGTCAACTCCACCCATGTCGCCGGCACGCGGATCATGAACGGCATCGGCGGCAGCGGAGACTTCGCGCGCAACGCCTACCTGTCGGTGTTCATGTCACCCAGCACCGCCAAGGGCGGACGGATCTCGTCGATCGTGCCGATGGCCAGCCACGTCGACCACACCGAGCACGATGTGATGGTGGTGGTGACCGAACAGGGCCTGGCCGACCTGCGCGGGCTGGCACCGAAGCAGCGCGCCCAGCGCGTGATCGATGCGTGCGCGCATCCGGATTACCGGCCGATGCTGCAGGACTACTTCGACCGGGCGCGCCGCGACAGCTACGGCAAGCACACGCCGCACCTGCTGGGCGAGGCGCTGTCGTGGCATCAGCGCTTCGTCGATACCGGCGACATGCGCCCCTGACTCCGACGCACTGCGTCTGCGCGACTATCGGCTGTCCGGGAGGCCTCTCGCGGCGCGCAGGTAAGCCGCCAGTCCCCGCTCCCGCGTCTCGACGAAGGTTTCCCCGGTCGTCGCGTAGCCGACGATCCGGTCCGGCCGGAAGTTGCGGAAATCGCTGCGCAACCTGCACCAGGCACCCAGCGTCCAGCTGCCGCCCCAGAAGGCCAGGCACAGCGGTTCGATCTCACGCTCGCTGGCGCGCGCATCGTTATCGCGATAGCTCATGCGCAACACCTGCGCGCCGGTGACGGCCGCATGCAGGTCGTCGATCAGGCCGCTGTTCTCGAGCCGGTTCACTTCGGGCGCGAAGATGCGCGTGCGCTCGCTGCGTTCGCGCAGTTCCGGTGGCAGCACTGCCTCGATCTTCAGCAGCGCCGCGGCGGCTTCGCGGCCCAGTCGCACGCCACCGAAGGCGCGGACGAAGCGCGTGCCAACCACCAGTGCTTCGAGTTCGTCGGCCGTGAACATCAGCGGCGGGATGTCGGAACCCTTGCGCAGCATGTAGCCGACACCGGCCTCGCCTTCGATCGGAACCCCGGAACGCTGCAGGTCGGCAACGTCGCGGTAGACCGTTCGCAACGACACGGCCAGGGTCTGCGCCAGTCGTTGGGCGGTGATGGCGGAACGGCGTCCACGCAGGGCATGGATCAGCAGGAAGAGTCGGTCGGCGCGGCGCATCCGGCATGATCGCCTGCCGTCGCGCCGGGCTCAACGTGGGTTAGCGATAACAAGGCAGTGCATCTCATGCCCGCAGCTCCGATCGGGGCGTGGGTGCCAGCCGCAGCCGCTGCGGCGGTTGCCTGAGGCCGTCGAGCAGGGCCTGGGCGACCGCCGTGTGCCACAGGCCGTCGGCAAGCAATGCCGACTCGTAGCGGTGGTGCGCATCGACATCGGCGAAGCGCGCGAACCACACCAGCACCGGCTCGCCTTCGCGCACCGGCAGGCGCGGGAAGGTGTTATGCGCCGGCTCGGTGACATAGATGCCGATCAGCTCGGCACCGGCCGCGCGCAGGCGCGGAGCAAGCTGGCGCTCGAAGCGTTCGAGGAATCCCGGCTCCGCCGCTCCGTCGAGGTAACACACGCCGGTTTCGATCAGCCCCGTCGCGGTTTGTGCGCGGCCCGTTACCGGTCGCAGCGCATCGCAATGCGGCAACGCCAGACTCGCGCGCGCCGGCCGCAGCAGCAACACGTCGTCGCTGTCGATGATGGTGGCATTGGCCGCTTCGCGGTGCGCAGCCCAGGTGGGGCCCGAGTAGAAACCGTTCAGGGCCTCGGTGCGAACGTCCATGTCGGCGAAGCCGCGCACCCAGACAAACCGGTTGTCATCGTCGAGATCGCGGAACTGGCCGATGACGTGCATGCCCACCGCTTCCTGCGGTTCGACGAACTCACGCTCGAACAGCTCGACCAGCTCGTCGCGCCGACCGGGCTGCATGGTGTACTGGCGCAGCTCGATCACGCCGTCGTCGTGCAGCAGCCTGCCTTCGCCATCGGTGCGGCGGAACCACATGTGCCAGTTGGTTTCCCAGCTCTCGCCCTGGTCCTGCGAAAAATCCTGATGCCAGTGCGCGGTGTTGGCGCTGACCTGGCTCCAGGTGAAGCGCACCTGCACCGGTCGCCCGTCGTGTTCGCCGCGGCCGTGGAAGGTGCCGGTGCCCTGGTCGAAGTGGCCGACCATCGGCGACTCCAGCCGGCCATCGTGGTTGCCGGCCCAGTAGATGCTCCATTGCCGCAACTGCGGACTGAACAGGCGCAGCGTCATGCCGATGAAGCGCTCGTCGCTGCCCGGGCGGCGCCAGTCGCTGATGAAGTCGTCGACATTGCCGACGCCGCCCAGCATGGGTTGGCACCACTGGGTGGCGCCGAATATTTCCCAGTCGTTCGATCCGGCCAGGCGCTGCGTCAGGCGCTCGTTGCGGATCTGCCACTGGCCGTGGAGGAAGTCGAAGTCGTGGCGTCCATCGTCGGCGAGCCCGGAGTTCATGGCGGGCGCGCCGGCCTTCGCGGACAGGGACGGACGCGCGATTGCGCGCAACGGCAGCAGCACGAGCGCCTGTGCACTGGCCGCCAGCTGCAGCAGCAGTCGGCGGTAGCGGTCGACGGCGGTAGCGCCGGACCGGATGGGACGGGGGCTGCCGGCCGTCCTGCTGGCCGTGGTATCGGTGCTCATTGCGGCGCTCCTGCCGGTGTGCCCATTGCACCGGTGCAGGTTGCGGGAGGGCTGCTGCCAGCCTGCTGTCAGCAGTCGCGTGCCGCCCGCAGACGCCGGAGCGCCCAAGGCCGGGGCCGCATCGGCGACAATGGCGCCCCCGTTGCCGCTGCCCGCCGTGCCCATGTCGAACTCATCGCCGCAATCCATCTCCCTGACTCGCCACCTGATCGAGGAACAGCGCGCAGGACGCATCAACGCCGATGCCCGCCTCCTGATCGAGGTGGTCGCTCGTGCCTGCAAGACAATCTCCATCGCGGTCGGCAAGGGCGCACTTGGTGGCGTGCTTGGCGATGCCGGCACGGCAGGCGAGGCCAGCATGAACATCCAGGGCGAGGCGCAGAAGAAGCTCGACGTGCTGTCCAACGAGATCCTGCTCGAAGCCAACGCCTGGGGCGGCCACCTCGCCGGGCTGGCGTCGGAGGAGATGGACACCTCGCAGCCGATCCCGGATGTTTATCCGCGCGGCAACTACCTGCTGCTGTTCGATCCCCTGGACGGCAGCTCCAACATCGACGTCAACATTTCCGTCGGCACCATCTTCTCGGTGCTGCGCTGCCCCGAAGGTGTGACGCACGCGCAGGACGAACACTTCCTGCAGCCTGGCACCGCCCAGGTTGCTGCCGGCTACTGCACCTACGGCCCGAGCACGATGCTGGTGCTGACCATCGGCAACGGCACCCATGCGTTCACCCTCGACCGGGAGGTCGGCAGCTTCGTGCTGACCACGCACGGCATGCGCATCCCCGAGGAGACAAAGGAATTCGCGGTCAACATGTCGAACCAGCGCTTCTGGGAGGCGCCGATGCAGCACTACGTCGGCGACCTGCTCAGCGGCAAGGAAGGCCCGCGCGGCAAGGACTTCAACATGCGCTGGGTCGCTTCGATGGTGGCCGACGTGCACCGCATCCTCACCCGCGGCGGCATCTTCAGCTATCCGCTCGACAGCAAGTGCGCGGCCAAGGGCGGCAAGCTTCGCCTGATGTACGAAGCCAACCCGATGAGCCTGCTGGTCGAGCAGGCCGGTGGCGCAGCCAGCACCGGTCGCCAGCGCATGCTCGAAGTGCAGCCGACCGGCTTGCATCAGCGCGTGCCGGTGTTCCTTGGTTCCAGGAGCGAAGTCGAAACCGCCGTTCGCTATCACCGCGAGCACGACGAGAAGATCGCCTGAGCGTCTGAATGCGAGAGCGGTGCGGCCTGCGATGCGATATGCACCGTTTCCCGCACCGCTCTCACGAAGTTGAATGAAGTTGGCGCGATTCGTGCCGCCCGCGCGCGTGGTTTTCCGTCTTCTTTTTGACCGTTCATCGTCATCCCTGCCGTAACTAACACTGCGTAACTATGCGTAGTGGCAGCATTTGCCAGCCACGGCAGGGCCTGTTAATGCATTTCGAGCGGGTCCTCCGGGTTGCCACGCAACGCGGCGCAACCCGGTACGTTCGAAATGCGCCAGGTCCCTGTACGGAGACGAAGATGGCGATCGAAGGAACGCAGCAATCCCTGACGGGTGACCCGGACGCCCGTGAACTGATCTATGTGACCCGTGGCGGCGCCGGCCGTGTGCTGGCCTTGGGCGGCCTCCAGCAAATGGGCTGGAACCTGCGCCGCGCGCCGGATGCGCGCAGCGTGTTGCGAATCCTGCAGCGCGATCCGCGCCAGCCGCATGCCGCGCTGCTCGACCTGCGCGAGGGTTTCACCCAGCAGGATCTCGCCGAGTTCGGCGTTGCACTATCGGCGACCAACGTCGGCTGGGTCGCCGGCATCGACGGGCGCCAGCTCGAAGAAGAGCCGGTGCGCAAGCTCATTCGTGATTACTGCTACGACTACCTCACGCTGCCATGCCCGGAAGCGGTGATGAACACCGTGATCGGGCATGCCCACGGCATGGCAGGCCTGGCGTGCGAGATCGGCGACGTCACCAGCGAGGCCGGCTTCGACGGGATGATCGGCGAGAGCGCCGCGATGCGCATCCTGTGCCGCACGCTGCGCAAGGCGGCACTGACCGAAGCGCCGGTGTTCATCGCCGGCGAGACCGGCACCGGCAAGGAACTGGCCGCGATGGCCGTGCACCGCCATTCGCGCCGGCACGCGCATCCCTTTGTTGCGATCAACTGCGGGGCGATTCCGCACAGCCTGATCCAGTCGGAACTGTTCGGCTACGAGCGCGGCGCATTCACCGGCGCGCAACAGCGCAAGCTCGGCCGCATCGAGATGGCCAATGGTGGCACGTTGTTCCTCGACGAGATCGGCGACCTTCCGCTGGAAAGCCAGGCCTCCCTGTTGCGCTTCCTGCAGCAAGGCAGCATCGAGCGCCTCGGCGGACACGAGCAGATCCCCATCGACGTGCGCATCATCTCGGCCACCCACCATGACCTTGATGTCGCCGTCGCCGACGGCCGCTTCCGCGCCGATCTCTACCATCGTCTGTGCGTGCTTCGACTGCAGCAGCCGCCATTGCGCGAGCGCGGCAGCGACATCGACCGCATCGCCGAGTACGCCTTGCAGCGCTATTCGCAGGAAGCCCACCGCACGCTCAAGGGCTTCGCGCCCTGCGCGCGCCAGGCACTGCACAGCCACGGCTGGCCGGGCAACGTGCGCGAACTGATCAACCGCGTGCGCCAAGCGGTCGTGATGGCCGAGGGCCGGCTGATCACCGCCGCCGACCTGCACATCGAGAACGCCCTGGCGACACCGCCGCCCACGCTCGATGAAGTGCGCGACGCTGCCACCCGTGTCGCCATCGAGCACTCACTGCATCGAAACCGTGGGCGGCTGGTCGACGTCGCACGCGAGCTGGGTGTGTCGCGCGTGACGCTCTACCGGTTGATGCAGCGCCACGGACTTCGCACCAACCACCCCGAGTCGCCCAATACGATCAGCATCGCCTGAGCAATAAGGCGAGCCGGTGATGGCCCGGGGCACGTTTAGACGCCCGACCGAAGGCATGCGAGGATGGCCGCTGCCGCCGGATCCCCTGCCATCCGCATGTCGAGCCCACCCGTAGCGCCCGTTGCCGCCTCCGCCCGGGACAACGATTTCATCGAGGTCTACCCCGATGTCCTGACGCCCGACCAGTGCGCGCAGCTGGTCTCACGCTTCAGCGCCAGCGGCGACACTGTTCCGGGCCGGGTCGGCGGCGGCGTGATGCCTGACCTCAAGGACAGCCGCGACCTCACCATCAGCGGACGCGATGGCTGGCGCGATGCCGAGACAACGTTGAACCTGGCGGTGTTCCGGGGCGTGATCGCCTACTTGCGTCGCTACCCGCACACGCTGATCGCGCCGTTGATGCTGGAAACGCCCGGTGACGACGGCAAGAGCCATCGACTCACGCCCGAACGGATGGCGGCGATGGACGATGAAGACCTTGCGCCGGTGATCAAGACGGTGCTGCGCCCGGGTTCGATCAACATCCAGCGCTATAGCGCCAACCGTGGCGGCTACCCCTATTGGCATTGCGAGCTCTACCCGCGCGATCCGCGCGCGGAGACGCTGCATCGCCACCTGCTGTGGACGATCTACCTCAACGAAGGCTTCGAGGACGGCGAAACCGAGTTCCTCTACCAGCAGCGCAGTATCACGCCGCGCACGGGCAGCCTGCTGATCGCGCCGGCTGCGTTCACCCACACCCATCGCGGCAACCGGCCCAGGGGCGGCGACAAGTTCATCGCCACCAGCTGGGTGTTGTTCCAGCGCGCGGAGCAGCTGTTCGGGGCGGGATGAGGTCTACGCGGTACGCGGGTGGTTCAGGACCAGCCAGTACAGGCCCACCTGTTTGACCGCCCAGACGAACTGTTCGAAGTCGACCGGCTTCTGGATGTAGCTGTTCACGCCCAGCGCGTAACTGGCTTCGACGTCGAACGGCTCGGCGCTGGTGGTCAGCACCACCACGGGCAGCGTCCGCGTGGCTTCGTTGGCGCGCACGGCCTGCAGCACTTCGCGACCATCGACCTTGGGCAGGTTGAGGTCGAGCAGCATGATGGAGGGCAGGTCTTCGGGGTCGCGGTCGCTGTATTTGCCACGGGCAAACAGGTAGTCCAGCGCCTCGGCACCGTCGCCGACGACCATCAGGCGGTTGGCGATCTTGGCCTCGTCGAATGCGAGCCGGGTCAGCTCGACGTCGTCGGGATTGTCCTCGACCAGCAGTATTTCCTTGTGCATCAAATACACTCCTCCGCCGCGACGACCGGCAACTCGAGGGTGAAGGTGGCACCTGCTTCGGGCTGCGATTCGGCCCGCACGCAACCGCGGTGTCGCTCCGCGATACGCCGGGCGATTGCCAGCCCCAGACCGTGCCCACCCCCCTGGTCCGGTCCGTGCAGCCGCTGGAACGGCTCGAACAGCTTGTGAGCATAACGCATGTCAAATCCGATGCCCTGGTCACGGATCTGCACTTGCAGCGTGTCGCCATCGCGACGACCGCTGACATCGATGCGGATCGGCTCGCGCTCGCGCGAGAACTTCCAGGCGTTGTCCATCAGCTGCACCAGCAGCAGTTTCAGCAGGCGTTCGTCGCCTCCGACCTGCAGGTCCGGCTGCACGTGGATCTCGGCGCGGCGCTGCGGTTCGGCGTCCTGCAGCTCGGCACCGACCCAGTCGGCCAGCAGGCTCAGGTCGACGGTCGTCGCCTTGAGCTCGGTGCGCGTGACATACGACAGGTCGTTGAGTGCGCTGAGCAGGCTGCTCATTCGCGACGCGGCGGCGCGGATGCGCGTGAGGTAGTCGCGGTCGGTGTCGTCGAGGCGGTCGTTGGCGCGGTCGGCCAGCAGTGCCGAAAAGCTTTCGATCGAGCGCAGCGGCGCGCGCAGGTCGTGCGACACCGCGTCGGCGAACAGCTGCAACTGGCGGTTGGAGACGTCGCGCGCGGCGTGTTCGGCGTCGGCGCGCGTTTCCAGCGCCAGCTCGGCGGCGCGCTGCGCGCTGATGTCGCGCAGCTGAACCAGCAGGTAGAGGGGCGCGCCCTCGTCATTGCGCATCACCGCAATGTTGATGTGCGCCCAGATCGTCTCGCCGCTGCGATGCAGGTAGCGCTTCTGCGCATCGAGCACGGGGATGCTCCCGTCGATCAGGCCGCGCAGGTAGGACTGCGTGAGCGAGATGTCGTCGGGATGGGTGAAGGCCACGGTCGGGCGACCGACGACCTCGCCGGCGCTGTAGCCGAACATCCGCTCGAATGCTGGATTGACCTCGACCCAATGACCGTTCAGATCGACGATTGCCATGCCGACTCCCGACGCGGCCATCGCCAGCCGGAAGCGGTCGACTCCGGTTTCTTGGCCGGTGGTGTTGCTCATCGGAATGGGTGACTCGTAGACGTGCCGCAGGGGCGGAGTGTATCCAACCCGATTGTGACGGGGTGGTGCACGCGTTGGGAAGCGCGGCTGCCGGGGGCGATCGCTCACAATGACCGCCATGGACATGCATCAAGCTCATCAGGCCGCGTTTTTGCTGATCCTGGCCGGCTCCCTTTATCTGTTCATCAGCGAGCGCCTGCGCGTCGACGTGACTGCGATGCTGACGCTGCTGGCGCTGGTGCTGGCCGGCGTCCTCGATCCACGCCAGGCGCTGTCAGGCTTTGCCAGCGAACCGGCGATCATCGTGGCGGCCGTGTTCGTTATCTCCGGTGGACTGGCTGCGACCGGCATCACGGAACGCATCGGCCAGGGCATCGGTCGCGCCGCCGGGCACAGCGAGGGCCGCGCAATCGCGGTGGTGATGCCGGCGGTCGCTGCGCTGTCGTCATTCACCCATCACGTGATGGTGACCGCGATGATGCTGCCGATCCTGACCCGGTTCGCGCAGGCACGCGGCATGTCGGCATCGCGCCTGCTGATGCCGATGTCGTTCGCCGCCTCGCTCGGCACCACCCTGACACTGGTCAGCGCGCCGGCGTTCCTGCTCGCCGACAACCTGATCGAACGCACCGGCGCGCAAGGGCTGGGGATCTTTTCCATCACCCCGATCGGCCTGGCGCTGGTGGCGATCGGCGTGCTGTACATGCTGCTGGCGCGATGGCTGCTGCCCAAGCGCTTCGGCGCGCTCAGCGACGACGGGTACCTGCGCCTCGACCGCTATCGCACCGAGCTGGTGGTGGTCGAAGGGTCCCGCTGGAACACGCGGCCCATGTCCGAACTGCACAAGGCACTGGGCGATCGCTTTCGCCTGGTCGGCTGGCTGCGGGACGGCGCGATGCGCGACGACCTCACGCCGCAGTCGAGCGTGCTCGGCGGCGACATCCTGCTGGTGGAGGCCTCGGCCGACACCCTGGCCTCGCTGCACGACGATCCTGGCCTGGACCTGCAGCCGATCGCGCGCTATCGCACGCAGGTGCGCGGCGAGGGCGAAGCGCAGCTGGTGCAGGCAGTGGTCGCGCCCGCATCGGAGTTCATCGGCCACAGCATCCGCGAGCTGGATTTCGCCCGCCGCTTCAATGCGGTGATCGCCGGCCTCTGGCGCCGTGACGGCGATGTGCCATCGCGCCTGGCCGAAGCCCGCCTGCGCGAGGGCGACCTGCTGGTGCTGTGGGGCCGCCCGGCGCAGTTCGCCGAACTGGCCGCGCACCACGGCTTCCTGATGCTGGTGCCGTTTGCCGGTGAAGCGCGGCGGCGCGTGCGTGCCCCGATCGCATTGGCCATCCTGGCCATGACCGTGCTCGCCGCCGCTACCGAATGGCTGCCCGCGCCGCTGGCGTTCCTGCTCGGCGCCGTGGCGATGGTGGTTACGCGCTGCGTCGATGTCGAGCAGGCCTACCGCGAGATCGACGTGCGCATCTTCGTGATGATCGCCGGCGTGATCCCGCTCGGCATTGCGATGGAGCAGACCGGCACGGCGCAGTTGCTGGCGTCGGGTCTGTTGCACCTGGTTGCTGGCTGGCCTGCGCTGGCGGTGCTGCTGGTCATGTTCACTGTGGCCGCGTTGCTGACGCAGATCCTCTCGGATGCGGCGACGACGGTGCTGCTGGGGCCGGTCGCGGTCGAACTGGCGCAATCGCTCGGCCTGGCACCAACGCCGTTCGTGGTTTGCACCGCACTGGGCGCGGTCGTCGCGTTCCTGACCCCGATCGGCCATCACGGCAACCTGCTGATTCTTGGCCCCGGCCAGTACCGTTTTTCCGACTTCGTCCGCATTGGCCTGCCGCTGACGACGTTGATCGCGCTGGTCAGCGCATGGATGTCGCAATGGCTGTGGCTGGGAGGGCCGCTGCTGCCCGGCGGATGAGGGTGCGCGACTTGTTCTGATGGGTGGTGCCGGCTGCGTGGCGTTTGCTCTTTGACACACCAAGGGAGCAGGCGCATGAAACGTTCTGGACAACGTGTGATTCCGGTCACCGTGATCGCGGCGGCGGTGGTCTCCGCCGTTGCCATTCCATCGCCGGCGTCGGGCGCAGGCCCCGTCAGGATTGCGATGAGCACGCTGCGCGCGGACGAGTCGCGACTGACGTCCGATCCGTTGATGCTCAAGGTCAGGCAATCCATTGCCACGCTCGACAACACGCAGGTCGAAGCGGTGGATGCAGGCCGCCCGCAGAATCCGGACAACGTCCGGCGCGTGGAAGCCCTGCTCGGCCCCCTCCAGTTCGAGCATCTGTTCCCGCTGCGCGTTGCGCAGTACACCTACCGCGGCCTGTTGCAGGCCATCGCGAAGTTCCCGGCGATCTGCGCCCGCTACCCGCAGGCAGGTGCTGACCCGGACCGGTCCGACGCCATCTGCCGCAGGACACTGGCGACGATGTTTGCCCACTTCGCCCAGGAACCCGGCGGCCACAATGCCTCGCACGCCGTGCCGCAATGGCGACAGGGCCTGGTGCACGTGCGCGAAGTCGGCTGGAACGAGACCATGCGCGGCGGCTACAACGCCGAGTGCAGCCCCGCGGTGTGGCAAGGGCGCGCCTGGCCTTGCGGCAAGTTCGATAACGGCGATTTCGTGAGCTACTTCGGTCGCGGCGCCAAGCAGCTTTCCTACAACTACAACTACGGCCCGTTCTCCGAGGCGATGTTCGGCAACGTGCGCACGCTGCTCGACCGGCCCGGGCTGGTCGCCGACACCTGGCTCAACCTCGCCAGCGCCACGTTCTTCTTCTCGTATCCACAACCGCCAAAGCCCTCGATGCTGCACGCGCTCGACGGCACCTGGCAGCCCAATGCGGCGGACATCGGCAACGGGCTGTTACCGGGTTTTGGCGTCACCACGCAGATCATCAATGGCGGCATCGAGTGTGGGCGCCTGGCGGAGCATCCGCAGTCACTCAACCGGATGGCCTATTACCGCGAGTTTGCCGCCTATTTCGGCGTGCCGGTCCCGGGCAACGAGGTGCTCGGCTGCAAGGGCATGAAGGCCTTCGACAACGCTGGCGCGGGAGCGCTGGCGGTGTACTGGGAGCAGGACTACACGTGGAGCACCCGGTTCCCCGACGGCAAGAGCTATGCGTGCAAGCGGGTCAGCTACCAGACGCCATACTCGGCGCTGAAGCCAGGCGACTACGCGCTGTGTGTGGTTGCGAACTTCAGCAACGTCGAGGTGATCGACGACGGAAGCTGACCGCCGGGGCAGCGCACATCAGAACAGGTCAGCCTGCGGCGATGGCTTGCGGGGCGGCACGAACAAGGACGTGTCGAGCGGCGGCAGGCGGCCGAAACCAAGCCGCTTGTGGGCCTTGCGGAAGCGCTGCTCGATGAGCTGGGCGAACGGTCCTTGTCCGTGCATGCGGGTGCCGAAGGCGCTGTCGTAGTCCTTGCCGCCGCGCATCTGCTGGATCAGGCTCATCACGTGCGCCGCGCGTTCCGGGTAGTGCAACTGCAGCCATTCGCGCCACACCTGCTTGAGCTCGTGCGGCAGGCGCAGCAGGACATGGCCGGCCGAGCCCGCCCCGTGGTCGCGTGCCGCTTCGAGAATGTGCTCGATCTCGCGATCGTTGATCATCGGGATCACCGGCGCCACCATCACGCCGACCGGCACGCCCGCGTCGGCAAGCGTGCGCATCGCCTTGAGGCGCGAATGTGGGGCCGACGCGCGTGGTTCCATTCGTGCCGACAGGTGGTTGTCGAGCGTGGTCACCGAGAAGTAGACGGTGACCAGGCCGCGTTTGGCCATCGGTGCAATGAGGTCGAGATCGCCCGTGACGGCGGCGTTCTTGGTGATCACGCTGAACGGGTGCGAGCAGCTGGACAGCACTTCGATCAGCGAACGCGTGACGCGATAGCGGCGTTCTATCGGCTGATAGGAATCGGTGTTTATGCCCAGCGCGAGCGGTTGGCACCGGTAGCCCGGTCGCGCGAGCTCGCTAACCAGGCGCTCGGCGGCGTTGGTCTTGGCGAACAGGCGCGTCTCGAAGTCCAGGCCCGGTGACAGGTCCAGGTAGGCGTGCGATGGGCGTGCAAAGCAGTACACGCAGCCGTGCTCGCAGCCGCGATAGGGATTGACCGACTGGCCGAAGCCGATGTCCGGCGAATCATTGCGGCTGATGATGCTGCGCGCGCGCTCTTCGGTGACCTGCGTTTGCGGGCGTGCCGGTTCGGCGAGGTCGTCGTAGACCGACCCCCAGCCGTCATCCTCGCCGCGCGCGACCGTGACCGCGTAGCGACCATCGACCTGCGATGCCGCTCCACGCCCCTTGATCGGTTGCTGGGCTTTGCGGGCGTCGTCCATGCCGCCCAGGCTACTGCGTCACCGTCGCAGCGAGTGAGACGGGGCGGGGCCAAGGGGGCAGGAGGCGGCCCATTCATGCAATGGGCCGCTGCAGCGTCACCTCAGAAGACCCACTTCGCACCGGCACTGGCCGCCCACCCTTCACGGCTGGCGTCACCGATCTCCTGCTGCAGGGCGAAGTCGCCGTAGAACGAGAAGCGGTTGCGCAGGGTCGCGGTCAGGCCGTAGCCGAACTCGCCCGTGTTGCCGTAGGCACCGGTGGCGATGCGGTCGCCGGACAGGATCGCCCGCTGATCGGGGCCTTCGCTGTCGTAGTAGTTGAACTTCACATACTGTGTCAGGGTCGAGCCGTCGCTGCCGACCGAGGGTGCGAACAGGGCACGCGCACCGACTCGCCAGACGAACAGCTCCGGCGTGCCGAGGTCGACCACGACGCCATCGCGATCGGAAAGGCGATCGGTGTCGAGCTTCCGCCAGGTCACCTGGGCTTGCGGTTCAACGATCAGGCCCTCGTCCAGCACCCACTGGTAGCCGGTCTCGACCGAGGCGAAGACATCGTTGGATTCCAGGCGCGCAACCTTGCCGCCCGCGGCGACGTGGACATCACCGCGGTACTCACTGGCACCGAGCAGACCATCGACGTACCAGCCGCCATTGTGTTGCCAGGTGGCGGTGGCGGCGAAGCTGCTGGCGTCGATGGTTTCATGGCCCGCCGCGATGGGGATGCGACGGCCGCCGTTGTGGAGCTCGGGCTCGATCTGCGATTTACCCACCGACAACGCGGCTCCCAGTCGCAGGCTGCCGTTGTCGCCCTGCAGCTTGAGCCAGTTGCCGCCGAGCTGCAGCCCGTAGGTGTCCTGTTCGTAGTCGTAACCACTCGGCGCGGAGGTCGGGTCGTTGTAGTACTCGCTCTGACCTCCGAAGCCGCGAACAAAGAACTCGCCATTGCCTTCGGCAGGACGATGGCCGACACCGGTCTCACCCAGGCGCTGGTGCAACGAGTTGATCGCCTGCTGGCCATAGGCGAACAAGCCGTTGTTGTGGACCAGGTACGAAGGCGCCGGCGCGGTCAGGCGTGGCGCCTGCTGCGCCTGCGCATGGGTGGCCAGGCCGAGACCCAGCACCAGCTGGATGCCTGCGATCAGGGTTTTGTTGTTCATTGGAGGTACGGTCCTTGTTGATGTCACGACTGGCCAGCAGGGCGACCTCCAGAAACAGCTCGTTCCTGTGCGGTGCTCCCATGGGCCCGCAAGGCTAGATAGCGGCGACGGGTCGATCCATACGAATCGCCTCAACGGTTCGCATCGTTTTCCCGGGTTCATTCGCGCACCGGCGGTGGCGCGCTTTTGGCGCGCGGCTTAGCCTAGGGCGGACCTGCCATCGGCTGGACAGGTTGCTGACCAGACCCCACGGAGGCGTCCCCATGCTCGAAGCCCTGCAGGCCGCCTGGTCCGCGTTGCTGGCAATACCGCACCTCCAGCTGTACCTGGTGCTGGGATGGATCGGTTACCTGTTGTGGCTCGGTCTGTGGATCGTTCTGCAAAAGCGCGAGCCGGTGGCAACGCTGAGCTGGCTGATCAGCCTGGCCGCGTTGCCGTACGTGGGCTTCCTGATCTACTACTTTTTCGGCCCGCAGCGGATCCATCGCCAACGCCTGCGCCGCGGCCGCACGCGGGCATCGCTGCCGCCGCTGCCCGAAGGTCTTCATCCCAGTGCCGACGCGATCGAACTGGCCCGACTTGCCCAAGCCACGACCGGCTTGCCGCCGATCACCGCGACCTGCGCCGAGCTGCTCATCGACGGTGGCGCCAAGTACGTCTCGCTGTTGTCGGCTATCGCGCAGGCGCACGAGCACATCCACCTCGAGTACTACATCTTCCTGCCCGATCGCACCGGCACTTCACTGCGCGATGCGCTGGTGGAACGCGCGAAGGCCGGCGTGCAGGTGCGCCTGCTGCTCGACGCGGTCGGTTCGGGCAAGACCAAGCGGCGCTTCCTGCAGCCACTGGTGGACGCCGGTGCCGAAGTCGCATGGTTCCATCCGATGCGGGTGCGCTGGTTCTGGAAGCGGCCGTGGCTCAACATGCGCACGCACCGCAAGATCGTGGTGATCGACAGCCTGGTGGGCTTCACCGGTGGCATCAACATCACCGATGAAGAGGACGAGCGCCTGCGCAAGGATGCGTACCGCGACCTGCACCTGCGCCTGGAAGGCGACGTGGTGCGCGAGTTGCAACTGGTGTTCATCGAGGATTGGGCCTACGCCACCGGCCAGGCGCCGCTGCGGCTGCACAATCCGCCGCCGCGTCCGGGTCCGATCTCGGCACAGGTGCTGGTGTCCGGTCCGGATTCGGACTGGGAGGCGATCCACCGCCTGCACGTCGCCGCCATCCATTCCGCGCAGCGGCGCGTGTGGCTGGTGACACCCTATTTCGTTCCCGGCGAGGCGGCGCGCATGGCCATGACGTCGGCTGCACTGGGCGGTCTCGACGTACGCCTGCTGGTACCAAAGGTGTGCGACAGCCGTCTGGTCACGCTGGCGGCGCGGTCCTACTTCGACGAGTTGCTCGTCGCCGGCGTGAAGATTCACGAGTACGGGCCGCGCATGCTGCACAGCAAGGCGCTGTTGTGTGACGACGACCTCGCGATCATCGGCAGTGCCAACTTCGACCACCGCAGCTTTCGACTGAACTTCGAGGTTTCGGTGATGTTCCGCGACCGCGGGATCGGGACCGAACTGGCCCAGCTGATCCAGAGCGAATGCTCTCTTGCGCCGCGCGTGCGCGACGATCGCGCCCGCTCGCTGTGGCGAACCCGCGTGCCCGAAGCCCTGGCACGGCTGGTGTCTCCGCTGTTGTGAGGTGCTGCCGCCGGGCGGCGTGCAGGCCGTCCTCGGCCAGTGGCATGTTGCGGCTGACCGGCGGTCGCGGCGGGCCGGCAATCGGGCGATGCCGCCGCGTTGGCAGGCGCTAAACTGCCCGCGCAGTCGAACATCCCAAACGGAGCATCCACCCCATGCACTGGCTCTTACTGCTGCTGGCCCTGGCCGCCTTCGGCGTCGCCTTCAAAACCACTTCGGTGGCGGTGCTCGTCATTTGCCTGCTGGCCTCGCTGGGCCTGTCGCTGGCATGGGTGATGAAGCTGCTGGCGCTTCGCGTGGACAGCCAGAGTCGCGATACCTCGATGATCCTCGACCCGCTCGAACTGCGCCGCCTGCGGGAGCAGGCCGAAGCCCGCCGCGCCGCCGGCAGTCCGCCGGGTGCGCCGCCCGCTGCCTGATCGCGCCCGGATTTCACACCGGCCGCTGCGGACCGCCTGCTAGCATGGCGCCGCCGCGGGAGCCGTGCCTGCGTGCCCGCGCCGCACCACAGGAGACCGTCATGAAACCGTTCGCGTTGTGCTGCCTGCCGTTGCTCGGCCTTGCGTTCGTTGCCTTCGCCGATCCAGTGGAGCAGGCCGACCCTGCCAGTGCGCCGGCCGCCACGAGCGCCGCTCCATCTGTCGCAGGCTGTGGTCGCATCAGCGTGTTCGACGTCGCACCGCGCAGCAAGGATCTCTACCGCGCGCGACTGATCAATGTCGATGGCACGCTGCCCGGCCCGACCACCGCCCGCAGCTACCGTGTCCCGGCCGGCAAGCATTCACTCGAAGTCGCCGAGATGATCGAGGACGTGCAGTTCAACGACGTCCAGTTGCGTCAGCGGGCGCAGCAGTCGGATCGTTACAAGACGATTGAGCTGGATGTGCAGCCGAACACCACGTACCTGCTTGCCTCGCACCTGATCGAGGAGCGCCGCAACAACATCATGGATCGGTCCTACTGGGAACCGGTGATCTACAGCCAGAGCAGCGAAGTGTGCAAGTGAGCCGGATTGTGTTTCCACGGCGGCGTCGAGGCGCGGCCTCTTGACCGTCCTGAGTGTCAACGTCAACAAGATTGCCGTACTGCGCAATTCGCGCGGCGGCGATGAGCCAAGCGTGGTTGCGGCGGCGAAGGCCTGTCTGGATGCGGGCGCACACGGCATCACCGTGCACCCTCGCCCCGACGCTCGCCACATTCGCGCCGACGATGTGTACGCGTTGTCGGAGCTGACCCGCGAGCGCTCAGTCGAGTTCAACCTCGAAGGCAATCCATTCGCACCGCCGCGTGCCGGCTACCCGGGATTCCTGGCGCTATGTGAGCAGGTCCGGCCCGCGCAGGCGACGCTCGTGCCCGACGGCGACGCGCAGCTCACCTCTGACCATGGCTTTGATTTTGTCCGCGATGCCGGGACGCTGCGCCCCTACGTCGATGCACTGAAAGCACTTGGTTGCCGCGTCAGCCTGTTCGCCGACGCGCACACCGAATCGGGCAGGAGTGGAATCGCGCACGCCGCCGCGGTCGGGGCAGACCGTGTCGAGCTGTACACCGGTCCGTATGCGCAGGCGTTTGCCGACGGCGTTGGGCAGGCCATGGCCGCGCAGTTCGCGCAGGCGGCGAGGCGCGCCATGGATGCCGGCCTGGGCGTGAATGCCGGCCACGATCTCAGGCAGGCCAACCTCGGATTTTTCCTCGAGCAGGTTCCCGGGATCCTCGAGGTCTCGATCGGCCATGCGCTGATCGGCGAAGCGATTTACCAGGGCATCGACACGACCATCGAGGCGTACCTGCGCCTCCTGTCGCGCTGAGCCCGTCCCCAGGGCAACCCCGGAGGTAATCCGGGGCACCCGGTCTAACGCACCGGCCCGGCGTTATTGCCAGGCGATTTCGCGAATGCCGCTCTGCTGGGCTTCCGACAGCGCCCAGGCAAAACCCTGGTAATCGGCGTCGGCATCGGCGGCCACCTGGAGCACCGTCTCGGGACTCCGTCTTGCGATCGCCTCAAGTGCAGGCGCCAGTTCGTCGCGCGCCAGCACTGCACCGTCCAGGTGATACGCCCCGTCGCTGCCCACGCGCAGTTCGACCCGCGGCGGCGGCTCGGTGGGATCGCGTGTGGGCAACGGCAGTCGCATGTCCAGGCTTCCGGTCAGGGCCGGGGCAGTCACCATGAAGATCACCAGCAATACGAGCAGCACGTCGACCAGCGGAGTGACATTGATCTGGGCGACGGCGCGATGCTCGCCCAGGCGGGAGTCGGACAGATAGAACGAGGAGACGGCCATACGCAACCTCCATGGGGCCCCATGCCCGACTTCACGCTACGCCTGGAACGGGAGGACAGACAAGAGCGTCGTCGCGGACGGCAGCGGCGGGCGGACGAGCGGCCAAAAAAAACGCCGCCCTGAGGCGGCGTTTTCACGACGGTAAGCGACACCGGTCGGTCAATCGTTCTGGACGAAGCCGACCTTATCCATTTCAGCGTTCTTCGCGTGCGCCAGCACCTTGGCCAGGATGCCGTAATCGGCGTCCGGGCTGGTGTCGATCTCGAGCATGGGCTGGTTGGTCGGGTCGCGCTGGACCTCGACTTGCATCATGTTCTCGATCGCGGTGAGCGGCTGCGGAGCGTCATTCCAAAACACCTGACCCGAAGCGTCGATGCGCAGCCTGATCGGCGGCGGCGGCTCTCGCGTCTGCGGCGGTGGGTTAAGCGACTTCTGCGGAAGGTTC
>DATDBI010000174.1:0-2861 GCA_036524915.1 Lysobacter sp. | reverse complement strand
AGTGGACGCGAGCATCTGTGGCCAAGTTGTTAAGGGCGCACGGTGGATGCCTTGGTACCAGGAACCGATGAAGGACGTGGGAGGCCGCGATAGGCCCCGGGGAGCTGTCAACCGAGCTTTGATCCGGGGGTGTCCGAATGGGGAAACCCGGCAGTCGTCATGGGCTGTCACCCGTGCCTGAACTCATAGGGCATGTGGAGGGAACGCGGGGAAGTGAAACATCTCAGTACCCGCAGGAAGAGAAAACAACCGTGATTCCGGGAGTAGTGGCGAGCGAAACCGGATGAGGCTAAACCGTATGCGTGTGATACCCGGCAGGGGTTGCGTATACGGGGTCGTGGGAGTTTCCTTGACTGGTCTGCCGGCCGGTCGGAGAGTGATAAACCGTTGGTGTAGGCGAAGGACATGCGAAAGGTCCGGCGTAGAGGGTAAGACCCCCGTAGCTGAAATGCTGACGGCTCTCTTGGGGACCACCCAAGTAGCATAGGGCCCGAGAAATCCTGTGTGAATCTGGCGGGACCACCCGTTAAGCCTAAATATTCCCTGGTGACCGATAGCGGATAGTACCGTGAGGGAATGGTGAAAAGTACCGCGGGAGCGGAGTGAAATAGTACCTGAAACCGTGTGCCTACAAGCCGTGGGAGCGTCGCTGGGAGGGTTTGCTCTTCCAGTCGTGACTGCGTGCCTTTTGAAGAATGAGCCTGCGAGTTTGCGGTGTGTTGCGAGGTTAACCCGTGTGGGGTAGCCGTAGCGAAAGCGAGTCCGAAGAGGGCGTTTGAGTAGCATGCTCAAGACCCGAAGCGGGGTGATCTAGCCATGGGCAGGTTGAAGCGCGGGTAAGACCGTGTGGAGGACCGAACCCACCAGGGTTGAAAACCTGGGGGATGACCTGTGGTTAGGGGTGAAAGGCCAATCAAACTCCGTGATAGCTGGTTCTCCCCGAAATGCATTTAGGTGCAGCGTCGTGTGTTTCTTGCCGGAGGTAGAGCACTGGATAGGCGATGGGCCCTGCCGGGTTACTGACCTTAGCCAAACTCCGAATGCCGGTAAGTGAGAGCGCGGCAGTGAGACTGTGGGGGATAAGCTCCATGGTCGAGAGGGAAACAGCCCAGAGCATCGACTAAGGCCCCTAAGCGTACGCTAAGTGGGAAAGGATGTGGAGTCGCAGAGACAACCAGGAGGTTGGCTTAGAAGCAGCCATCCTTGAAAGAGTGCGTAATAGCTCACTGGTCAAGTGATTCCGCGCCGACAATGTAGCGGGGCTCAAGCGTACCGCCGAAGTCGTGTCACTGCAGCATGTACTCCTAACGGGGGCTGTGGTGGGTAGGGGAGCGTCGTGTGCCGGGTGAAGCCGCCGTGTAAGCGAGTGGTGGACGGTTCACGAGTGAGAATGCAGGCATGAGTAGCGATACAAGAGTGGGAAACTCTTGCGCCGATTGACTAAGGGTTCCTGGGTCAAGCTGATCTGCCCAGGGTAAGTCGGGACCTAAGGCGAGGCCGACAGGCGTAGTCGATGGACAACCGGTTGATATTCCGGTACCCGCTTTGAAACGCCCAGTATCGAATCCTCTGATGCTAAGGCCGTGATGCCGCCTGCTGAGTCTTCGGACGAGGTGGGAGTGGTGGAGCCGCTGAACCGAGGTGGTAGTAGGTAAGTGATGGGGTGACGCAGGAAGGTAGTCCAGCCCGGGCGGTGGTTGTCCCGGGGTAAGGGTGTAGGGCGTCGTCCAGGTAAATCCGGGCGGCATGTGTCTGAGACCTGATGCCGAGCCGATTGTGGTGAAGTGGATGATCCTATGCTGTCGAGAAAAGCCTCTAGCGAGTTTCATGGCGGCCCGTACCCTAAACCGACTCAGGTGGTCTGGTAGAGAATACCGAGGCGTTCGGGTGAACTATGGTTAAGGAACTCGGCAAAATGCCCCCGTAACTTCGGGAGAAGGGGGGCCGCGCCTGGTGATCACCCTTGCGGTGGGAGCTGGGGGTGGCCGCAGAGACCAGCGAGAAGCGACTGTTTACTAAAAACACAGGTCCGTGCGAAGCCGTAAGGCGATGTATACGGACTGACGCCTGCCCGGTGCTGGAACGTTAAGGGGACCGGTTAGTCGTGTTTCGGCATGGCGAAGCTGAGAACTTAAGCGCCAGTAAACGGCGGTGGTAACTATAACCATCCTAAGGTAGCGAAATTCCTTGTCGGGTAAGTTCCGACCTGCACGAATGGCGTAACGACTTCTCGACTGTCTCAACCATAGGCCCGGTGAAATTGCATTACGAGTAAAGATGCTCGTTTCGCGCAGCAGGACGGAAAGACCCCGGGACCTTTACTATAGCTTGATATTGGTGTTCGGTTCGGCTTGTGTAGGATAGGTGGGAGACTGTGAAAGCGCGGCGCCAGCCGTGTGGGAGTCGTCGTTGAAATACCACTCTGGTCGTGCTGGATGTCTAACCTCGGTCCGTGATCCGGATCAGGGACAGTGTCTGGTGGGTAGTTTAACTGGGGCGGTTGCCTCCTAAAGGGTAACGGAGGCGCCCAAAGGTTCCCTCAGCCTGGTTGGCAATCAGGTGTTGAGTGTAAGTGCACAAGGGAGCTTGACTGTGAGACTGACGGGTCGAGCAGGTACGAAAGTAGGGACTAGTGATCCGGCGGTGGCTTGTGGAAGCGCCGTCGCTCAACGGATAAAAGGTACCCCGGGGATAACAGGCTGATCTTCCCCAAGAGTCCATATCGACGGGATGGTTTGGCACCTCGATGTCGGCTCGTCGCATCCTGGGGCTGGAGTCGGTCCCAAGGGTTGGGCTGTTCGCCCATTAAAGCGGTACGCGAGCTGGGTTTAGAACGTCGTGAGACAGTTCGGTCCCTATCC
>DATDBI010000173.1:0-1516 GCA_036524915.1 Lysobacter sp. | reverse complement strand
ACCCCGACGAGGGGAGTGAAACAGTTCCTGAAACCGGATGCTTACAAACAGTGGGAGCCCAAGGGTTGTCCTGGGTGACCGCGTACCTTTTGTATAATGGGTCAGCGACTTAAAGTAACGAGCAAGCTTAAGCCGATAGGTGGAGGCGCAGCGAAAGCGAGTCTGAATAGGGCGTTCAGTTCGTGGCTTTAGACCCGAAACCGAGTGATCTAGCCATGTGCAGGATGAAGGTGGGGTAACACCCACTGGAGGTCCGAACCAGTGCCCGTTGAAAAGGTCTTGGATGACGTGTGGCTAGGGGTGAAAGGCCAATCAAACTCGGAAATAGCTGGTTCTCCGCGAAAGCTATTTAGGTAGCGCCTCGCGTGAATACTCTCGGGGGTAGAGCACTGGATGGGCAAGGGGTGCTTACCGCATTACCGATCCTAACCAAACTCCGAATACCGAGAAGTACTGCGCGGGAGACACACGGCGGGTGCTAACGTCCGTCGTGGAGAGGGAAACAACCCTGACTTACAGCTAAGGCCCCCAATTCGTGGCTAAGTGTGAAAGGATGTGGGAATCCCAAAACAACCAGGAGGTTGGCTTAGAAGCAGCCATCCTTTAAAGAAAGCGTAACAGCTCACTGGTCTAAACAAGGGTTCCTGCGCCGAAAATGTATCGGGGCTCAAGCCACGAGCCGAAGCTTAAGGTTTGCACTTTGTGCAAGCGGTAGCGGAGCGTTCCATAAGCCAACGAAGGCGGACCCGTGAGGGCTGCTGGAGGTATTGGAAGTGCGAATGCTGACATGAGTAACGACAAACAGTGTGAAAGACACTGTCGCCGAAAGTCCAAGGGTTCCTGCGTAAAGTTAATCTCCGCAGGGTTAGCCGGCCCCTAAGGCGAGGCCGAAAGGCGTAGTCGATGGGAATGAGGTGAATATTCCTCAGCCAGTTGGTAGTGACGGATCGCGTACGCTGTCAGATCTTATTGGATTGATCTGGCTTCCAAGCGGTTCCAGGAAATAGCTCCAACATTAGACCGTACCCTAAACCGACACAGGTGGACTGGTAGAGTATACCAAGGCGCTTGAGAGAACTATGCTGAAGGAACTCGGCAATTTACCTCCGTAACTTCGGGATAAGGAGGCCCAGTGTCTAGGCAACTAGGCATTGGGGGCACAGACCAGGGGGTAGCGACTGTTTAACTAAAACACAGGGCTCTGCGAAATCGTAAGATGACGTATAGGGTCTGACGCCTGCCCGGTGCCGGAAGGTTAAAAGGAGGTGTGCAAGCACCGAATTGAAGCCCCGGTAAACGGCGGCCGTAACTATAACGGTCCTAAGGTAGCGAAATTCCTTGTCGGGTAAGTTCCGACCTGCACGAATGGCGTAACGACTTCCCCGCTGTCTCCAGCATAGACTCAGTGAAACTGAATTCCCCGTGAAGATGCGGGGTTCCTGCGGTCAGACGGAAAGACCCCGTGCACCTTTACTGTAGCTTTGCACTGGTATTCGTGACTGCTTGTGTAGAATAG
>DATDBI010000172.1:0-24312 GCA_036524915.1 Lysobacter sp. | reverse complement strand
CGCGAGCTGTACAGCCGCATGGTGCGGACGCTGGCGCAGACCGGCAACGGCTGGATGAACTTCAAGGACAAGTCCAACCGCGCCTGCAACCAGACCCTGCGCGAAGGCAACGTGGTGCACCTGTCGAACCTGTGCACCGAGATCCTGGAGGTCACCTCGCAGGAGGAGACCGCGGTGTGCAACCTCGGGTCGATCAACCTGTCGCACCACGTCGAACTGTTCGCCGAAGGTCCGGTGCACGGCGAAGACGGTCGCTTCGATTTCGACAAGCTGGCCGAAACGGTGCGCCTGGCCGTGCGCCAGCTCGACCGCGTGATCGACCTCAACTTCTACCCGATCGAGACCGCGCGCCGTGCCAACCTCAAGTGGCGCCCGGTTGGCCTGGGCGTGATGGGCCTGCAGGACGTGTTCTTCAAGCTGCGCCTGCCGTTCGATTCGGACCAGGCACGTGCGCTGTCCAGGCAGATCGCCGAAGCGGTCTACTTCCATGCGCTGACCGCTTCCAATGAACTGGCGATGGAACGCGGCCGCCACCCGTCGTTCGCCGACACCCGCGCCTCGCAGGGCGAGCTGCAATTCGAGGCCTGGGGCGTGACGCCATCCCAAGCGCATGCCTGGGACAGCCTGCGCGCGCGCATCGCCGAGCACGGCCTGCGCAACTCGCTGCTGATCGCGATTGCGCCGACGGCGACCATTGCTTCGATTGCTGGCTGCTACGAATGCATCGAGCCGCAGATATCGAACCTGTTCAAGCGCGAGACGCTGTCGGGCGACTTCCTGGTGGTCAACCGCTACCTGGCCGAGGAACTCAAGACGCTTGGCCTGTGGACGCCGGAACTGCGCGACCGCATCAAGATGGCCGAAGGTTCGATTCAGGGAATCACGCAGATTCCCGAATCGCTCCGCGCGGTCTACCGCACCGCGTGGGAACTGCCGATGCGCTCGCTGATCGACATGGCCGCCGACCGCGGCGCCTTCATCGACCAGAGCCAGTCGCTGAACCTGTTCATCGAGAGTCCGAACATCGGGCAGTTGTCGTCGATGTACATGTACGCGTGGAAGAAGGGGCTCAAGACCACGTATTACCTGCGCTCGCGGCCGGCCACGAAGATCGCCAAGGCGACCGTCAGCGGCGTCGCCGAAACGGCCAAGCCCGAGTACACCGCGGTCGAAGCGGTGGCGTGCTCGCTCGAGAACCCCGAGAGCTGCGAGGCCTGCCAGTAAACCTGCCTCCCTTGCAAGGAATTCCATGACTACCGACACCCACCTGCTCGACCCCGGCTTCGACCTCACCCTGCGGCCGATGCGCTACCCGCAGTTCTACGAGATGTACCGCGACGCCATCCGCAACACCTGGACCGTCGAGGAGGTCGACTTCTCGCTCGACGTCAACGACCTCAAGCACAAGCTGGGGCCGGCCGAGCGCCACCTGATCGAGCGTCTGGTCGCGTTCTTCGCCACCGGCGACAGCATCGTCGCCAACAACCTGGTGCTGAACCTGTACCAGCACATCAACGCGCCCGAGGCGCGCATGTACCTGTCGCGGCAGTTGTACGAGGAAGCGCTGCACGTGCAGTTCTACCTGACGCTGCTCGACACCTACCTGCCCGATCCGGTTGCGCGCGCCAAAGCGTTCGATGCGGTGCAGAACATTCCCTCGATCCGCGCCAAGGCCGAGTTCTGCTTCAAGTGGATCGATTCGATCCAGGACATCCGGCGCATCGAAACGACGGAGCAGCGCCGCCAGTTCCTGCTCAACCTGATCTGCTTTGCCTGCTGCATCGAAGGGCTGTTCTTCTTCGCCGCTTTCGCCTACGTCTACTACCTGCGCTCGCGCGGGCTGCTGCATGGCCTGGCGGCGGGCACCAACTGGGTGTTCCGCGACGAAAGCTGCCACATGGCGTTCGCCTTCGAAGTCATCCGCACCGCCCGCAGCGAGCAGCCGGAGTTGTTCGACGAAGAACTGCAGCGCCAGGTGGTCACGATGCTGGAGGAAGCGGTCGAATGCGAGATGCAGTTCGCCCAGGACGTGCTATCGGGCGGCGTCGCCGGACTCTCGCCCAAAGACATGCGCCAGTACCTGCAGTACTGCGCCGACCAGCGGCTGGCGCAGCTGGGCATGCCGCGCCATTTCGGCGCGACCAACCCGTTCGCCTTCATGGACCTGCAGGACGTTCAGGAAGTGACCAACTTCTTCGAGCGACGCGTCTCGGCCTACCAGGTGGGCGTGCAGGGCGAGGTCGCCTTCGATGCCGCGTTCTGATCCTGACGGCACCGCGGTCGCGCCTCCGACCGAGGCGCGCATGACCGAGATCGTCTTCCCCGACCACACCAACCACCTGGGCACCCTGTTCGGCGGCCAGGCGCTGGCGTGGATGGACAAGGCCGCCTTCGTCGCAGCCTCGCGTTACGCGCGCAGCACCGTGGTCACCGCGCGTTCGGAGCAAATCGATTTCCACGTCGCCGTGCCCAAAGGCGCGCTGGTCGAGCTGGTCGCGCGCGTGGTCGCCACTGGCCGCAGCTCGCTGCAGGTGGAAGTCGACATGCACCGCGAAGACCTGATGACGGGCGATACGCAGCTGGCCACGCGTGGCCGCTTCACCATGGTCGCGCTCGACGTGCACGGCCAGCCGACACCGGTACCTGCGCTGCCAGCGTGACGGCGCGGATTCGTAACGGCGCCGATCATGAAGACGCGATTGACGCCCCTGCCCCGTGGGGCTAATTTAGCGGCGTCGTGGTGATCATCGCTTCATAAAGATGGAGCGATGTGACAAGTACCACCGGGCAACCGGTGGCGCCAGAGGGAATCCGGTACGGACGCGAGTCCAATTCCGGAGCTGCCCCGCAGCGGTATATGGGAACGACCGCCATCCATGCACTGGGCTTGCCCGGGAAGCGATGGCCAGTAGGTGAGGACGATGCCGTCCTCGCGCCCACGAGCCCGAAGACCTGCCATGACCGGAGGGTCCGCCCTCCGTCCGACCCCGGACCGCTCGGCTCATGCCGCGTGGCCGGTTCGCCCGCGGGGGCGAAGGTCGAAGGCAGGTCTCCTCCGGCGCCGTTCGCGGCGTCGGCTGCGGCCGTGCCCTCCTTCGTTGCCCTGCGTCATGCATACGCATCGCAGGTACATATCCATGATCCAGGTAACCCATCTCGGCTTCCCGCGCATCGGCGCGCGACGCGAGCTCAAGCAAGCCCTCGAATCGTTCTGGAAAGGCCAGACGCCGGCCCAGGACCTGCACCACACCGCACGCGAACTGCGTGCCCGCCACTGGCAACTCGCGCGCGATGCCGGTGTCGACGTGGTCCCATGCAACGACTTTTCGCTTTACGACCACGTGCTGGATACCGCGGTGCTGCTCGACGCCATCCCGCCCTCGCACCGCGCGGTGTACGAAGCCGATCCGCTCGCGGGCTATTTCGCCCTCGCCCGCGGCCTGCAGGACGGCAGCCATGATCTCCATGCGCTGGAGATGACCAAATGGTTCGACAGCAACTATCACTACCTCGTACCGCAGTTTGAAATCGACCAGCAGTTCCGCCTGCGCGGCGACAAGCCACTGGCCGAGCTACACGAAGCCCGCGCCCTTGGGCTCGATGCACGTCCGGTACTGCTGGGGCCGGTGTCGTTCCTCAAGCTTGGCAAGCGCGTGGATGGCGGTTGCCCGCTCGAACTCCTCGACAGGCTGCTGCCCGCGTACGTCGAGCTGCTGCAACAGCTGAAGGCGGCCGGTGCATCATGGGTACAAATCGACGAGCCGTGCCTGGTGCTGGATCTGGGCGAGCCTGACCGCGAAGCCTACCGCCGCGCCTTCGCCGCGCTGGCGGCGGCAGCCGTGCCGCAGCTCCTGCTCGCCACCTACTTCGGCGACCTCGGCGACAACCTCCCGCTGGTGGCCGCGCTGCCCGTGCAGGCCTTGCACGTCGACCTGGTGCGGGCACCGCGCCAGCTCGCGCGCGTGCTCGCCGCACTGCCCGCGGACCGGCCGCTGAGCCTGGGCGTGGTCGACGGTCGCAACGTGTGGCGCACCGATCTCGACACGGCGCTGGCACAGATCCGGGATGCCGGTGGGCGCGTACGCTGGCTGGCGCCGTCGTGTTCGCTGCTGCACGTGCCGATCGACCTGCAGCTGGAACGCAAACTGCCGCAGCCGTTGCGCGGCGGCATGGCGTTCGCGCGGCAGAAGCTGGAGGAGTTGCGACTGCTTGCCGATGCCAGTGCCGGCGATGCGGGCGCAGCGGCGAAGATCTCGGCCGCACAGGCGCAGCGCACCACACACCGCGATGCACCGCAGCTGCGCTATGCGGCGGTGCGCGCCCGGGTCGCCGCGCTGGAGCCGGCGATGAGCCGACGCACCACGCCCTACCCGCAGCGCGCGCAACTGCAGCAGCAGCGCCTGTCGTTGCCGCCGCTGCCGACCACGACGATCGGCTCCTTCCCGCAACTGTCTCTGGTGCGCAAGGCCCGTGCCGATCACAAGTCCGGCCATCTCGACGCTGCCGGCTATCGCCTGTTCCTCGAGCGCGAGATCGACAACTGCCTGCGCGAGCAGGAGGCCATCGGCCTGGACGTGCTGGTGCACGGCGAGTTCGAGCGCAACGACATGGTCGAGTACTTCGGCGAGCAGCTCGACGGCTTCGCCTTCACTTCGCACGGCTGGGTGCAGAGCTACGGCTCGCGCTGCGTGAAGCCGCCAGTGCTGTACGGCGACGTCAGCCGGCCGCGCGCGATGACAGTGGAATGGACCGCCTACGCCCAGTCGCGCACGCAATACCCGGTCAAGGGCATGCTGACCGGCCCGGTGACGATCCTGCAATGGTCGTTCGTGCGCGACGACCAGCCGCGTGCCGACACCTGCCGGCAGATCGCGCTGGCACTGCGCGACGAAGTGCTGGATCTCGAAGCTGCCGGCATCGCCATCATCCAGATCGACGAACCGGCGCTGCGCGAAGGCCTGCCGCTGCGGCGCGAGGACTGGCCGCACTACCTGGCATGGGCGGTCGAGGCGTTCGGCGTTGCCGCAGGCGCCGTAGCCGATGCGACCCAGATCCACACCCACATGTGCTACGCCGAGTTCAACGACATCATCGATGCGGTGGCCGCGCTCGACGCCGACGTGATCTCGATCGAGACCTCGCGCTCGCGGATGGAACTGCTCGATGCCTTTGCGCGGTTCCGCTATCCCAACGGCATCGGGCCGGGCGTCTATGACATCCATGCCCCGCGGGTGCCGTCACCGCAGGAGATCGGCGAACTGCTGGGCAAGGCAATGGAGGTGATTCCGGCGGCACAGCTGTGGGTCAACCCCGACTGCGGCCTGAAGACGCGCGGCTGGCCTGAAGTGCGACGGGCCTTGAGCGCGATGGTCCAGGCCACGCGCGAGCTGCGCCTGGGGCTGGCCACGGTGTGACGGCGTGGAGTCGCCCGCCCGGGCCATCGGGCGGGCGACCTCCATTGCATCCTGGCCGAGCGCAGGACTAAATAGCCGTCATCCTGAACGGGAATCGCCGCTGCCATGTCGCCAATGCGCCTGCCCCGCAGCCACGTCCTCTGGCTCGCCCTGATCGCGATCGCGCTGTTCGTCGTGCGGCTCTTCAGCAACCAGCATTACGGCTTCCACCGCGACGAGCTGGCGTTGCTGGACGACGCACGCAGCCTTGCCTGGGGCTACGTCGCCTATCCGCCGTTGACGCCAGCACTGGGCCGCATCTCGCTGGAGCTCTTCGGCGACTCGCTCAGCGGCTTCCGGGTGTTCGCGGCGCTCGCACAGAGCATCGCCGCCGTGCTCACCGGCCTGATCGCGCGCGAGATGGGCGGCACCCGCGCCACGCAGATCGTGGCGGCGCTGTTCGCGGCACTGGCGCCATTCTCGATGGTGGCCGGCGGACTGATGCAGTACGTCAGCATCGATTATCTGTGGTGGGTGTTGCTGGCCTGGCTGATGCTGCGCCTTGTCAACAGCGGCGACTCGCGCTGGTGGCTGGCGATCGGCGCGGTCATCGGCCTGGGCATGCTGACCAAGTACACGATGGTCTTCTTCGTCGCCGGCCTGGTGGTGGCAACGCTGGCGACGCCGCTGCGCTCGCACCTGCGCAGCCGCTGGCTGTGGCTGGGGGTGGCGCTGTCGCTGTTGTTGTTTCTGCCCAATGCACTGTGGCAATGGCGGCACGATTTCATCTCGCTGGATTTCCTGCAGACCATCCATGCCCGCGACGTGCGCATCGGACGAACCAGGGACTTCCTGATCGAGCAGCTCTACGGCAATGCCGGCCTGATGGCGTTGCCGGTGTGGCTGGCCGGCCTGGCCTGGTTGATCCTGTCCAAGGCCGGTCGGCGCTACGCGGTGGTCGCATGGATGTACGCGGTGCCGCTGCTGCTGTTCGCGCTCGCCCAGGGCCGCGCGTATTACCTGGCACCGGCCTATCCGATGCTGCTGGCGGCCGGCTGCGTGGCCATCGAACAGTTCCTGCACCGGCAAGGGCCGTTGCGTGCCGGCTACGCGTTCACCGGCACCGCCCTGTTGACGGTATGGGTGGTGGCGATGGCGTTGGCCAGCGGCCTGATCGGTTTGCAGTTCTCACCTGTCAACTCGATGGGTTGGCGCATCAGCCGCGCGGCGCACGACAACTTCGCCGAGCAGATCGGCTGGCAGGAACTGGTCGCCGAGGTCGCGCGCATCTACGACGCGTTGCCGGCTGCCGAGCGCGCGCGCACGGCGGTGTTCACCAACAACTACGGCGAGGCCGGTGCGATCAATCTCTACGGGCCGCAGCTGGGCTTGCCGATGGCGATCAGCCCGGTCAATTCGTACTGGTACAAGGGTTACGGGGCGACGCCACCGCAAGCGGTGATCGTGCTCGGCGACACGCGCGAGGACATCGCCGATGCCCCTGGCGATTGCGTGCTGGCCGGTCGGGTCCGCAATAGTCACAACGTGCCCAACGAGGAGACGGAAGACCATCCGGACATCTTCATTTGTCGCAACCTGCGCATTCCGTGGGCGCAGGCGTGGCCGAAGATGCAGAAGTTCGGCTAGGCGTTTGCGGCAATCGGCACGCCGATCGGAAGCGCGCCCTTGCGTTCCTGCAGGCCCAGACCGTATCGCAGGCTGTAGCCGATCTTCTCGGCGTGTTCGCAGGCCAGTGCGGCGTGCCCGGGTGCGAGCAGCGCTTCGGCGGTCTGGCGCCAAAGTGCCAGCCACTGGTCGAAGTGTTCCGGGCGGATCGGGTGCGGCCGGTGTGCGGCCATCGGTTGCCCCCGGTAGCTGCGGGTTCCGAGCAGGACCGACGACCAGAACGTCGTCAGCAGGCGCTTGTGTTCAGGCCAGTCGTCGATGGCGGCGTTGAACACCGGGCCGAGTTCGGGGTGCTGGCGGACCTGCTCGTAAAAGCGGTCCACGAGGGTCGCCAGCTGTTGCTCGTCAAGCTGAGGAAGGTCGCTCATGGCTCTTCCAGTTGGGGTTCCGGGGGCTGAAATCAAGGTCGTTGCGCAGGTCAGCGGGCAAAAAAAAAGGCCGGCGCGTGCCGGCCTTTCCTGCGATCACCAGGTACGCGGCTTACTTGCCGGCGACAACCTTGACCATCTCGAGGCACTTGTTGGAGTAGCCCCACTCGTTGTCGTACCAGCTGACCAGCTTGACGAAGGTGCTGTCCAGCGCGATGCCGGCCTCGGCATCGAAGATCGAGGTGCGCGTGTCGCCGCGGAAATCGGTCGCCACGACCTTGTCTTCGGTGTAGCCCAGGATGCCCTTGAGGGCGCCTTCCGACTGCGCCTTCATTTCCGCGCAGATCTCGGCGTAGGTCGCCGGCTTGTCGAGCTCGACCGTCAGGTCGACCACCGACACGTCCGAGGTCGGCACGCGGAACGCCATGCCGGTGAGCTTCTTGTTGAGCTCCGGGATCACCACGCCGACGGCCTTGGCCGCGCCAGTGCTGGACGGAATGATGTTCTCGAGGATGCCGCGGCCGCCGCGCCAGTCCTTGTTGGACGGGCCGTCGACGGTCTTCTGCGTGGCGGTGGCAGCGTGCACGGTGGTCATCAGGCCACGCTTGATGCCCCACTTGTCGTTGATCACCTTGGCGATCGGCGCCAGGCAGTTGGTCGTGCACGAAGCGTTGGAGACGATCGCTTCGCCGTTGTACTTGGTGTGGTTCACGCCGTAGACGAACATCGGCGTGTCGTCCTTCGAAGGAGCCGACAGCACCACCTTCTTCGCGCCCGCATCGAGGTGCTTCTGCGCGGTGGCCTTGTCGAGGAACAGGCCGGTGGATTCGATGACGACGTCGGCGCCGACCTCGTCCCACTTCAGGTTGGCCGGATCGCGCTCCTGGGTCAGGCGGATCTTCTTGCCATTGACCAGCAGGGTGTTGCCCTCGACCTTCACGTCGCCCTTGAAGCGGCCGTGCACGGAGTCGTAGCTGAGCATATAGGCCAGGTAGTCCGGCTCAAGCAGGTCGTTGATGGCGACGATCTCGATCTCGCCATTGAAATTCTGCACGGCCGAGCGAAGCACGTTGCGCCCGATGCGGCCGAAGCCGTTGATACCAACCTTGATGGTCATAGCTAGCAAACTCCTGCGGCCGCGCCCGGCGCGGCGGATGGACGGGGAACGCACATTCTAACAGGCCCGCCCGTCGGCTAAAGTGCGCGCCATGATCAGAGCCCTCACTGCCGTCCTGCTTGCCCTCAGCCTCCTGCCTGCCCCCGCGTCCGCGTGGGGGCGGCTCGGCCACCGCCTGGTGGCGTCGCTGGCCTGGGCCGACCTGACCCCGGCCGCCCGCGCGGCCGTCACGCAACTGCTGGCCGGCGAACCCGAACCCACCCTCGCCGGCATCGCCAACTGGGCCGACGAGCTGCGCGAGCACGATCCCGACCTGGGCAAGCGCAGCAGCAAGTGGCACTACGTCAACATCGCCGAAGACGGCTGCGTCTACCAGCAACCCCGGCACTGCCCTAACGGTGACTGCGTGGTCGAGGCGATCCGCACGCAGACCGCGATCCTTGCCGACACGAAGCGGTCGCAAGCCGAGCGCCTGCAGGCGTTGAAGTTCGTGGTCCACTTCGTCGGCGATGCACACCAGCCGCTGCACGCTGGCTACGGGCACGACAAGGGCGGCAACGACTTCCAGGTGAACTTCGAGGATCGCGGAAGCAACCTGCACTCGCTGTGGGACAGCGGCATGCTCCGCAATGCCGGTCTCGACGAACCGGCCTACCTGCAGCGCCTGCGCGCGATGCCGGCGGCGACGTTGACGCCCGGCAAGCCGCTGCCGCCGCAGTCCGCGGCGTGGGCGGAACACGCCTGCGCGATCGTCAGGCGCCCTGGCTTCTATCCGGCCCGCGCCAGCATCGGGCCCGACTACGTGCAGACCTGGCGCTCGCTGGCCGAGGCGCAGCTGCGCCTGGGCGGCGCGGAGCTCGCGGCGACCCTCAACGCAGCGCTGGGCCAACGCTAGGGGCCATCCCGGCCTACACTCCGGGACACGGTCTTCCGGGAGGCGAGCAAGTGACGATGTTCCCGCACGTCCAACCGTTCTTCCACGCCGACAGCAACACCTGGAGCTACGTGGTGCACGAGCCTGCAGGGCCGGCCGCTGCGGTGATCGACCCGGTGCTGGACTTCGACGCCAAGGCCGGCCGCACGTCGACTGCCTCGGCGCAGCAACTGCTCGACTACGTGCGCGATCGCGCCCTGGACGTGCAATGGCTGCTGGAAACGCACGCGCATGCCGACCACCTCAGCGCCGGCCACTGGCTGAAGGCGCAGTGGCCACAGGCCCGGCTGGCGATCGGCGAAGGCATCCGTGCCGTGCAGAAGACGTTCCGGCCGATCTTCAACCTGGGCGGACATTTCCCGGTCGACGGTTCGCAGTTCGACCATCTGTTCGTTGACGGCGAGCGCTTCCGCCTCGGCGCGCTCGATGCACGCGTGACCGCCGTCCCCGGGCATACCTGCGACAGCAGCGCCTACCTGATCGGCGACGCGCTGTTCACCGGTGACTCGCTCTTCATGCCCGACGCAGGCACCGCGCGTTGCGATTTCCCCGGCGGTGATGCGCGCACGCTGTTCCGGTCGATCCGGCACCTGTTCCACACCCTGCCGGACGACACCCGCGTGTTCGTTTGCCACGACTACGGCCCGGGCGGCCGCGAGGTCGCCTGCGAAACCACCATCGGTGCGCAGAAGCGCGACAACATCCATGTCCGCGAGGGCAGCAACGAGGATGCGTTCGTGGCGCTGCGCGAGGCGCGTGATGCATCGCTGCCGATGCCGTCGCTGATCCTGCCCGCCGTGCAGGCCAACATCCGCGCGGGCGCCCTGCCGCCGCCGGAGGACAACGGCGTGCGCTACCTGAAGATTCCGCTGGACCAGTTCTGATGCCCAGTGAGTTCACCCCCAGCTTGCTTGTCTTGGCGACTTCTACACACCGGGCGAATACGCTGTCGTCATGAGTGAACGCCCCGCACCCCTCTTCCTCGACTCGCTCGACACCGCCGTCGAGTTCCTCCTTTCTCGTCGCGAGGGCCCGCTGCATGTCGGCGCGCCGCTCGGACTGGGCAAGCCGCACCGGCTGCTCAACGCGTTGTACGCACGCGTCGAGAAGGATCCATCGCGACCGCTGCACCTGTACACCGCGTTGTCGCTGGACCCGCCCGGCGCCAGAAAGGGACTGGAGGCGCGCTTCATCAAGCCGTTCGCCCAGCGCCATTTCGGCGAGGACTTTCCGCGCCTGGCGTATGTGCAGGCACTCAAGCGCAACGCGCTGCCCGCGCACATCGAGGTCGAGGAGTTCTACCTGCAGTCCGGCGCCATGCTCGGCTCGACCCAGGTGCAGCAGCGCTACGCCAGCCTCAACTACACGCATGTGGCACGCGCGCTCGCCGATCGTGGACTGAACGCCATCGTGCAGAAAGCGGCCCGCTCGGCGGACGGCACCCGGCTGTCGCTGTCGTGCAACACCGATCTCACGTTCGACGCGCTCGACGCCATCGCCGCGCGCGGACTGCCGCGCCCGCTGCTGATCGCCGAGGTCGACCCGGAACTGCCGTGGCTCGGTGGCAGCGCGCAAGTCGATGCCGACTTCTTCGATGCCATCGTGCAACCGGCCGGCCCCTACCCGAAGCTGTTCGGCCTGCCCCGCCAGCCGGTGAACGATGTCGATTACGCGATCGGCTTCCATGCCAGCACCCTGGTGCGCGATGGCGGCACGCTGCAGATCGGCATCGGCGCGCTCGCTGATGCGCTGTGCCACGCACTGGTGCTGCGCCACACCGACAACGCCGCGTATCACGCCGTACTGCACGCACTCGGCTCGCCACGGGCCGACGATCCCGAGCTGGCACCGTTCGAACTGGGCCTGTACGGCTGCAGCGAGATGATCAACGAAGGCTTCCGCCGGCTGGTCCAGGTGGGCGTGATCGCGCGCAAGGTGGTGGACGACCGCGACCTGATGCAGCGCATCGCCGACGGCGTCGCCAGCCAAGCCGACCTGGCGCGGCTGCAACACGAAGGCGAGTACCTGCACGGCGCCTTCTATCTGGGCTCACCGGACTTCTACCAGTGGCTGCGTGAGCTCTCCGACGAGGAGCGCCGCGGTATCGGCATGAAGCGCGTCGGCGAAGTCAACGAACTGTACGGCGGCGACGAAGTGCTCGAGCGCCTGCAGCGTCGCGACGCGCGCTTTTTCAACACCTGCATGATGGCGACCGCACTGGGCGCGGCTGTATCGGACGCACTCGAGGACGGACGTGTCGTATCCGGGGTTGGCGGTCAGTACAACTTCGTGGCGATGGCGCACGCCCTGCCGGACGCGCGGTCGGTGCTGCTGCTGCGCGCCACGCGCGAGGCCGGCGGGAAGACCACCTCCAACGTCGTGTGGAACTACGGTCACACGACGATCCCGCGCCACCTTCGCGACATCTACATCAGCGAGTACGGCATCGCCGACGTGCGCGGCCGCAGCGACGAGGATGTCGTCACGGCGATGGCGATCATCACCGATGCACGCTTCCAGCAGCCGCTGCTCGACACCGCGCGCAATGCCGGAAAGCTGCGCCGCGACTTCGTCCTGCCGGAGCAGGCAGCGGGCAACACGCCGCAGATGCTGCGGGATGCACTGCAACCGTACCGGCGCAACGGCAACCTTCCGGACTATCCACTGGGCAGCGATTTCACCGAAGTGGAGCAGCGCCTGGTGAAAGCATTGAGCTGGTTGAAGACCAGCACGGCGACACGCGCTGGCAAGCTGCGCACGCTATGGCGCGCACTGTCGGCCCGGACAGACGATGCCGAGGCGTTGCAGCGAATGGGCCTGGCATCCCCCGCAGCATTCGGCGAGCGCATCGAAGCGCGCCTGCTGAACCTGGCTTTGGCCCAGTCTGCATCCAGCGTTGAAGCGAACGGAAGCTAACCCGGGAGAGCAACCGAAGCCCATGAAACAACTCGCCGAAGCGTTGTCCGCAGGGGCGGGGATTGCGGAGCAGCGGGACATGGATGTCCCGCGTCCCGCATAAAGACAGGATGTCGTCTGCGGGACGTAGCAATCCCCGCCCCTGCGGACAACGCCGCCCCGTAGACAGGCACCCAGCCCGGCCAACAGCAAAAAAAGAAGCGGCCGAAGCCGCTTCCTTTTCAACCGTAACCCCCAAGTGCATCAGCGCAGCGCGCGAGCCGCCTCGACCACCTTGTCCACGGTGAAGCCGAACTCGGGGAACAGCTTCTCCGCCGGCGCCGAGGCGCCAAAATCGTCGATACCGATCACCGCACCATCAAGGCCCACATACTTGCGCCAGAAGTCGCTCACGCCGGCCTCGATCGCAACGCGCTTGCGGCAATCGCGCGGCAGGACAGACTCGCGGTACTCCGCGTCCTGGCGGTCGAACACATTGGTCGACGGCATCGACACCACGCGCACCTTGTCGCCGAGCTGCGCCGCCGCGTCCATCGCCAGGCCGACTTCCGAACCGGTCGCGATCAGGATGAACTCCGGCGCGCCGTTGGAATCCTTCAGCACGTAGCCGCCGCGGGCGATGTCGGCCACCTGCTGCTCATTGCGCTGCTGGTGGGCCAGGTTCTGGCGCGAGAAGATCAGGCAGCTCGGACCATCGCTGCGCAGGATCGCGGCCTTCCAGCACGCCGCCGACTCGACCGCATCGCACGGACGCCACAGATCGTTGTGCGGGATATAGCGCAGCGATGCCATGTGCTCGATCGGCTGGTGGGTCGGACCGTCCTCGCCCAGACCGATCGAGTCATGGGTGTAGACGTGGATCGCGTGCGCACCCATCAGCGCGCTCATGCGCACCGCATTGCGTGCGTAATCGCTGAACACTAGGAACGTCGCGTCGTACGGAATGAAGCACTCGTGCAGGCCCAGGCCGTTGCTGATCGCGGTCATCGCGAATTCGCGCACGCCGTAGTAGATGTAGTTGGCGTTGGGATCGTCGGTCGCGACCGACTTGCTGCCCTTCCACAGGGTCAGGTTGGAATGGGCCAGGTCGGCCGAACCACCGATGAGTTCCGGCAGCAGCGGCGCGAAGGTCTCGATCGCCATCTGCGACGCCTTGCGCGACGCGATCACCGGGCCTTCGGCCTGGAGCTTGGCGATATAGGCATCGGCCGCCTCGACGAACCCGTCCGGCAGCGCGCCGCTGGCGCGACGGGTCAGCTCGGCAGCCAGCTCCGGATACGCCGCCTTGTAAGCGTCGAACAGCTGGTCCCATTCCTGTTCGCGCTGCACGCCGGTGCTGCGCACGCGCCAGCCGTCGTAGATCGCTTCGGGAATCTCGAACGCGCCGTACTCCCAACCCAGCGCCTGACGCGTGGCGCCGACTTCGTCCTTGCCCAGCGGGGCGCCGTGCGAAGACTCCTTGCCGGCCTTGGCGGGCGAACCGAAACCAATCGTCGTGCGGCAGCAGATCAGGGTCGGCTTGTCGGTCGACTTCAGGGCGGTCTCGATCGCGGTCTTGATCTCGGTGGCATCCTGGCCATTCACGCCGCGCACCACGTTCCAGCCGTAGGCCTCGAAGCGGGCCGGCGTGTTGTCGGTGAACCAGCCGTCGGTGTTGCCGTCGATCGAGATCTTGTTGTCATCCCAGAACGCGACCAGCTTGTGCAGGCCCCAGGTGCCGGCCAGCGACGCGGCCTCGTGCGAGATGCCTTCCATCAGGCAGCCATCGCCCATGAACACCCAGGTGCGGTTGTCGACGATCTTGTGATCAGGCTGGTTGAA
Organism: Lysobacter sp.; assembly: GCA_036524915.1. Classification (GTDB taxonomy): domain Bacteria; phylum Pseudomonadota; class Gammaproteobacteria; order Xanthomonadales; family Xanthomonadaceae; genus Lysobacter_J. The sequence goes on along the minus strand of DATDBI010000172.1, from coordinate 10,077 downwards.
GCGCTGTGCCAGCAGCTTCTCCGCCAGCGCCATGCCGACGGCATTGGCGAAGCCCTGGCCGAGCGGACCGGTGGTGGTCTCGATGCCGGGCGTCATGAAGTTTTCCGGATGGCCCGGGGTCCTGGAGTTGAGCTGGCGGAAGTTCTTCAGGTCGTCGATCGACAGGTCGTAACCCGACAGGTGCAGCAGTGCGTACTGCAGCATCGAACCGTGGCCGTTGGACAACACAAAACGGTCGCGGTTGAACCAGTTCGGGTTGTTCGGGTTATGGCTGAGGTAGTCGTTCCACAGCACCTCGGCAATGTCGGCCATGCCCATCGGCATGCCCGGGTGACCCGAGTTGGCGGCCTGCACCGCGTCGATGGCAAGGAAGCGGATGGCGTTGGCTAGTTCGCGGCGGCTGGGCGTCGTCATGGCGTCGGGGCGGGTCTTCGGCTGCGGGGAGGGGCCCGTGCGGCAGACCTGGCAAGCGAAGCCGGGCCGGGCGGGCCCGCCATTGTCCCATTGACACGCCGCCCTGTCGCCCCGCCTGCCCGATCGCGGACATGCGAGGCGCGCTGAAGGGCTGGGAGGGGCCGGAAGGCGGCCGGCCTCCCCTGCTGGCGGTCAGGCCGGCACGGGTTCGGCCGGCGCTTCCGCCGGCTCGCCCTTGGACACCACGGTCGCCAGCATCAGGTCGCCGGTGACATTCAGGGTGGTCCGGCACATGTCGAGGAAGCGGTCGACGCCCAGGATCAGGCCGATGCCCTCCGGCGGCACCCCGACCATCCCGCAGATCAGCGCCACCACCGGCAGCGAGCCGGCCGGCACACCGGCCGTGCCGATGCCGCCGAGGATGCAGACAAACATCACCGTGGCCTGCTGCACCAGGGTCAGCTCGACCCCGAAGAACTGCGCCAGGAACAGGACGGTCACGCCTTCGAACAGCGCGGTGCCGTTCTGGTTGGCGGTCGCGCCGACGGTCAGCACGAAGCGCGAGACGCGGCGCGGCAGGCCCAGCTGCTCGTCGGCCACGCGCAGCGCGGTTGGCAGGGTGGCGTTGGACGAGGCGGTGGAGAACGCCATCACCATCGCTTCCTGCACGCCCTTGAAGAACTTCCGGGGCGAGTAGCCACCGGCGAACTTCAGCACCAGCGAATAGACCACGAACATGTGCAACGCCAGCGCCAGCACGACCACGCCGACATAGGCGCCGAGGCTGCCGAGCAGCTCCCAGCCAAACAGCACGGCCAGGTTGAACATGAAGCAGAACACCGCGTAAGGCGCCAGCTTGATGACCATGCCGATGAGCGTCATCGACACCTCGAACAGGCCCTCGATGCCGCGCTGCAGCGTCTCGGTGGCCCGGGTGCGGGTGAGCACCAGGCCGATGCCGAGCATCAGCGCGAAGAACATCACCGCCAGGATGGTGTTGTCGGCGGCGGCCTTGACGATGTTGTCCGGGACGATGGCCATCAGCATGTCCAGGCCCTTGGGCTGGACGTGGGTGCTGCCGACAATGGCGCTGGCGCGCTCGGAGCCTTCGCTGAGCAGCTGCTGCGCGCGTACCGGGTCGACGCCGGCGCCTGGCTGCAGCCAGTTGACCAGCAGCAGGCCGAGGACGACCGCGATGCCGGACACCACGACGGTATAGCCAAGCGTCTTCCAGCCGATCCGGCCGAGCGAGCGGACGTCGCCCATCTCGGCGACACCGATGACCAGCGCCGAGAACAGCAGCGGGATCACCAGCATGAAGATCAGGCGCAAAAAGAGCGTGCCGGCGGGCTGGGTGACGTAGGTCGTGAAGGTCTTGACCCAGGCCGTGTCGGCCCCGACCCCGTAATGCACGACCAGGCCCAGCAGCAGGCCGGCCACGAAGCCGATCGCCATCTTCCAGTGCAGCGGCAGCTTGCGCTTGCCGGCGTCGGTCTTCGTATCGCTCATCCTGAAACTCCTCCGGTAACCGCGCGAGCTTAGCAAACCGATCGCCGGCCCCTTGGATCAACGCGCGCCAATCCGACGTGCGCAGGACGGCAAACCGGATGGTGCTGGTCGCGCCTCAGGCGCCGCGGCGCTCCGGCGGACCGGGCGGATAGAGCGGCGGCAGCGGTGACGGCGCTTCGGCGGAGCGTTCGCGCCAGCGCGGCCCCGACGCGAACGCCTTGCGCAGCAACTGCCGTGCGGCCACACCATCACCCCCACCCCAGCGCGCACGCTGCAGGACCAGCACCGCGTCGCGCTGGCCGGCATCGGCCAGGCGCATTGAAACGTCCTCGAGGTCGCGCGCGCGGGGTTGCGCCGCCGCGCACAGCGCATCGGCCACGTCACCGAGCGCCCCGCGATCGAGAGCATGCTTGAGGTTATTGCCAGTTGAGGCTGTGGGCTTTGCGGTTGCGGCTGCTGAGGCGGGTGCGGCCGATGCCACCCGCGCATCGCCACGATGCAGGCCCCAGACGAGCGTGAACAACCACAGGGCCGCGAACAGCAGTGTCGCCAGCACCCAGCCGCGGTTGGCCCCGGTCACCGCCTGCAGCGGGGCACCGACGTCGCCAAGCGCGTCGTCAGCCGGCGCAGTCGTAGGTCCTACCGCAGCCACGGCCGCCGTTGCAGCCGATGCCTGGGCGGGCGTCGCGGCAGCCAGCGCCGTCCACGACAGCGCCGGCAAAGTGGCCGTACGGACCGCACCGGCGCGCACATCCCACCAGCTCATGCGCATCCCGCCCAACTGCACCTTCCCCGCGCGCGAAGGCACCAGCGAAAAGCGCCGGGTCAGTTTCGCGCGCGGCCTGCCGTCGACGAATCGCTCATCGGCCTGCACGGGCTCGGCGAAGACCTGCACCCCGTCGATGGCCGGCAACTGCAGTTCCGGCATCTGCGCGGCAGTGGCGCCGTCGGCGACGGCTTCCACGACCAGCGTCGCCGCGCCCCCGGCACGCAGATCCTGTGGCGTGGACTGATAACGAAGTTGCAGGTCCTGCAGCGGCAGCCACGGTTGTGGCGCGTCAGCCGGCACGGGCCGCACCTGCAAAAGCCGGGGCGCCGCCTGCGCCTGCAAGGCACCGCGGTCACCGCCGAACAGGTCGTCGAAGAAGCCGCCTGCTCCGCGCCCCTCGAAGCTGGCAGGCGGAATTGTCAGCGTGCCACTGCGCTCGGGGACGAGCAGGAAACGGCGTTCGACCACGCTGTAGCGACGGCCGCCGATATCACGCTGGTACTGGGCATCGTCGCCGACGCGCTGCAGCGAGGCACCCTCCGGTGCTGGCTGGTCGAGCTGGCCCGACACCAGCGGCGCCGCGGAATACAACCGCACGACCCAGCCAACCGATTGCTGCACGTAGGGGTCGGTGTCGTCGGCCTCGCTTTCGATGAAGACCTCGTCGCCAGCACGGGCCGGCGTGCGTCCAACGCCTGGCGTGACCACCAGCGCCAGCGGTTGCGTCTGCTCGCTGCCCAGGCTGAGCGCGGGCACCGTCAGTACGCCATCACGTCTCGGTCGCAGCGCCACGGCGTAGAGCATGCGCATGCTGTTGCGACCGTTGATGCGCTCGAACTCCTGGCGGCTGGTGTGGCCGCTGACCGCAAAGTCCGACTGCAGCGGCGAGTAGTCCGGTTGCCCCGCGGCCGTCGACGTCGTTTCGATGTTGAGGGTGACGGTCTCGCCGGCGGCAATGCGGTCACGATCGAGCCAGGCCCGGGTCTGCGCGGTAGCGGCCACGCTCAGGGTCGACAGCAGCAACCATGCCGCGACATGCATCAGCATGCGCGGCGGCCGACGGCTGGGCTTCTTGGCGGCTGCACTCATCATCGCTGTACTCATGGCTGGGGTCGGCCCTCCGACAGTCGCCGCTCCTGCTCGATCCGGAATTTCTCGCGCAACAGGCTACCCGGATCGTCGGGCACGCGGCGCAACCAGGCCTCGTTGGCCAGGCGCTGCTCGCGCTGTTGCGGGGTTTCATTGGCCTGCCCGGCGCGCCGCTGCGGATCGTCGCCACCGTCGCGTTGACGTTGCTGCAGGGCGCGCTGCATCCGTTCGCGCTGGGCGGCATCGGCGCTGCGCTGGGCCTGCTCGTCAGCGGCCTTGGCCGCCTCCTGCTGCTGCGCTTGCTGCTGCTGCGCTTGCCGCTGCGGCGACTCGGGCTTGGGTTGCTGCGACGGCTGCTGGCCCTTGCCCGCCTGCTGGGAGGGATTGCCCGCGCCGCTCTGCGATGGTTGCGGCTGGCCAGGCTTGGAGTCGCTCTTCGACTGCGATGACTGGCGCTTCATCGCCGCTTCGACAGCACGCTTGTTGGCAATCGCATCCTCCATGCCGGGGCGCCGGGCCAGTGCCTTGTCATAAGCCGCAATGGCCTGTGGATACTGGCCGGCCTTGGCCAGGGCGTTGCCGCGGTTGTAGTCGGCGTCGGCGCTGTCGGCTCCCTCGAACAATGTCGCGGACTGCGCGAAGTCGCCTTGCCGGTAGGCCTGCGTGGCCTGCTCCATGCGTGCGTGTTCGGCCTGGTCGGCACGCTGCCACAACTGCGCAGCCTGTGCCTGCGAGACCGGCCACGCAAAGCACAGTGCCAGCACCGTCAGCGCGGCGCGCCGACGAAACCAGAACAGCGCCAGCAACATCAATGGAGGCAGCAACCAATAGCCCTGGTCTTGCCAGGCGCGACCCTTGCCGCGCGCGATTCCGGCATCGCCCTGGCCCGGATCGAGAATGCCGAGTTTGCGCAGGTCGTCATCGCCCGCGGCCAGCGGCGTGTACCTGCCATCACCGGCAGCGGCCACCTTGCGCAGCGACGCGGCGTCCAGGCGCGCTTCGCCGAAGCTGCCATCGCTGCGACGGTACGGCGCGCCCTGCGGTGTACCGATGCCCAGCGCGAACACCCGGTAGCCCTGCTTCGCGGCGCGCGCCGCCGCATCGCGCGCTTCATCATCGGCCTGCGCGGCGAGCAGGACGATGTCACCACGATCAAAGCCGCCCCGCTTGAGCAATTGCGCCGACCAGTCGATGGCACGATCGGCACGCTGCCCGTCGACTGGCATCACGTCCGGCTCGAGCGCGTCGAGAAACAGCGCGACATTGGCCGCATCCTCGGTCAATGGCGCGACGGTGAACGCGTCGCCGGCGTAGGCAACCAGTGCCACCTGCCCGGCCGCGCGCTCGCGCAACAGCGTGGAAATCTTTGCCCGCGACTGTGCCAGGCGCGACGGCGGCACGTCTGCGGCGGTAGCGGCGCTGGACAGGTCGAGCGCGATCACCAGCGGCGCGCGACTCTCCCACAGGGGTTGCGGCACCTGCCGCCAGCTCGGCCCGGCCAGGGCCAACACCGCGACGACGTACGCGAGCGTGGCCAGCGCGCTTGCCCAGCGCGTGCGTGCATCGCCTCGCTGTGCGAGGAGGTGCGGCAGCAGGTGTGCGTCGACCGCGTCGTACCAGACGCTCGCGCGACGCCGCCGCACCCGCCAGAGCCATGCCAGCACCGGCAACGCCAGCAGCGCCCACAACCAGTGCGGACGCAACAGGTGCAATGCGGCCAGGTCGATGCCGGCGAAATAACTCATGCCAACCTCCGACGCGGCCACGCGAACCCGAGCAGCGCGCAGGCAAATGCTGCAGACAACGGCCAGTAATAGCGCTCGATGCGCGGACGCAACGCCTGTCCGGGTTGCTGGATCGGCTCGATGCGGTCGATCGCCGCATAGATTTCGACCAGCTGCGAAGTATCTCGGGCGCGGAAGAAACGCCCCCCAGTGGTTTGGGCGATGGCGCGCAAGCCCGGCTCGTCGATCTCGTCGCCCGCACCCGGCATCGGCATCGGCAAGCCGAAGAACGACAGCGAGCCTTCGCCGCCGAAGGCAATCGTGTGTACGCGCACGCCCTCGGCCCGGGCGATCTGCGCCGCCTTGGCCGGTTCGAGCAGGCCGGCGGTGTTGACCCCGTCGGTCAGCAGCACGAGCACGCGCTGCTCCGCGGGCCGTGCCTGCAGGCGTTTCACCGCCAGCGCAATCGCATCACCAATCGCAGTCTCCTGCCCGGCCAGGCCAATCACGCTGTCATCGAGCTGCTCGCGCACCGAGTCGAGGTCGAGCGTGAGCGGCGTCAACGCGTAGGCGCGGCGACCGAAGACAATCAGGCCGACGCGATCGCCGCCGCGACGATCAAGGAAGTCAGCGAGTACTGCCTTGGCTGCCGTCAGACGATCGACCGTGCGACCGCCCAGATCCATGTCCGGTTCGCGCATGCTCGCCGACAGGTCCAGCGCCAGCATCAGGTCGCGCGACGCTTGCGGAGGCTGCACGGCGTCACCCAGTTGTTGCGGTCGCGCAGCGGCCACGCACAGCAGGATCCAGCCGAGCCAGGCGAGAGCGCCGGCACTGCCGACGAAGCCGCCACGGCGACCGGCCGCGGCGACGCGTTGCAGCCGGTCGCCATAGGGCACCTGCAATGCGGCTGCCGAACCGCGCGCGGCCGGCAGCAGCCATCGCGCCAGCCAGGGCAGTGGCAGTGCCAGCAACATCCACGGCCAGGCAAATGCTTCCATCAGCCAGGACCAGGGCGCGAGCAGCGACCCGGTCATGCCGCGCCCATCCACTGCAGGAACCGCGCACGCGCCACGGTTCGCAGTGCCTGCACGTCGGCGACGGCGACATCGCGTCGATAGCCGCCATCGAGCAGCAGGCGGCCGGGGCCGTGGCTGAATTCCGCCGGCGCATCCCGCCGCTTCTGCTTCGATCCGGACCGCTTCAAACCGGACCGCTTCGACAGGGTTCCACCGTCGAGGAATTCCAGCCACGCATCACCTTGCAGGCGATCGGCGCGCGCATCGTGTGTGCGCGCGGCGCGGCGCAGCAGTTCCGACATCGCCGCCACCTGTGCGGCCGGTGAGGCGGCCGCATCGACGCTGCGATCGAACAGCTCGGTGATGGCGCGGCGGCGGCGGCGGCGACGCAGCGCGATCCACCCGATCGCTCCCGCCACTGCCAGCACCGCTGCGATTACGAGCCACCAGCCCGGCGCCGGCGGCCACCACGGCGGCGCCGGCATCGAATGGATATCGCGCAGAACAAGCGACGAGTCGGCCATCACGCCACCAGCGGCCGGTTGCGACCAAGCAGCGGCAGCCACGATTCGCTCGGCGCCTGCGTCGACAGTGCCTGCACGCGCACGCCAGCGGCCGGAAGTTGCGCCAGGGCCTGCTCCAGTGGGCGCACGAACTCGTTGCGCCACGCTTGTCGCTGCGCGGCAGACGCAAGGTCAAGCTCGATCCGGCTGTCACCGTGCTGGAACGGCAGCGGTGACTTGGGTGGCGCGTCGTCCAGGGGATCTGTCAGCAGCAGCACGATGACCTCGTGGTGCTGCGACAGCGCCGGCCAGCGATGCGGCGCAATCGCCACGATGCTTTGCGGATCGGCCAGTACCAGCAGCCGTGAGCCGGGGCGCAGCAGCCGCTGGGCGTGATCGAGGGCTACTTCGAGGCCCGCGTCGTCCTGCGGCGGCCGAGCGTACCAGCGCACGAGTGCATCGAGTACGCGCAGCGCGCCCCGTGGCCCGGCAGCGGGCGCGACCGGTGCCTCGGAGAGGCTGCCTCGCAGCGCCGCGATGCGGTCTCCATCGCGCACGCCCGCCCACGCGGCGAGCGCACCGGCACGCGCCGCCTGCACCGACTTGAAGCGCACACGCGTGCCGAAGTACAGCGCCGGCGCGGTGTCGGCGACGATCAGGCTGAGCCGCTCGCGTTCGGCCTGGAAGAGCTTGGTGTGGGCGCGACCGGTGCGCGCGGTGAGGCGCCAGTCGATGTGACGGGCGTCGTCACCGTGGGAATACTCGCGTGACTCGGCGTATTCCATGCCGCGCCCGCGCAGCGGTGAAAGTGCATGCCCACTGACGCCGAAGCGGCCGCGACGGGCTTGCCCACGCGCAGTGACGGCCGCGCGCAGCGCCACCAGTTCCGCCAGCGAAGGCGCCACGCCACCCGCCGGAGTTGCCGTGCTGTCGTCAGCGCGCATCGAGGTCATCGCTTCCAGTCCGGGCCGTCGGCTCAGGGCAAGGGCACTCGCTGCAGCAGTTCGCCTACCAGGCGATCACCATCCCATCCTTCTGCCGTGGCCTCGTAGCTGGGAAGGATGCGGTGGCGCAGCACGTCCGGGGCAACGGCGCGGACGTCGTCGGGGGTGACAAAATCGCGGCCGGCCAACCATGCGTGCGCACGCGCGCATCGTTCCAGCGCGATCGATCCGCGCGGGCTGGCACCCCAGGCGATGCGACGGGCGAGTGCCGGGTCGTAGCGTGCCGCGTCACGCGAGGCGAGCACGAGTTCAATCAGGTAGCGCTCCACTGCCGGCGCCAGGTGCAGCTCCAGTGTCGCCGCGCGCGCCAGAAATACATCCGACAGCGGCATGCGTTCGACCTGCGGCGGCGGCGCATGCAAGGCGACGCGGGCGCGCTCGCGCGCCAGGCGCAGGATTTCCGTCTCGGCGGCGACTTCGGGATAGCCGATGCGCACGTACATGAGGAATCGATCGAGCTGCGCTTCCGGCAGCGGGAACGTACCTTCCTGCTCGATGGGATTCTGGGTCGCCATCACCAGGAACAGGGCCGGCAGCGCATACGTCGCCCGCCCGACGGTGACCTGGCGTTCGCCCATCGCCTCGAGCAGCGCGGACTGGACCTTTGCCGGCGCACGGTTGATCTCATCGGCGAGCAGGATGGGATGGAAGATCGGTCCGGCCTGGAACTCGAAGCGCCCTTCCTGCGGCCGCCATACCTCGGTGCCGGTCAGGTCGGCCGGCAGCAGGTCGGGAGTGAACTGGACACGGGCGAACTCTGCGTCCATGCGCGCGGCCAGCGCGCGGATGGCACTGGTCTTGGCCAGGCCCGGCGCGCCTTCCACCAGCAGGTGCCCGTCGGCCAGCAGTGCGATCAGCAGCCGTTCGATCAACGCTGCCTGGCCGACAATCTCGGCAGAGAGCGCCTCGCGCAGGGCGCGGAATGCATCGTGTACTCGGGGCAGGTCGTCGCTGCGGCGGTCCATGGGGGTCTCGTTTGCGGGGCCGGACCAGTTTGACCGAAGTTCGGTGAAGGGGTTCAGCGCCGTCGTCACCCATTCAGCGAAAGGCCACGCGCCCGTGGCCGCCGTCCGGCCCAGATGCAGAAAGCCCGGCTTGCGCCGGGCTTTCCGTGAATCGAATGCTGCGAACGGTTACCGCTGCTCGACCTTCAGCACCTTCGGCGTGACCATGATCAGCAGCTCGGCCTTGTCCTTGTTGCGACCCTTGCGCTTGAACAGGTTGCCCAGGAACGGCACGTCGCCGAGGAACGGGACCTTGGAAATGTCGCTGCGGTCGCGGAACTCGTAGACGCCGCCGATGACAACGGTCTGGCCGTCCTGCACCAGCACGGCGGTGTTGACCTCGCGCTTGGCGATCTGCGGCACCTGACCGATCGAGGTGTTGGTGAAGCCTTCGACCTCGTCCTTCTTGACGTTCATGTTCAGGAACACGCGACCGTCGTGGGTGATGGTCGGGGTGACCTTCAACTCCAGCAGCACGTCCTTGAACTGCACGTTCGGGATCGGAATCGAGTTACCGCCCTGCTGCGGAGAGATCGTCACGTAACCAACTTCCTGGCCCTGGCGGATCACCGCCTCACGCTGGTTGCTGGTGACGATGCGCGGGTTGGAGATCACCTCGCCACGACCTTCTTCCTGCATCGCCGACAGCTCGACGTCGAGCAGGTAGCCGGCATTGAGGATCGACAGTGCCAGGGCGCTGGGATTGGTGACCGACGCGGCAGGCAGGTTGCTCATCAGCGAGCGGGTAACGTCGAAGGCATTGGAACCGTTCTGCACTGCATCAGCGCGAGAAGCTGCGTTCGCCGACGACGCATCGGTGTTGCCGCCGAAGCCCACCGAACTACGGTCACCGGCCTTGCCGCTGGCACCGCTGATGCCGAACTTGGCACCGAGGTCGCGGGCGAAGGTATCGGTGGCGATGACGACGCGAGCCTCGATCAGCACCTGGTCGACCGGACGGTCGATCACGCGGATCAGCTCCTTCATCTGCGCGATCTTCTTCGGGATGTCGCTGATCATCAGGGTGTTGGTGCGCTCGTCG
>DATDBI010000171.1:0-4479 GCA_036524915.1 Lysobacter sp. | reverse complement strand
GGCCTTCATGCGCCAGTACGACCTGGGCAGCGAGGAAGGCGTGCTGCTGATGTGCGTGGCCGAGGCGCTGCTGCGCATCCCCGACCAGGACACCGCCGACAAGCTGATCCGCGACAAGCTCGGCGATGCCGACTGGAAGCGCCACATGGGCCAGTCCGACTCGGTGCTGGTCAACGCCTCGACCTGGGGCCTGATGCTCACCGGCCACCTGGTCGACCTCAACGACGAGACCAAGCGCGACGTCCACGGCGCCTTCAAGCGCCTGCTCGGCCGCGTCGGCGAACCGGTGATCCGCCTGGCCGTGCGCCAGGCGATGAAGATCATGGGCCACCAGTTCGTGATGGGCCGGACGATCGGCGAGGCGCTGGCACGTTCGACCAAGGGCGCCAACGCCAGCTACCGCTATTCGTTCGACATGCTCGGCGAAGGCGCGCTGACGACGAAGGACGCGCTGCGCTACCTGCAGGCATACCGCGATGCGATCCATGCGATCGGCAAGAGCGGCCGTTTCGTCGGCGGCGACGTGTTCGCGGCACCGTCGATCTCGGTAAAGCTGTCGGCACTTCACCCGCGCTACGAGCACGCCAAGCGCGAGCGCGTGTTCGCCGAACTGACCCCGCGCGTGCTCGAACTGGCGCAGCTGGCCAAGTCCTACGGCATCGGCTTCACTATCGACGCAGAAGAGGCCGACCGTCTCGAAATGTCGCTGGACGTGATCGCCGGCGCCTATGCCGACGCGTCGCTCAGCGGCTGGGAGGGCTACGGCCTGGCCATCCAGGCCTACCAGAAGCGTGCGCCGGAAGTGATCGCCTTCATCGCCGACCTCGCCCGCCGCCACGGCCGGCGCATCCCGGTGCGCCTGGTCAAGGGCGCGTACTGGGACAGCGAGGTCAAGCGTGCGCAGGTCGACGGCCAGCCCGGCTACCCGGTGTTCACGCGCAAGCCCAACACCGACGTCAGCTACCTCGCCAATGCGCGCCTCATGCTCGAGGCCAGCGATGCGATCTACCCGATGTTCGCCACCCACAACGCGCAGACGATCGCCACGATCCACCAGCGCGCCAAGTCGATGGGCCGTGCCAAGCACTTCGAGTTCCAGAAGCTGCACGGCATGGGCGACGACCTCTACGCCGAGGTGATCCCGTCCGATCGCCTCGACGTACCGTGCCGCGTGTACGCGCCGGTCGGCAGCCACGAAGACCTGCTGCCGTACCTGGTGCGTCGCCTGCTCGAGAACGGCGCCAATTCCAGCTTCGTCAACCGCATCACCGACGAGGACATCGCCATCGATGACCTCATCCACGATCCGGTCGCCACCGTTTCCTCTTTCGACTCCATCGCGCATCCGCGCATCCCGCAGCCGGTCGATCTGTACCGCAGCTTCGGCATCGACAGGACCAATTCCATGGGCATCAACTTCGCCAACGACGACCAGCTGCGCGCACTCGCCGAGCAGGTCAATCAGGCCACCCGCAGCGACTGGCGCGCCACCCCGCTCGTGCCGGGCGCGACCATCGGCGGCGCCAGCATCGCCGTCACCAACCCGGCCGACCGTCGCGAGACCGTCGGCCAGTGGCAGGCCGCCGATTCGGCCACCGTCGAGCAGGCGCTGAAGAACGCGGTCGCCGCGCAGGACGCCTGGAACGCCATGCCGGCCGCCAGCCGCGCCACCATCCTCGAACACGCCGCCAAGCTGCTCGAGCAGCGCATGCCGCAGTACCTGGCGCTGTGCACCAAGGAAGCCGGCAAGACCCTGCCCGACGGCGTCGCCGAAGTGCGCGAGGCGGTCGACTTCCTGCGCTACTACGGTGGCCAGGCGCGCAAGCTGTTCCACGTCGAAGCACTGCCGGGCCCGACCGGCGAGTCCAACACGCTGCAGCTGTCCGGCCGCGGCGTATTCGTCTGCATCAGTCCGTGGAACTTCCCGCTGGCGATCTTCGCCGGCCAGATTGCCGCGGCCCTTGCTGCTGGCAACTCGGTCATCGCCAAGCCGGCCGAGCAGACCAACCTGATCGGCTACTACGCCGTGAAGCTGCTGCACGAAGCCGGCGTGCCCGAAGCCGTGCTGCAGTTCCTGCCGGGCGACGGCGCCACGGTCGGCGCCGCACTCACCCGCGACCCGCGCGTGGCCGGCGTCGCCTTCACCGGTTCGACCGACACTGCACGCGCGATCAACCGCGCGCTCGCAGCACGCGATGCCGCCATCGGCGTGCTGATCGCCGAGACCGGCGGCCAGAACGCGCTGATCGCCGACTCCTCCTCGCTGCCCGAACAGGTGGTCAAGGACGCGATCGGCTCGGCCTTCACCTCCGCCGGCCAGCGCTGCTCGGCCGCGCGCGTGCTGTTCGTGCAGGAAGACATCGCCGACAAGGTGACCTCGATGCTGGCCGGCGCGATGGCCGAACTGAAGGTGGGCGACCCGGGCCTGCTGTCGACCGACGTCGGCCCGGTGATCGACGAGGACGCACTGAAGATGCTGGTCGACCATGCCGCGCGCATGGACGTGGAAGCCACGAAGATTGGCGAGGTTGCCGTGGATGGCGACAGCGCACACGGCAGCTTCTTCGCGCCCCGCGCGTATGCGCTCAAGTCGCTGGACCAGCTGCACAAGGAAGTCTTCGGCCCGGTGCTGCACGTGATCCGATGGAAGGCCGACCAGCTCGACGCGGTGATCGATGCGATCAACGCAACGGGCTACGGCCTGACCCTGGGCATCCATTCGCGCATCGACGAAACCATCGAGAGGATCAGCTCGCGGGTGAAGGTGGGCAACTGCTACGTCAACCGCAACCAGATCGGCGCGGTCGTCGGCGTGCAGCCCTTCGGCGGTCAGAACCTGTCCGGCACCGGCCCCAAGGCCGGCGGCCCGCATTACCTGCCGCGCTTCACCACCGAGAAGACGATCACCGTCAACACGACGGCAGCCGGTGGCAATGCGTCGCTGCTGACGCTGGGCGACTGATACACCCCTCTCCCTGGCGCGTTGCGCCTGTCCCTCTCCCAAAAGGGGAGAGGGAAGAGCAGTTGCGTTCGGAGCATCCGCGTTGCCCTCTCCCCTTGTGGGAGAGGGACAGGTCGCCGCAGGCGACCAGGGAGAGGGGAAGCGGCAAAGCCGCTCGAACCAAAAAAAAGCCCCGCCGAAGCGGGGCTTTTTCATGCAGCAATGAACCGCTCGATCAGAAGTTGTACTTGGCCGAAACGCCGTACAGGTTGATCGTCGCGTCGTACTCGCCGAACAGCGTGTGACCGCCATCGCGCAGACCGATCTGCGGATTGCTGACGTCGAGGTACGTGTAGGCGAAGTTGACCTCGAGGTTCTGCGTGGCCATCCAGCTGGCGCCGACCGAGTACCAGGTGCGGTCCTCGTCCGGCAGGCGCGGGGTGCGCGTGGCGAACGTGGTCGGGGTCTCGTCGTAGGCCCAACCGGCACGGAAGGTCCATGCATCGTTGAACTTGTACTCGCCGCCGATCGAATAGAAGCGGGTGTCGTCCCAACGGAACTGCTCGACCGAATTCGGATCCGGGTTGGTGAAGTCGATGTTGATCTGCTGCAGCGACTTCCAGCCGGTCTCCGAGTAGTCAGCAAGCAGCATGAACTGGTCGGTGAACTGGTAGGAGACCGAAACCGTGGTGACCGACGGCGTGGTCAGCTTGGCGCCGGCGCCACCGTCCTGGAACAGCGGACGGGTGGTCGGGCTCGCACCGAGCACGGCCTGGACATTGCCCGGCACGGTCCAGTCGACGGTGCCTTCGATGTCGTGGTCGATTTCCGAACGGTACGAGATGCCGATGCCCAGCTTCTCGGTCGGGCGCAGCGTGGCGCCGACCAGCCAGCCCATGCCGGTGTCGTCGCCTTCGATCTCGGCATGGCCGTCAGCGGCCTGCGGACGTGCGAACGGCAGCGGACGCGTGGCCGGGTTGGCGAACAGCAGGCTGCCGAAATCGACGGACTTGGACAGCGTGACGTCAGCGCGCTCGTAGATCAGGCCGGCGCCGACCGAGAACTTGTCCGGGATGATGTCCAGGGCAGCCGACAGGGTCAGGTCAACGGTCTTGAGGTCGGACTTGTCGGCGTAGTAACGGCCGACCCAGCCTGCTTCGTATTCGGTCTTCAGGCCGAACGGTGCGTCCACCTGGGCGCCAAGAGCGATGCCGTTGTCGAACTTGTGGATGAAGGCCATCGACGGGACCGGGATCACGTCGCCGGCGTCGCCGCCGTTGCCGCCGCTGATCGGGCGACCGAGTGCGTCCTGACCGTTGCCGGTGAACTCGAACCCGAGGTCGATCACGGTAACGTCAGCCTGGAAAGAGGTACCGTCGAACTGCGCCATGGCGGCGGGGTTGTTCGACACCACCGAGACGTCGCCCGGGGCGATGGCCGAGCCAGCGAACGAGCGGCCCTGTGCCTTGACGCTGTTTTCCTTGATCTGGAACGCAGAAGCGTGAACCTGACCGATTGCCAGTGCGCCGGTGATGCCC
>DATDBI010000170.1:0-9335 GCA_036524915.1 Lysobacter sp. | reverse complement strand
GCAGCGGCGTTGCCGGTGGCCTTGGTCACGGTCGAGCTGCTGCGGGCGTTGCCGTAGCTGGAGTTGTAGCGCTTGCCTTTGGCGGTCTTGCGGTCGCCTTTACCCATGGTCGTGCTCCTGGAACTATCGAAAATCCGCACGAAGGGTGCGGCGTTATAAGAATGCGCGGCCGCAAAGTCTACCACGCGAGCCGCCCCCAACCTCACCCCAGTCAGCCCCCGCAACTCCCCTCCCCTCTGACTTGAGGAGACGCAACCCGCACCACCCCGGGTAGAGCCCAGCCCCCTTGGTAAGGGGGCGCCCGGTAGGGCGGGGATTGGGAGACAAGAGCCGGGGCCCGAAATTTGCACCGCAAATTTTGGGATAGACCTCAATGCGGAGCAGTTGGGGTCAATGCAGACAGGTGGCGTCGTGGACGTGACCGTGGTTCAGGCGCAGGTTGGCCAGGTGTCCCAGGCCGACCAGGGTGCCGCCCAGGGTCATCGTTATTGCGTGCGGTATCAGACTTTCATGCAGCGGCCTGTACATCACGCCCAACCACAGCAGCAACAGGCCGGGCACGACCAGCGACAACGCGCGCAGCGCGTGGTGGCGGCGATAGCCCCACAGCGTGCTGAAAAGCCCCAGGCCGGTGGCGAAGATCACGAAGCCGGCCTCGAAGCTGCTGCCCAGCCACGTCGCCACGCCCAGCGACGGCAGCGTCGCGATCAGCACCGGCAATAGCGCGCAGTGGATCGCGCATAGCAGCGAACCGAAGGCGCCGAGGCGATCGATCAGGCTGCGGGGGCGGATGGGCGGCATATGCATGACTTCCGGGGGAGTGCGGACCTTCAGGTTGTTATAATATAACATTCCACGGAATCCGCCACGCCACTTTACCCGAACCCATGCCAAACCGCTGCATGCCCCGCCGCCTCCCCCTCGCGCTGGCCCTGGCCTTCGCCCTCCCCCTCGCCGCCCAGGCCGCCCAGCCTGCGGACGACGCCCCCTCGGACCAGCATGACCATCAGCAGCCCACCGATCTGGCGGGGGTCGAGGTCAAGGCCACCCCGCTGGCGGGTACCGCCGAGGACCTGGCGCGGCCGGTCGAAGTGCTGTCGGGCGAGAAGCTCGATGAGATGAAGGCGAACTCGATCGGCGAGACGGTCAGCAAACTGCCCGGCGTGCAGTCGTCGTATTTCGGACCTGGCGTCGGCCGGCCGATCGTGCGCGGATTCGACGGCGCCCGCGTGCAGGTGCTAAGTGACGGGCTGGGTTCGGGCGACGTGTCCACGGTCAGCGTCGATCATGCGGTCAGCGTCGAACCGTTCCTGGCCGACCAGATCGAAGTCCTGAAGGGACCGGCCACCCTGCTCTATGGCAGCGGGGCGATCGGCGGCGCGGTGAACGTCGTCGATGGCCGCATTCCCGAGGCCGTCACCGACGAACCTTTGCAGGGCCGCGCCGAGCTGCGTGGCAATACCGTCAATGATGAGAAGACCGGCATGTTCCGCCTCGACGGCACCTCATCCGGCGGCGGTTTCGTTTTCCACGTCGATGGCCTGCACCGCGAGACCGGCGACTACAACATCCCCGGCTATCCCGAGAGCGCCCAGCGCATGGCCGAGGAAGGCGAAACGCCCGATCCCGCCGAGAAGGGCACGCTGCCCAACAGCGCGGTGCGAACCGACAGCGGTGCGCTCGGCGTTACCTGGATCGGCAGCCGCGGCTTCGTCGGCGTCGGCGCCAGCCTGTTCAACACCCTTTACGGCATCCCCGGCGCGGCGCACGAGCATGCCGACGCGGGCGCGCCGGCCGATGGCGAAGCCGAAGAGGGCCCGGTCACCATCTCGATGGACCAGCACCGCTACGAACTGCGGGGCGGTCTCGACGACCTCGGCCCGTTCAAGTCGCTGCGCGCCAAGGTCGCGCGCACCGAGTACACCCACACCGAGTTCGAGGGCGAACAGACCGGTACGGTGTTCGAGAACACCAGCACCGAAGGTCGCATCGAACTCGTCCACGAGCCCGTGCTGGGATGGGACGGCGCGGTCGGCCTGCAGTTTGGCAAGCGCGATTTCGAGGCGATCGGCGCCGAGGCTTTCGTGCCGCCGTCGAAGTCGAACGACGCCGGCCTGTTCTGGCTTGGGGAGCACGCATTCGGCCCGGTCAAGGCCGAACTCGGAGCGCGCATCGACCGCAACCGCATCGACGTCGACGAGGCAATCGCGATCGGCCCCGACCGCGATTTCGATACCAGCAGCCTGTCGGCCGCGCTGAAGTGGGACATCAACCAGGCGTGGCACCTGTCGTTCGGCCTGGACCGCGCGCAGCGTTCGCCGACCGCCGAAGAGTTGTATTCCAACGGCCTGCACGTGGCGACCTCGAGCATCGAACTGGGTTCGCCCGAACTCGACGTCGAGACCGCCAACCGCGCCGAGATCGGACTGCACTGGCATAACGGCCCGTTCAAGCTCGGCGCGTCGCTGTACCACGTGCACTACGACGACTTCATCTACCTGGCCGACACCGGCGTCGAGGATCCCGAGGGCCCGGTCCGCGTGTGGACCCAGGACAACGCGCGCTTCAACGGCGCCGAAGCCGAGGCCAGCTGGAACTTCGCCGACAACGCAAGCGGCGACTGGCAACTGCGCGTGTTCGGCGACATGGTCCGCGGCGAACTCAGCGGCAGCGGCACGCGTGAACTGAGCTTCTCGGTCCCGCACGGCGACCACAGCGACGAGTACACCGTCGACCTCGCCCGCGGCGGCAACCTGCCGCGCATCGCACCCGGCCGCGTCGGTGGCGAGTTGCGCTGGGAGCTGGGCAAGTGGCGGGCGTCGCTCGGCGCGGTGCGCTATGCCAAGCAGGACGACGTGGCCGAGTTCGAGACTGCGACGCCGGGCTATACGCTGGTCGATGCACACGTCGCGTACCACGCCGACACCGTCGCCGGTAATGCGTGGGAACTGTTCGTCGATGGCAACAACCTGCTCGACGAAGAAGCCCGGGTGCACACGTCATTCCTGAAGGATGTCGCACCGCTGCCAGGCCGTGGCGTCGCCTTTGGTGTTCGCGCCTTCTTCTGATGCACGAAAGCTCGACGCGGGAAGAACGCCGGCCACGCGCCGGCGTTTATCTTGCGAGTTGAACTCAGTCAACCCCGCGCAAACAGCGGGTCCAGCAGATGGATTCCGGCGTAAGCGTGGATAACGAAAGTGGGAAATTCCCCATCCCGGCCGGGCGGTTTTCTTGGCGTCCAGCCAGTGTTTGCGGCAATTGCCAATCAACTGATTAGAGAACACCAACCGCTGTGCAGACGGCGGCCGACTTGCACTGAAACGCTGACATTTGCGTTGACATAGATGGCCCGATCGTTTCGATCGAGCCTGCCGGCGTGGCCGCACCCGGCGCGCAGGTCCAGCGAGCTGCAGCTCCCGACGAATGGCTGACTTCCTGCGCAACGGCCCACCTAGGCTGACCGTGCGTTGGCGAGAAGCCAACGACGCCCGCCTTGCCTTCCGAAACCTGAGGCCCGAGGGTGGGATTGGAAGCGATGGCCGTCCTCCATCGATGGATACCTGGCGATGGAAGGCTTGCCGATTTCACCCACGGAGGTCGCAATGAACGTTGTCGCAGCAAGCCTTGCAGCGCTGTTCGGACTGACAGCAAGCCTCATGTGCGTCGATGCGTTCGCCACCGACGGGACGATCACCTTCAGCGGCGAGATCGTTGTTTCCACGACCGACCCGGATCACCGCGTCGCGCCGCCACCGGATGAGATCGCGCCGCAGCGCACGACGGCCGAGCAATCGCTGCCCTTGGCAGCCGAGTTCGAACTGCTCGACTACTTCGCCGACTACATGTTCGAGCGGGGCATCGCGCGATCACAACTGACGCTGCAGACGGACGCCTACGAATAAGTGCGTCGGCTTGCCAGGCTCAGGCTGCTTGCTTGCCTGCACAGCTGGCGCAGACGCCATGGACTTCCAGCGTCTGTGCCTGGGCGATGAATCCCAGCGCACGCGCGCGCGAATCGAGCAGCTCGACGATGCGCTCGTCTTCCAGCTCCGTCGCCGACTGGCACGTGTCGCAGATCAGGAACGGCACGGCGTGCTGCGCCGCGCCCGGATGGTGACAACCGACGTAGGCGTTGATCGATGCCAGCTTGTGGATGAAGCCGTGCTCCAGCAGGAAGTCGAGCGCGCGGTACACCGTCGGCGGTGCGGCGGCGTCGTGCGTCGTCTTCATCTGGTCGAGCAGCTCGTAGGCCTTGACCGGCCGGCCGGCGTCGGCGATCAGGCGCAGCGCGTGCGCGCGGATCGGCGTCAGCCGCAGGCCACGCAGCTCGCACGCCCGCTCCACTTCCTGCACGAAGGCGTCGCCGTCGTGGACGTGGTGCTTGGGGTCGGTGCAGGCGTGGTCGTGTGGGCTCATGTCTGTGCTGGCCGGTGGGTTGTCACCGGGACTCTCCCGATTTAGGCCCCAGCCGGCAGTTTTGCAAGGGCAGCGTCGATTCGCGCCACCGCCTCGCCCTGCCCCGCAAGGTAAACGGTGTAGGAGATGTCCGGGCTGACCTGGGTGCCGGTGATGGCCACGCGCAGGGGCTGGGCCACCTTGCCCATGCCGATGCCGAGTGCACCGGCGGTTTCGTGCAGGGCAGCCGATACGCTCTCGGCGCTCCACTGCGCAAGGCCGGCCAGGCGCTCGCGCGCATCGGCCAGCGGAGCACGCGCAGCTTCCACCAGGTGCTTGGCAACGGCCGCCTCGTCGTACTGCGTGAGCGGCTGGAACCACACCGCCGCGCGCTCGGCCATTTCCTTCAGGGTCTGCACGCGATCGCGCAGAGCGATGACGACGTCCTTCGCCGCCGGGCCCTTGTCCAGGTCGTAGCCCTGCTCGCGCAGGTGCCACTGCAGGTGCTCACCGACTTCGGCCGGATCGTCGGTCTTCAGGTACTGCTGGTTGAGCCAGCCAAGCTTGGCCGGATCCAGGCGCGAGGCCTTGGAGTTGACGTCCTTGAGGTCGAACAGCTCCGTCATCTGCGCGATCGAGAACACTTCCTGGTCGCCGTGCGACCAGCCCAGCCGCACCAGGTAGTTGAGCAGCGCGTGCGGCAGGTAGCCCATGTCGCGGTACTGCATGACGTCGGCGGCGCCAGTGCGCTTGGACAGTTTCGCGCCTTCCGGGTCGAGGATCATCGGCAGGTGGGCGAAATGCGGGACGTCCGCACCCAGTGCACGGTAGATGTTGATCTGGCGCGGCGTGTTGTTGACGTGATCGTCGCCACGCACGACATCGGTGATGCCCATGTCGAGATCGTCGACCACCACGGCGAAGTTGTAGGTCGGATAGCCGTCGGAGCGGAAGATCACCAGATCGTCGAGCTCGCCATTGGAGAACTCGATGCGGCCCTTGACCTTGTCGTCCCAGGCAACCACGCCGTCGTACGGGTTCTTGAAGCGGATGACGCGATTGGGATCTTCGCGATAGCCTTCCTTGCGCTCGCGGTAGGCACCGTTGTAGCGCGGCTTGTCGCCGGCGACGATGGCGGCCTCGCGCATGGCCTCGAGCTCCTGCTTGGTCTCGTAGGCGTAGTAGGCGGTGCCGGCCGCGACCATCTGCTCGGCGACCTCGCGGTAGCGATCCAGGCGCTGGGTCTGGTAGATCGGACCCTCGTCATAGCCCAGGCCCAGCCATTCCATCGCCTCCAGGATCGCGTCGATCGCGGCCTGGGTGCTGCGCTCGCGGTCGGTGTCCTCGACCCGCAGGATGAACTGCCCGCCACGACGCCGCGCTTCCAGCCAGCAGTACAGCGCGGTGCGCGCGCCGCCGATGTGCAGGTAGCCGGTGGGACTGGGGGCGAAACGGGTACGGCAGCTCATTCGGGGGCTCGGATCACGGCGGGAAGCGGGGATTTTACCGGAGTGGGGGGCTGGCGCCCTAGAATCTCCACCATGACCACCTTGTTCATCTCCGACCTCCACCTCGACGCCGAGCGTCCGCACATCACCGACCTGTTCGTCCAGTTCATCCGCAACGAGGCCCGCGGCGCCGACGCGCTGTACATCCTCGGCGACCTGTTCGAAGCCTGGGTGGGCGACGACGATCCGTCCGCGACCGGCGCCCTCGTTGCCAGCGAGCTGCGTGCGCTGAGCGAAACCGGCGTGCCGGTGTACTTCATCCGCGGCAATCGCGACTTCCTGCTCGGCGACGCTTTTGCACGACGCGCCAACGCCCGGATCCTGCCGGACCCGGCCGTGGTGGAGCTGTACGGCCGCCCCACCCTGATCATGCATGGCGACCTGCTGTGCACCGACGACGTCGCCTACCAGCAGTTCCGCACGCAGACACGCAACCCGCAGTGGCAGGCGCAGTTCCTGTCGCAGCCGCTGGCGGCGCGCATCACCTTCGCCCAGCAGGCGCGCGCAGCGAGCAAGGCGCACCAGAGCGGGCTCAAGGACCAGGGCACGATGGAAACGATCACGGACGTCGCGCCGGCAACGGTCGACAGCACGTTCAGCCGCTTCGGCATCGACACGATCATCCACGGCCACACCCATCGACCCGCCGTGCATGAGCTGGACGTCGACGGCCACGCCTGCCTGCGCATCGTCCTGGGCGACTGGTACGACCAGGGGTCGGTGCTGCGGGTGAATGCGGACGGGTACGACCTGCAGGCGATCTCGTAGCGAAGCCGCCCGGGCGGACGGTGCTACCCCGCCAGCTTCTCCAGCGCCGCCAGTTCCTCGTCGTCGAACCCTGCCGCGCTGCGCGCCGGATGATTGAACGGCCCGTACAGCACCGCGCGCGCGTACTGCGCAATCAACTCGCGAAAACGCGGTGCCGGCTCCACGCCGGCGCGTTCGCAGTACCAGCGGAACCAGCGCGAACCGGCGGCGACGTGGCCAATCTCCTCGCGCAGGATCACCTCGAGGATGTCAGCGGTCGCATCGTCGCCGAGCGAGCGCAGCTTGACGATCATCCCCGGGGTCACGTCGAGCCCGCGCGCTTCCAGCACGCGCGGCACCAGCGCCATCCGCGCCAGGCCGTCATGCGCGGTCTTCTCCGCCATCTCCCACAGGCCGTTGTGCGCATCGAAACCGCCGTAGTCGCGATCAAACTGGCGCAGGCGTGCGCGCAGCATCGCGAAATGCCGCGCCTCATCGGCGGCGACGCTGACCCAGTCGGCATAGAACTCGGGCGGCATGCCGCGAAAGCGGTACGCCGCGTCCCACGCCAGGTCGATGGCGTTGAACTCGATATGGGCGATGGCGTGGATGAAGGCCGCGCGGCCGTCGGCCGTGCCGAAGCCACGTTTGGGCAGGTCGCGCGGATGCACGAGCAGCGGTCGTTCCGGTCGCCCGGGCATCCGGATCGGCTCCGGTGCGGGCGCGGCCTCGTCGATGACGAGCTCGCCACGGGCGAATGCTTCGGCCGCCGCGAAGGTCAGCGCCAGCTTGTCGTCCGGCGTGGACGCGTCAAGGCAGGCGCGGGCGGCGGAAAACAGCGAGCCCTCCATGGATGTGCCCGTGTGCGCCGGCGTCAGTGCGCCGTTTCGTCCGCCGGCGGGCAACCCCAGCCATCGGCATAACCGCGGTGCGACTCGGCCAGCTCGCCCAGTTGAAGCTCCAGCGCGGTGATGGCTGCATGCGAGGGCGCCATCACCCGGATCACGCACACCTGCCAGACGCCTTCCTCATCGACTTCGGCGTCTTCGACCAGCAGGTCGGGCAATGCCGCAGCGGCTTCGGTGAAAGCCTCCGCATCGCTTTCCTCGGCGAAGACATGGAAGAACTCGATGCCGCGCGGCACGTCCAGGTCGTCACCGTCGTCCAGCATCTGCCGCAGCACCTGGCCGTTCTCGTCGTCGGGGATCATCATGCGGCGAAGTTCGTGCATGGCTCAGGCCCTCCGGGTCTTCTTCGCTTCGTCCGAACGCAGTTGCTTGATGCGCTCGAAATACCCCGGCTCGATGCCGGTGACGTACTCGCCGTTGAAGCACGACGAGTCGAAATGCTCGATGCGGCGCTTCGGCCCGGACACGGCTTCTTCCAGGTCCGACAGGTCCTGGTAGATCAGCCAGTCGCAGCCAAGGATCTTCTGCACTTCGTCGTCGCTGCGGTCATGCGCGACCAGCTCCTCGGCCGACGGCATGTCGATGCCGTAGACGTTGGGGTAGCGCACCGGCGGCGCCGCCGAGGCGAGGTACACCTTGCGCGCACCGGCGTCGCGCGCCATCTGCACGATCTGCTTCGACGTCGTTCCGCGCACGATCGAATCGTCGACCAGCAGCACCACGCGGTTGCGGAACTCCAGCGGGATCGGATTGAGCTTGCGCCGTACCGACTTCGCGCGCTCGCCCTGCCCCGGCATGATGAAGGTGCGGCCGACGTAGCGGTTCTTGACGAAGCCCTCGCGGTAGGGCTTGCCGATCCGCTGCGCGAGCTGCATCGCCGACGGCCGGCTCGATTCCGGAATCGGGATGACGACGTCGATTTCCGACGGCGGCAGCGTCGAGATGATGCGCTGGGCGAGAGTCTCGCCGAGGTTCAGGCGAGCCTGGTAGACCGAGACGCCATCCATCACCGAGTCGGGCCGGGCCAGGTAGACGTACTCGAACATGCACGGGTTGAGCGACGGCTTGTCAGCGCACTGGCGTGCGTGCACCGTCCCCTCGAGGTCGATGAAAATCGCCTCGCCCGGCGCGACGTCGCGCTCAGCGCGATGCCCCGTGCCCTCGAGCGCCACCGTCTCGCTGGCCACCATGACCTCGGTGCCGCCGGCCAACGCGGTGCGCCCGAACACCAGCGGGCGGATGCCGTAGGGATCACGAAAGGCCAGCAGCCCGTGGCCGGCGATCAGTGCGATCACCGCATACGAGCCGCGCAGGCGCCGGTGCACCGCCTGCACGGCGTCGAAGATCATGTCGGGCGACAGCGCGCGGTCACGCCCGACGCGCTCGATCTCGTGCGCCAGCACATTGATCAGCACCTCGGTGTCGCTGCCGGTGTTGATGTGGCGGCGGTCGACGTCGAACAGCTCTTGCTTCAGCGCCGCGGCGTTGGTGAGGTTGCCGTTGTGCACGAGCACGATGCCGTACGGCGCATTGACATAGAACGGCTGGGCTTCTTCCTCGCTGTAGGCGTTGCCTGCGGTCGGATACCGCACCTGGCCCAAGCCCACGCCACCGGGCAGCGCGCGCATGTTGCGTGTGCGAAAGACGTCGCGCACCATGCCGCGCGCCTTGTGCATGAAGCATTGGGTGCCCTGCATCGTGACGATGCCGGCGGCGTCCTGCCCGCGATGCTGCAAAAGCAGCAGCGCGTCGTAGATCAGTTGATTGACCGGTGACT
>DATDBI010000169.1:0-11693 GCA_036524915.1 Lysobacter sp. | reverse complement strand
CGCTGCGACTGGGCCGCTGGCGGGGGCGTTGACGATGGGTCCGCGTCGTCGCGTCCTCAAGAACGCCGCAGCCGAAGCCAACCAGTTCCGTCTGCGCTCCGCGATCGCCTTCACCTGCGTGTTGCTGGCGCTGGCCGGGCTCGGGCTGTGGTATTTCCGGCTGCAGGTCTGGCAGCACGCCGACTACGCCACGCGCTCGGAAGCCAACCGCGTCAAGTTGCGGCCGGTGGTGCCGGGGCGCGGCCTGATCCTCGACCGCAAGGGCCGGGTGCTGGCCGACAACGTGCCGGCGTACCGCATCGAGGTGACGCCGTTCGAAGCCGGCAAGACCGAGACCTGGCTGCCGGAACTGGCGAAGGTCATCGCGCTGACGCCCGAGGACATCGCCCGCTTCGAGGACGAGCGACGCGCCACCCGCGGATTCAAGCCGATCACGCTGAAGCTGCGCGTGAGCGAGGAAGAGGCCGCGCGCTTCGCCGTCGACCGCTGGCGCTATCCCGGTGTCGATCTGGTGTCGTACCTCAACCGTCGCTACATGTACGGCGACCTGTTCTCGCACGTCATCGGCTACGTCGCCCGCATCGACGCCGACGACCTCAAGGCGCTCGGCGAGGGCGGGGCGGCGCTGACCCATATCGGCAAGACCGGGCTGGAGCGCTATTACGAGGAAGCGCTGCGCGGCAAGGTCGGCTACGAGCAGATCGAGACCAACGTCGACGGCCGGCCGATGCGCCAGGTCGGCCACGTCCCGGCCACGCCCGGTGCCGACCTGCGCCTGAGCATCGACCTCGACCTGCAGCAGGCCATGGTCACCGCCTTCGGCGACATGGACGGTTCGGCGGTTGCGCTGGACCCGCGCACCGGCGAAGTGCTGGGCATGGTCAGCCTGCCTGGCTACGACCCGAACCTGTTCGTCAACGGCATTTCCAACGTCGACTACCGCGCGCTGATGGACAACCCCTCGCGCCCGATGTTCAACCGCAACGTGCTGGGCGGCGGCCCGCCGGGTTCAACGGTGAAGCCGCTGATCGCCCTTGCCGGCCTGGACAGCGGGCTGCGCCGTCCGGAAGACAAGGTGTTCTCGACCGGCACGTTCTACATCCCCGGCCAGCGCCGCGGCTGGCGCGACGCCCACGGCGGCGCCGGCTGGACCGACCTGCGCAAGTCGATCGCGGCGTCGGTGAATTTCTACTACTACAAGCTCGCCTACGACATGGGCATCGAGCGCTTCGACCAGTACATGCGCAAGTACGGTTTCGGCGAGCCCACCGGGATCGACCTGCTCGGCGAGAAGTCCGGCGTGGTGCCGTCGCCGGAGTGGAAGCGCAAGCGCAGCAAGGAACCCTGGTACGCCGGTGAAACCGTCAACGCCGGCATCGGCCAGGGTTACTGGATCGCGACTGTGCTGCAGCTCGCGCGCGGCACCGCGGCCATTGCCAATGGCGGCAACCTCGTGCGTCCGCACATCGTCGCCGATCGTCGCGACGGCTATCTCGCGCCGTGGGCGCCGCTGCAGCAGCCCACGCCGGCGCGCATCACCGACAACGCCAGCAATCTGCGCGCGGTCCAGGAAGGCATGATGGCCACGATGGGCCCGGGCGGCACCGGCCGCGCGATGGCCGTGGGCGCGCCGTATACGATGGCCGGCAAGACCGGCACGGCGCAGAAGATCAGCCGCAAGGGCAACGTCAGCTTCGATCCGCACTCGCTGCCGTACCACCTGCGCCACCAGGCGCTGTTCGTCGGCTACGCGCCGGCCGACAACCCGACGATCGTCGTGGCGATCTCGGTCGAGCACGGCGGTTTCGGCGGCAGCACCGCGGCGCCGATCGCGCGCAAGATCTTCGACGCCTGGCTGCTGGGCAAGATGCCCGAGCCGGTGGTGACCGATCCCAAGCACCTGCGTCCGGCCCTGCCGGTGGCGACGCTGCCTGCAGATCCGGATGCCGATGCCGATTCCGACGCGGTGCTGCCTGCCTTGCCGCCGGCTGCTGCTCCCGCAAGTCCCAACAGCCCCACCGACGCAGGTCAGATTCGATGAGACAGATCCTGCGCTGGCTGTTCGAGCTGCTCGTGCGCTTCGTGCGCACGCTCGATCTGCCGTTGCTCGGCGCCTTGCTGGCACTGATGGTGATCGGCCTGGCCGTGCTCTACAGCGCCGCCGACCACACGATCGGCCTGGTGGTGCGCCAGGGCGCCTTCTTCGCGGCCGGCCTGGGCGTGATGTGGCTGCTCTCGCGGGTGCCGCCCAACCAGCTTCGCAACTGGACGCCGCTGGTGTTCGGCCTGTCGTTGATACCGCTGGTGCTGGTGCTGCTGATCGGCACCGGCAAGCACGGTCGACACTGGATCAACCTGGGCGTGGTCTACGTGCAGCCGGCGGAACTGCTCAAGCTGAGCCTGCCGATGATGGTCGCCTGGTTCCTCGACCGGCAGTCGTTGCCGCCGCGGTTCCGCACGGTGCTCATCGCTGGCCTGCTCATCGCGGTGCCGACGGGCCTGATCCTGCTGCAGCCGGACTTCGGCACGGCGATGCTGGTCGCGGTCAGCGGTGCGTTCGCGCTGTACCTGGCGGGACTGCCGTGGTGGTGGTTCGGCATGGCCTTTGGCGCGGTTGCCGCGATCGCGCCGGTGGCCTGGTTCTGGCTGCTGCGGCCGTACCAGCAGGACCGCATCCTGACCTTTCTCAACCCGGAGTCCGATCCCCTCGGCACCGGCTGGAACATCATCCAGTCGAAGATCGCCATTGGTGCCGGCGGCCTTACCGGCAAGGGCTGGGGGCAGGGCTCGCAGTCGCACCTGAACTACCTGCCCGAGCACACCACCGACTTCATCTTCGCCGTGCTCAGCGAGGAGTTCGGCTGGGTCGGGGTCGCCACCGTTCTGGCGCTCTACCTTTTCGTGATCGGCCGCTGCCTGTGGATTGCCGCGGAGGCTCGCGACGGCTACTCGCGCCTGATCGCCGGCGCCCTCGGCCTGGCGTTCTGCGTCTACGTGATCGTCAACGGCGGCATGATCTCGGGCCTGCTGCCGGTGGTCGGCGTGCCGATGCCGCTGCTGAGCTACGGCGGCACCTCGGCGGTGTCGCTGCTGGCGGGGCTGGGCGTGGTGATGGCAGTGCGGGCGCATCGGCCGGTCTACGCACGCTGAGCAGGCCAGGAGCGGGAGCGCGTCTGGCGCTCCTGTTCAGCCAGCGCCAACCTGACTACCGGTTCAGCCACCCATGAACACGCGGTTTTGACCTTGTTAACCGCGTGCTACCCTCGCGGCGATGACCCGACGCCACACTCTCCGTAGCGCCGCGATCAGCGCGCTCCTGTTCGCGTTGGCCGGCTGCGCCACCCAAGCTTCGGCGCCAGCCCCCCAACCCACCTCCGCCAAACCCGCTGCCCCGGCCACCACGGTTCCGGGCACGCCGGCGTTGCCAGAACCGCACGAGCGCAAGGCGCTGCCCGAGGCGCGTGCCGCGTTCGTGCGCGACACCGCCGCCCAGTACGGGATCGACCCGGCGTACATCGAATCGGTGCTCGACCGTGCCGAAATCCGCGACAGCATCATCACCGCGATGTCGAAGCCGGCCGAGGCCAAGCCGTGGAGCCAGTACCGGCCGATCTTCATCACCCAGTCGCGCATCGACGGTGGCCGCGCGTTCCTCGCCGAGCACCGCGCCGAGCTCGATCGCGCGCAGGCGAAGTACGGTGTGCCGGCTGAAGTGATCGTGTCGATCATTGGCGTGGAAACCAACTTCGGCAAAAACACCGGCAGCTACCCGGTGATCGATGCCCTGTACACGCTGGCATTTGCCTATCCGCGTACCGGCGATCCGGCCAAGGTCGATCGCGAGAACCGCCGCGAGGCGTTCTTCCGCGGCGAGCTGGGCCAGCTGTTCGCGCTCGGCAAGGAAACCGGCCTGGACATCACCACGCTCAACGGCAGCTACGCCGGTGCGATGGGCTGGGGCCAGTTCATGCCGTCGAGCTACCGCGAGTTCGCCGTCGATGGCGACGGTGATGGCAAGCGCGACCTGTTCACCGATCTCGACGATGTCTTTGCCTCGATCGCCAACTACTTCGCCAAGAAGGGCGGCTGGGTGCGCGGCGGTCCGGTCACGGTTCGCGCCAATGTCGCGGCCGACGCCAGGCCCATAGAGCCGGAAAACCTCGACCCGATCTACTCGATGGCCGACCTGGCCGCGCGCGGTTTCCGCCCGCTGGCAACGGTGCCAGCACGCCAGACCGCCACGGTGGTCAAGCTCGATGGCGTCGAAGGGCCGGAGTACTGGTTCGGCTTCCGCAATTACTACGCGATCACCCGCTACAACATCTCCAAGCACTACGCGATGGCGGTGTACCAGCTCAGCGAGGCGATCGCCGGCCGCGCCGACGAACCCGCCGCCGCCACTGCCGCCGTCGCCACACCGCCCTCGACATGAGGTCCACGGCCATGCATTGCAGCCTTGTACGCTCAACGCTCGTCGCCGTGATGGCGGTGGGCCTGGTCGCCTGCGCCAGTGCACCGAAGAAGTCGGTCTCCCAGCCCGTAGGCATTCCCGACAAGGGCGGCGTCCAGCACAGCCAGTTGCCGGGCGGGAAGAAGAAATCGCCGTACGCGGCGGCGCAGGAAGACCCGCGTACGCGAGGCAACTACACCGCCGGTGGCCTGTACAAGCCGGGCGTCTCCGACAGCACGCCTGACCACGTCCCCGATGTCGACGCCATTCCCGAGCCGGAAGTCACCAGCGAGCCGCGCTCGCCGGTAGGCAACCGCGCCAGCTATTCGGTGCTCGGCAAGCAGTACCGCGTGCTCGACAACACCAAGGGCTACGTCGAGCAGGGCACGGCCTCGTACTACGGACAGAAGTTCCACGGCCGCCGCACGTCCAACTTGGAGGTGTACGACATGTACGCCTTCACCGCCGCGCACAAGACGCTGCCGCTGCCCAGCTTCGCCCGCGTCACCAACCTCGACAACGGCAAGTCGGTCGTGGTCCGGGTCAATGACCGTGGTCCGTTCCATGAGGGCCGCGTCATCGACCTGAGCTACGCCGCCGCGGTGAAGCTCGGCATCACCGCGCGCGGCACCGGTCGCGTTGAAGTGCGCGCGCTGCAGCCCGGCGATGACGACCGGCCGGTACTTGCCTCGACGCCCTCACGCCCCGTGCCGGCCACCCCGGCTGCGCCGACCCCCATCGACCGCCTGATCGCCGCCATGCCCGTGGCCAGCGCCAGGGCCGGCGAATTGCCGCCCGGCGTGCGCATCGCGACCGGCAAGCCGACCACGCTCAACAGCGCCACTGCCGCGGCTGCCAGCGTGGTTGCAACGCCGCTTCCGGCCGCGCCGGCACCCGCTCCAATTGCGCCCGCTCCGATAGCGCCCGCTCCGCCGCGTGCAATCGCTGCCGCCGACGGCGTGGTCCTGCAGGTTGCCAGTTTCACCGCCCGTGCCAATGCCGACCGCGCGCTGACGACGCTGCGCCAGGCCGGCATCGACACCGCCCAGATCAGCGACGCCAGCGCCAACGGCCAGACCATCTGGCGCCTGCGCGTGGGTCCGCTGCAGGCTGCGCAGGCCCCGGAACTTGCGGCCCGCATCGCCGGTCTTGGTTTCGGCCAGCCGCAGCGCGTCCGCGACTAGAATTCCACCCTCAGACACTGGCCGGCACGTCGCCGGCCTCCGGAGCAGTAGAGACAATGAAAGTACCCGCCCTTGCCCGGGCCGCCGCCCTGGCCGCCGTCACCACGCTGGTGACCGGCCTCGCCATCGCACAGGCGCCGACGCCGCAGCCCGCAGCCCCCGCGCTTCCGGCGGCCAGCGACTCGCTGCCGGTGCCGCCGCCGCCGCAGATCACCGCCGCCGCGTGGGTGCTGATGGACGCCGCCAGCGGCAACATCCTCGCCGGCGAGAACTACGACCAGCGCGTCGAGCCGGCCAGCATCACCAAGGTCATGACCAGCTACGTCATCGCCGCCGAACTGGCCGCGGGCAAGGTCAAGGACACCGACCAGGTGATGATGACCGAGAACGCCTGGCGCACCGGCGGTGCCGGTACCGATGGCAGCTACTCCGGTTTCGAGGTCAACAAGACCGCGCCGCTGGTGCAGATGGAAAAGGGCATGGTGGTGCAGTCCGGCAATGACGCCGCGATCGCCCTGGCCGAGCACGTCGCCGGCTCCACCGACGCCTTCGCCGCACTGATGAACCAGTACGCCGCGCGCATCGGCATGAAGGGCTCGCACTTCGTCAATCCGCACGGACTGTCGGCCGAGGGTCACTACTCCACCGCGCACGACCTGGCCCTGCTCGGCCGCGCGCTGATCCACGACTACCCGGTCGCGTACTCGTACAACAAGATCAAGGAATTCACGGTCGGCCCGATCACCCAGCCCAACCGCAACCTGCTGCTGTGGCGCGATCCGTCGGTCGACGGCATCAAGACCGGCCACCACTCCGGCGCCGGTTACTGCCTGATGGCGTCGGCCATGCGCGGCGACCAGCGTCTGATCTCGGTGGTGATGGGTTCGAGCAGCGAGAACCAGCGCGCCGTCGATTCGCAGGCACTGCTGAACTGGGGCTTCCGCTTCTTCGAGACGCACAAGCTCTACGACGTTGGCAAGCAGATCGCCAAGCAGAAGGTGTGGAAGGGCGCGACCGAGGAAGTGCAGCTTGGCGTCGCCGAGCCGCTGCTGGTGACCTTGCCGCGCGGCAAGTACAACCAGCTCAAGCCGATGATGGATGTGCCCAAGACCCTGGTCGCTCCGATCGCCAAGGGTCAGAAGATCGGCACGGTGAAGGTGATGCTGGACGGCAAGGTCGTCTCGCAGCGCCCGCTGGTGGCGATCAACGCGGTCGAGCAGGGCGGTTTCTTCAAGCGCCTGTGGGACGAGCTGTGGATGTGGTGGGAGTCGGAGTGATCCGACCCTGACTGCGTGAGCGGGAAGCCGGCGAAAGCCGGCTTCTTCGTTTTCATGGGGGAGGGCCCACGACTTGGGTTCGCCCATCCCCGGACCCATAATCGGTACCCATGGAAATCAAATCCGACAACCCCGACCACGGGTTCCAGTTCCCCGGCACCTTCGACCTCAGCGCCATGGGCGCGGCCGAGAAGGGCCTGGAGACGGTGCTGCCGACGCTGTTGCTGGACGCCGGCATCGAAGTGGTCAGCGAGTCCGTGAGCTGGAAGCACTCGAGCAACGGGCGCTTCGTATCGGTGCGCATCAGCATCCGTGCCGAGAGCCGCGAGCAGTACGACCTGGCGCACGCGGTGCTGCGGGAGCATCCGGAAGTGAAGTGGACGCTGTAGGGGTCGTGGACGCTGCTGCAAAAGGGGAGGGAGCCGTGGCTCCGGCCCGGGTTCGCGATCTCGGTCGGCGCGCTTACGAGCCCGTCTGGCGCGCGATGCAGGCCTTCACCGACGAGCGCACCGCCGACACTCCCGATGAGCTCTGGCTGGTCGAGCACGACCCGGTGTTCACCCTGGGCCAGGCCGGCAAGGACGAGCACGTCCTGTTCCCCGGTGATATCCCGGTATTGCACGTCGACCGCGGTGGCCAAGTGACCTACCACGGCCCCGGCCAGATCGTTCTTTACCCCTTGCTCGATCTCAAGCGCCTGAAGGTCGGGGTCAAGGAGTACGTACACCGGATCGAGCAGGCCATGATCGACACCCTGGCCGACTGGAACATCCACGCCGAGCGTCGCGACGGCGCCCCCGGCGTTTACGTGAACGGCGCCAAGGTCGGCGCGCTCGGCATCCGCGTCCGCCGCGGCTGCACCTTCCACGGCCTGGCCTTCAACATCGCCATGGACCTGGAGCCGTTCTCCCGGATCAATCCCTGCGGCTACCAGGGGCTGCAGGTGACCTCGATGCTAGACTTGGGCGGCCCTTCGGGGCTGGATGCGGTCAAGCCGGTGCTGATCGAACACGTCGCCCGACAGTTCGGATTGCAGGTCGAACAAGCGCCGCCCCTTTGAACCGCAGAGACCGTTGCCCGCCATGACCGACTCCACCGCCAAGTCCATCCCGCTCGCCATGGTCAGCGGCGCTGCCGCGCCGCTCCAGGAAGGTGTGAAGCAGCTGGCCGGCGACAAGATCGCGCGCTCGCCGGTGCAGTTCGCCGACGCGCCGGTGCTGCGCAAGCCGTCGTGGATCCGCGTACGCATTCCGTCCGGCAACTCGGTGCAGCAGCTCAAGGCCAAGCTGCGCGAGAACCGCCTGGTCACGGTGTGCGAAGAGGCCAGCTGCCCCAACATCCACGAGTGCTTCAGCCACGGCACCGCGACTTTCATGATTCTCGGCGAGGTCTGCACCCGCCGCTGCAGCTTCTGCGACGTGGCCCACGGCCGGCCCAAGCCGCCGGACGCCGGCGAGCCGCTGAGCCTGGCCACGACGGTTGCCGACATGGGCCTGAAGTACGTCGTGGTCACCAGCGTCGACCGCGACGACCTGCGCGACGGCGGTGCCCAGCACTTCGTCGACTGCATCGCCGCCATCCGCGAGCACAGCCCGAAGACCCGCATCGAGGTGCTCACGCCCGACTTCCGCGGCAAGGGCCGCATGGAGCGCGCGCTGGAGATCCTAGCCACCAATCCGCCGGACGTGTTCAACCACAACGTCGAGACCGTGCCCGACCTCTACCGCAACGTCCGTCCGGGCGCCGACTACCAGTGGTCGCTGACGCTGCTGCAGAAGTTCAAGGCGCAGCATCCGGAAGTGGCCACCAAGAGCGGCATCATGCTCGGCCTGGGCGAAACGATGGAACAGGTGCAGGCGACCCTGCGCGACCTGCGCGCGCACGACGTCGACATGATCACCATTGGCCAGTACCTGCAGCCCAGCCCGCACCACCACCCAGTGCTGCGCTACTGGACGCCGGAAGAGTTCAAGGAACTCGAGGTCTATGGCATGGCGCTGGGCTTCACCCACGTCGCGTCCGGTCCGCTGGTGCGCTCGTCGTACCACGCCGACCGTTCGGCGATGGAAGCCGGTTTCGTCGCCGCCAACTGAGCGCCCGGCCCTCTTTGCAGCGTCACGCGTCGTTGACCGGCGGCCCTGCAGCTTGGGCATATCCGCGTTTGCCTAACGTCCGCGTAACGCCACCCCGTCGCCCAGCTGAACGTTTTCGGATGAACGGGCGTTAGTGCAGGCCGTGGCACGCTTTTTCCCACCCGTGGTGGGGTGACAGCCGCTGCAACTTTCGGCACTGTGGGGTTGTCGAACACCGGTCCATGCTGTCGGTTCCTGCTTCGTTCCCGCGTCCGACGCCCTCCGCACCAAAGATCAGGCCGCCAGCGGCCGCGAGCCCCGCGATGAATGCCAAGACCACGTTATTCGCTTTCCTGCTGACCACACCGCTGGCATTGCTCGCGCAGTCTTCCGACAGCGTCGACAAGAAGACCTCGCAGGTCGAACTGCCGCAGCACGAGAAGCCGAACCTGATCAAGTCGATGGAGCCGTCGCCGCTGCCGCGCGCGCCGACCGCCGACCAGACCACCGCCGCCAAGCTGGTGTACGGGCTGCTGTCCGACAGCCGCTACGCCTACCGGCCGGTCGCGCTCGACGACACCCTGTCGGCCGACATCTACAAACGTTACCTGGAGTCGCTCGACGGCGGCAAGCAGTTCCTCACCGCGCAGGACGTGGCCAGGTTCGATGCCTACAAGCTCAAGTTCGATGACGCCATCAAGAGTGGCGACCTCGATCCGGCGTACGCGATCTTCCTGACCTACAAGCAGCGCGTCGACCAGCGCGTGACGTTCGCGCGCAACCTGCTCAAGCAGGACATCTTCGACTTCACCGGCAGCGACCGCTACGAGTACGACCGCGAGGACGCGCCGTGGGCGACCGACGAGGCCGCGCTCGACACGCTGTGGAAGCAGTCGGTGCGCAACGACTGGCTGCGCCTGAAGCTGGCCGGCAAGAAGCCCGAGGACATCCGCAAGACGCTCGACAAGCGCTACGCCAACATGGGCAAGTCGATCGCCGAGCTCAAGGGTGAGGACGTCTTCCAGACCTTCCTCAACAGCTACGCCAATTCGGTCGATCCGCACACCGACTACTTCACCCCGAAGACCGCCGACAACTTCAACGTGTCGATGTCGCTCTCGCTTGAAGGCATCGGCGCGGTGCTGCAGAAGCAGGACGACGTGGTCGCGATCCGCGAGATCGTGCCCGGCGGTCCGGCCGGCAAGTCCAACAAGCTCAAGCCAGGTGACCGCGTCGTCGGCGTCGGCCAGGGCGAAAGCGGGGCGATGGAAGACGTGATCGGCTGGCGCATCGACGATGTCGTCGCCAAGATTCGCGGCGCCAAGGGCACCAAGGTGCGCCTGGATGTCATCCCGGCCGAATCCACCCTCGACAGCCAGCCGCAGCGCATCGTGCTGGTGCGCGACAAGGTGCGCCTGGAAGACCAGGCCGCCAAGTCCAAGGTCATCACCATTCCCGCCGTCAACGGCGCGCCGCAGCAGCGTATCGGCGTGATCGAGCTGCCGGGCTTCTACCAGGACTTCGAAGGCCGTCGCAAGAACAGCGCCGACTACGCTTCGGCCACGCGTGACGTCGCCAAGCTGCTGACCAAGCTGCGCGAGGAGAAGGTCGAAGGCGTCGTGCTCGACCTGCGCAACAACGGTGGCGGCTCGCTCAACGAAGCCATCGAACTGACCGGTCTGTTCATCGACCGTGGCCCGGTCGTGCAGGTGCGCGAATCCGGCGGCCGCGTCAGCGTCGAAGGCGACAGCGACAGCGGCATTGCCTGGGAAGGCCCGCTCGCGGTGCTGATCAACCGTGGCTCGGCCTCGGCGTCGGAGATCTTCGCC
The DNA here is from genome assembly GCA_036524915.1 of Lysobacter sp. GTDB lineage: Bacteria > Pseudomonadota > Gammaproteobacteria > Xanthomonadales > Xanthomonadaceae > Lysobacter_J. The sequence goes on along the minus strand of DATDBI010000169.1, from coordinate 881 downwards.
GGCGCGATCCAGGACTACGGTCGTGGCCTGGTCATCGGCGAAACCAGCTTCGGCAAGGGCACGGTGCAGAATCTGGTCGACCTCGACCGCTGGCCGGCCAATGAAGAAGCGCGCTTTGGCCAGGTCAAGCTGACCATCGCCCAGTTCTTCCGCGTCAGCGGCGGTTCGACGCAGAACAAGGGCGTGGTGCCGGACATCTCGTTCCCGGTGTCGGTCGACGCCAGCGAGTACGGCGAAAGCACCTACGACAACGCGCTGCCGTGGACCCGCATCTCGGCGGTGCCGCACACCGCGTACGGCAACTTCGCACCGCTCCTGCCCAAGCTCGAGACGCTGCACACCGCCCGCATCGCCAAGGACAAGGAATTCCAGTGGTGGTCGGACGACGTTGCCCAGTTCCGCGAGGAGCGCGCCAAGAAGTGGGTGAGCCTCAACGAGGCCGAGCGCCGCAGCGAGCGTGACCGCGACGACAACAAGCGCAAGCAGCGCCAGGAAGAGCGCAAGGCGCTGGGCCTGGACCTGGATCCGCTGGCCGACGATTACAACGACGACGGCCTGTCGGCGAACGAGCGCGACATCGCCAAGGATGCCGAGCGCGAGAAGCTTGCCGAGAACCGTCCGGACCCGCTGCTGCGTGAATCGGCGGCGATCCTGGCCGACGCGGTGCACCTGCTCAACAACGACCGCCAGCTCTCCGCGCTGGTGCTGCCGACGGCGACGACGGCGGGGCATTGGGCGGACTAAGTCCCTTTGAGCCCTCCCCTTCTAGGGGAGGGTTGGGTGGGGATGGGTGTCAGGTCTCGGCAACCCCACCCCCTCCCCGGCCCTCCCCCTGAAGGGGAGGGAGCACAAGAATCGGATAGCGGGCGCCTCAAGGCGCC
>DATDBI010000168.1:0-1742 GCA_036524915.1 Lysobacter sp. | reverse complement strand
CGCGACTGGGCCGACCACAGCACCACCGCCTTCCCGGAAGTGCGCCTGAAGAAATACCTGGAGATGCGCGGTGCCGACTCCGGTCCGTGGAACCGCATCTGCGCGTTGCCGGCGTTCTGGGTCGGCCTGCTCTATGACGATGTCGCGCTCGACGCGGCCTGGGACCTGGTCAAGGACTTCAGCCTGGAAGAACGCCACGCCCTGCGCGATGGCGTGCCGCGGCAGGCCCTGAAGCTGCCGTTCCGTGGCGGCACCGTGCTCGACCTCGCCCGAAAGGCGCTGGAGATCTCCGCGCACGGCCTGTCCCGGCGCGCGCTCCTCAACGGCAATGGCGCGGACGAGTCGATTTATCTGGCGCCGATGATGGAATTCGCCGAAGCCGGCATCACCCCGGCCGAGCGCAAGCTCGAGCTGTTCCATGGGCCGTGGGGTGGCAGCGTCGACCCGGTGTTCACCGAGTTCGCCTATTAGGCTTGTCGCGGGGCCGGCTGATCTCGAGCAGGCTCGCTCCCACGAGGTAGGCTAGCGGCCACTGACGGTTGACCGGGGTGGCTGCAATGCACGGATTCCGATGCGGCTGGTGGCTTGCACTGCTGATGCTGACCGGCGTGGCCGGCGCCGCCGAACGCGTCGCGCTGGTCGGCGGCACGCTGATCGACGGCACCCTGCGCGAACCCATCCAGGACAGCGTGGTGCTGATCGAAGGCGAGCGCATCACCGCCGTCGGCAGCGTCGGCACGCTGGCGGTCCCAGCCGATGCGCGAGTGATCTCCACCGAGGGCATGACCGTGCTGCCCGGCCTGTGGGACATGCACGTGCACCTGATGATCAACGGCCACGCCGACTACGAGCATTGGGACAAGACCTACCCCGATCGCTTTCGCGACGTGATCATGCCGGCCTCGGCCAAGCAGCTGCTGCTGGCTGGCGTTACCGGCGCGCGCGATCTTGGCGGGCCGCTCGAGGACAGCATCGCGGTCCGCGACGCCATCAACTCGGGGAAGATCCCCGGCCCGACGCTGTTCGTCTCCGGCCCCTTCATCCAGAAGAAGCCGTACCCGGGCACCGAGCAGTTCCGCTGGGGCGTCGATTCCCCTGCCGATGCGCGCCGCAAGGTGCGACGCCTGGCCGAGGCCGGAGTCGACGTCGTCAAGCTGATCGACCAGGACCAGATGAGCGACGCCGAGGTCCAGGCTGTCGTCGACGAGGCGCACAAACACAAGCTGCCGGTGGTCGCGCACGCGCACCGGCCCGAAGAGATCCGCCGCGGATTGAAGGCCGGAGTCGACTGCTTCGAGCACACCGGGCTCGGGCCGTCGCCCGAGTATCCCGAGGACGTCATGGCCGCGCTGCGCGAGCGCACCGGCAACATGGCGGCCGGGCCGATGTTCTGGACGCCGACGATCGAGGGCTTGTTCAACTTCCCCTACACCGTACGCAACCACGAGTTCATCGATGGCGACGCCTGGCATGAAGGCTTGCCACCCGACATCGTCGCCGACATCCGGCACTCGCTCGAGCATCCCGAGCGCATCGCCTACTTCCAGCAGACGCCGCAGCGCTGGCCGACGCTGAGGCGCAAGTTCCAGCAGCTGCGCGAGTCGGGCGTGGTGATGCTGGTCGGCACCGATTCGGGCATCCCGATGAAGTTCCACAGCGGCAGCACCTGGAACGAGCTCGACGTGTGGGTCAACCAGCTCGGCGTGCCGGCGATCGACGCGATCCGCGCCGCGACCTACTGG
>DATDBI010000167.1:0-8555 GCA_036524915.1 Lysobacter sp. | reverse complement strand
TAGCCGAGGGCATAGCTGAGCTTGCCTTTCTCGGTCGAAGTGTCCTGCGCGACGGCGTTGCCGGCGGTCAGTGCCAGGGCCGCAACGGCGGCAGCAATCAAACGCAACTTCATTCGGTGGAATCTCCGTGATGGATCGAGGAGCGGGTTTGCCGCCCCGTTGTGTACTGCACGTCTGGTGCCGCACCGGTCAAACCGGCCCGGAAGGACGCGCTAGGATAACGGCGCCAAGGCTTAATCGCCACTGAGGCCGCCCTGCTCTGACAGCGCTCCCGGCCGGGAGTTCAATGGCTGCAAGCGGGGGGCGCCAGATCCACCCCCACCCGCCGAGCGAACCCCACCATCATGTCTGAAACGCCCGTCCTGATTGCCGATCGCGGCGCTGTCCGCCTGATCTCCGTCAACCGCCCGGACAAGCTGAATGCGCTTAACGCCGAGACCCTGGACGCCCTCCTGGCCGCCTTCGAGGCCGCCGCGGCCGCCCCGGAGGTCCGCTGCGTGGTCCTGACCGGGTCGGGACCCAAGGCGTTCGTGGCCGGCGCCGATATCTCCCAGATGAACGGACTGACCCCGGTGCAGGGCAGGGACTTTTCCCTGCGCGGCCAGAAGCTGATGCGCCGCATCGAGAAAATGCCCAAGCCCGTTATCGGCATGATCAATGGCTTCGCCCTGGGCGGCGGCCTCGAGCTGGCCATGGCCTGCCACCTGCGCATCGCCGCTGACTCGGCCAAGGTCGGCCAGCCCGAAATCAACCTTGGCCTGATCCCGGGCTTCGGCGGCACCCAGCGCCTGCTCCGGCTTGCCGGTCGTGCCGCGACCCTGGAGCTGTGCCTGGCCGGTGCGCCGATCGATGCGGCCCGGGCGCGCGAGCTGGGCATCGTCAATCGCGTCGTGGCCGCGGCCGAGCTGGAAACCGAAACGATGAAGCTGGCCGAACAGCTGGCGGCGTCCGCGCCCCTGGCCCTGCGCGGTGTGCTCGACTGCGTCAACGTCGGCGGCGAGTGCGGGATCGAGGAAGGCCTTGAGTACGAAACCGCGCAATTCGGCCTGATGTTCTCCACCGACGACATGCGCGAAGGCACGACTGCATTCCTGGAGCGGCGCAAGCCGTCCTTCAGCGGCACGTGATGGCAGGCACGACCAGCGACGCATGCGCTTGCGGTTGCCGCGATGCCGGCGGCAGCGCGGTGCATGCCATCGTCGCCGCGCTGGTCGATGACGATCTTGATCGCGCCATCGCGCTCGGCCTGGTCGATGGCACCCGTCTCGTGTGCGAACACTGCGACGACGAGTGCCGTGCCCGCCTCGTGGCTGCCCGCGACGCGCGCCTGCAAGCCCTGGCTGCGCGCGCACGCTTCCGCGCACGCGCAGTCCGCCTTGAACGACGCGCACGCGAGCGCGCTGAGCATCGTGCGGCACCGGCCATGGCAGCCGCCGATGCCCCGACCCCGCCGATGCCCACCGATGCCGCCGCTGCGATCGCGCCCGCCCTGCCCTCCGCCGCTGCCGCCGCGCTTGCCCGCGCTCGCGCCAAGGCCGCGGCCCGCCACAAACCCTGACCCGACGCATGCCGATTGCCAGCACGAAGAAACCCGCCTCGAAACCAGCTCGCCGCGGCAACCGCCTCACCGCGGCCGAAGTCGAAACGATGTTCGCGCGGCTCAAGGCGCTCAATCCAACGCCCACCACCGAGCTTGAGTTCAGCACGCCGTATGAGCTGCTGGTGGCGGTGACGCTGTCGGCCCAGGCCACCGATGTCGGCGTCAACAAGGCGACGCGCAAACTGTTTCCGGTGGCGAACACGCCCCGGGCCATCGCCACCCTCGGGGTCGAGGGCCTGAAGCCCTACATCGCGACCATCGGTCTGTTCAACACCAAGGCCGCCAACGTGGTGGCGATGGCCCAGCTGCTGCTCGAGCGCCATGGCGGCGAGGTTCCCAATGACCGCGCTGCCCTGGAGGCGCTGCCCGGGGTTGGCCGCAAGACGGCCAACGTGGTGATGAACACCGCCTTCGGCGAGCCGACCATGGCCGTGGACACCCACATCTTCCGCGTCGCCAACCGTACCGGCCTGGCCCCTGGCAAGACGGTGCGGGCCGTCGAGGACGGCCTGCTGAAAGTGGTTCCGTCCCAGTACCTGCACGACGCCCACCACTGGCTGATCCTGCACGGCCGTTACGTCTGCAAGGCGCGCAAGCCCGACTGCCCGCATTGCGTCCTGCGCGATCTGTGTCGTTTCAAAGACAAGACACCGGGCGAGCCCGACCGTTTGTCGGAATAAACAAATTTCCCCATGGCCCGATCCGTGGGGCCTTTTGCCGGCCGGCGGCGGTAACGCCAGCGTCATCGCGGAGAAATAAGTCAGCGCTGTCATATTTACGCAACTTTCACACCCTAGCCTGCGCAGCGTCTTCCAACTGCGCCCCAAGGGCTACGTCCATGAAACTGTCCCGCAGCACCCTCTCCGTTGCGCTGCTCGCCGTTCTCGCCGCTCCTGCCGCCCACGCCGAAATCGCTTTCGACGTCATCGGCGGATCCGAAATCTCGTTCGAGGGCCTGGTCCAGGCCGACTACAACTATTTCGACAACGACTTCGCCAACCTCAACGGCGACGCCCCGGACGGCAAGGACAGCGACAACGAATTGCGTCGCGCCGAGCTGGTGCTGAAGGGCAAGGGCCCGGGCAACATCGACTGGGTCCTGGGCTATGACGCCAAGGCCGACAAGTGGCTCGACGTCAACGCCAAGTACAAGCTCGGCGGCGACGCCAACCACTACTTCCAGCTGGGCCAGTTCAAGCAGCCCAACAGCCTGGAAGAGCTGTCGTCGACCAAGAACAACGACTTCATCTCCAAGTCGCTGGTCACCAACACCTTCGGCATCGCCCGTCGCCTCGGCGCCGCCTACCACTACGGCACCAACGACTGGGGCATCACGGCCAGCTACTTCACCCGCGAGCTGACCGAGCATCCGGCTCCGACGCCGCACGGCCCGGGCTTCGGCTTCCGCGGCAACTGGGCGCCGATCAACGAGAAGGGCAACATCCTGCACTTCGGCCTGTCGTTCAATGACTACGACACCTTCACCGACACGGTCCGCGTCCGCGCCCGTCCGGACGCCGACCTCGCCGGCCAGCGCATCGTCGACACCGGCAACATGACCAACGCCGACCGCCAGCAGACCATTGGTGGCGAAGCGATGTGGGTGACCGGCCCGTTCAAGCTGCAGGGTGAGTACATGCAGTCGACGGTCGAGCGCTATAACAACGGCAACCCGCGCCAGTCCCACGACTTCGACGGCAGCAGCTGGTACGTCAGCGGCCTGTGGAACATCACCGGCGAGACCTGGGGCTACAAGGACGGCGTGCCGACCACCCCGCTGCCCGACGCTCCGGGTACGGGCATGTGGCAGGCCGGCCTGCGCTTCGACACCATCGACCTGGACGACGGCACCGCCATCCCGGGCGCCACCCCGACCGCCGCTTCGGTGGTCGACGGCGTGCTCGGCGGCCAGATGGACACCTGGACGGTCGGCGTCAACTGGTACTGGCGCTCGAACTTCAAGTTCATGCTGAACTACGTGATGGTCGACAGCTCGCGCTACTTCGTGCGCACCCCGGCTGCGCCGTACGCCGACAACCCGGCCAACAACAACGTCCTGGTCAACGGCAAGGTCGACGACAACCCGAACATCATCGAAGCCCGCGTCCAGCTGTACTGGTAAGCCTCATTGGGGGCCCGGCGCTGCCGGGCCTCCGACCATTCGACTCTCTTTCCTCCCCCTCGGGCGCGGCTCAGCCGCGCCCATTTTTTTAGGTTTCGCCCGGGGATGTTTCACGTGTCATGCGGCTGTCACATAGCCGTCCCGGCTCTGTCATCGAACCGTTATCAAATGCGCCGCGTACGGGTCAGGCCGGTCCGAGCCCGTCCGTCGTCACTCCAGGAGACCACCTCGTGTTCAAATCCATCCAGTTCCGCCTCGCCGCGCTCGCGCTGGCCACGGCGTTTGTAGCCAACGCTCAGGCCGCCGACGTTACCGGCGCCGGCGCGTCGTTCGTGTATCCCGTGATGTCGAAGTGGTCGGCCGACTACAACAAGGCGGCGGGCAAGAAGGTCAACTACCAGTCGATCGGTTCCGGCGGCGGTATCGCCCAGATCAAGGCCGCGACCGTCGACTTCGGTTCGTCCGACGCTCCGCTCAAGCCTGAAGATCTTGCGCAGAACGGCCTGGCGCAGTTCCCGTCGGTGATCGGCGGTGTGGTGCCGGTGGTCAACGTGCCGGGCGTCGTTTCGGGCGCGCTGAAGCTTGATGGCGACACCCTCGCCAACATCTTCCTGGGCAAGATCAAGATGTGGAACGACCCGGCGATCGTCGCCCTCAACGGCGGCGTGCAGCTGCCGGCGAAGAAGATCACCGTCGTGCATCGTTCGGACGGTTCGGGCACCACCTTCAACTTCGTCAACTTCCTGTCCAAGGTCAGCCCGGAGTGGAAGAGCGGCGTGGGTGAAGGCACCGCGGTCAAGTGGCCGGTCGGCATCGGTGGCAAGGGCAACGAAGGCGTGGCCGCCTACGTCAAGCAGATCGTCGGTGGCATCGGCTACGTCGAGCTGTCCTACGCGCTGCAGAACAAGATGGCCTACACGCGCATGAAGAACGCTGCCGGCAACTTCGTGCTGCCGTCGGACGAGAGCTTCCAGGCCGCGGCCGCCAGCGCCGACTGGGCCAACGCCAAGGACTTCTACCTGGTCATGACCAATGCCCCGGGTGCCAATTCCTGGCCGATCACCGCCACCAACTTCATCCTGATGTACAAGCAGCCCAAGAATGCCGCCGGCGCCAAGAACGCCAAGGAATTCTTCCGCTGGGTCTACGCCAACGGCGACACCCAGGCCAAGGCGCTCGACTATGTGCCGCTGCCGGACGCACTGGTGCAGCAGATCGAGAAGTACTGGTCGGCGAACATGAACTACTGAGCCTTCCGGCCCGGGCAAGACTGAAAGCGGGCCTTCGGGCCCGTTTTTTGTTGCGGCGATCTCGACGCCACGGGGCCGGGCTGGGCACGGCAACAGCGCGGCCTCCGGAACGGCGCTGTCCGCTGGGCCGGGGGATTGCTACGTCCCGCAGACGACATCCTGTGTTTATGCGGGACGCGGGCCATCCATGGCCCGCTGCTCCGCAATCCCCCGGCCCTGCGGACACCGCTTGAGCTCGTTCAGCGGACGGCTTCGATTGGGTCGCGAACACCGGGCACAGGATGCTGCCAGGGCTCTGTAGGGCCGCTCCTGGGCTTCACTACAGAAATGTGACGGTTCGATGTCATCGGGGTGTAACAAAAAGATCATCAAATGGCGCAGCCACGGGCACCAGCCTGATTGCCCGATTCATATCCCTCCCACACGGAGTTGCGCATGAAACCGACGACGGTCCGCGTTGCCGCCCTCGCCTTCGCCATTGCCCTGACCGCGACGGCCTGCAAGCCGTCGGGTGAAGCACAGGCGCCTGCCGGCGACGCCAGCGCACCCACCGCTGCCCCGGCCGGCGACAAGGTCGCCACGCAGATCACCGGCGCCGGCGCGACGTTCATCTACCCGCTGATCTCGAAGTGGTCGGATGACTACAACAAGGCCACCGGCGCCAAGGTCAATTACCAGTCGATCGGTTCCGGTGGCGGCATCGCCCAGATCAAGGCCGGCACGGTCGACTTCGGTTCTTCCGACAAGCCGCTCAGCTCCGAAGACCTGTCCGCGTCCGGCCTCGGTCAGTTCCCGTCGGCCATCGGCGGCGTGGTCCCGGTCGTCAACCTCGAAGGTATCGAGCCCGGCAAGCTGCGCCTGACGGGCGCACTGCTGGCCGACATCTTCCAGGGCAAGGTCACCACCTGGAACGACCCGGCCGTGGCTGCGGTCAATCCCGGCGTCGCCCTGCCGTCGACCAAGATCAACATCGTCCACCGCTCCGATGGTTCGGGCACCACCTTCAATTTCACCAACTACTTGTCCAAGGTCAGCCCGTCCTGGAAGAGCGCGATTGGCGAGGGCACCACCGTGAAGTGGCCCGGTGGCGTCGGCGGCAAGGGCAACGAAGGCGTGGCCTCGTACGTGCAGCAGATCAAGGGTTCGGTCGGCTATGTCGAACTGGCCTACGCCTCGCAGAACAAGATGACCTACACCGCGCTGCAGAACGCCGCCGGCAACTGGGTCCAGCCCAACGCCGAAAGCTTCCAGGCCGCCGCCGACGGCGCCGACTGGGCCAACGCCAAGGACTTCAACCTGGTCATCACCAACGCCGGCGGTGCCCAGGCCTGGCCGATCACCGCGACCAATTTCATCCTGATGTACAAGCAGCCCAAGGACGCCAAGCGCAGCGCCGACACGATCGCCTTCTTCAAGTGGGCATTCGAGAACGGCCAGGCGCACGCGCAGTCGCTGGACTACGTGCCGCTGCCGCCGGCGCTGGTGCAGCAGGTCGAAGCCTACTGGGCAGCCGAGTTCAAGTAACGGCAGTAGTTGCGTCATCCCCGCGCAGGCGGGATCCCTGGACCTTGCGCTCGCGGCGCCCCTCCCTCTCCAGAGCAACGCGACCGCAACCGTCCACGGATCCCGCCTCACGGGAATGACACGCGCCAGACCCGCCCCGCACGCACGATCAAGGCCAAGCCCTTCACCCGATGAACGCCATCCCCCTTACCGCGGCAGTGCCCGGTTCGCGCGACCACAAAGACGCGCGCAACGACAAACTGTTCCGCTACATCCTGACCGGCACGGTGGTGTTCGTGCTGATCGCCCTGGCCGGCGCCGCGCTGTCGATGCTGTGGGGCGGCCGCCACGTGCTGGCCGCGTCGGGCCTGGATTTCTTCATCACGTCCGAATGGAATCCGGTCGAAGACAAGTACGGAGCGCTCGTACCAATCTACGGCACGATCGTCACTGCGATGGTTGCGATGCTGATCGCGGTCCCGGTGAGCTTCGGCATTGCCTTCTTCCTGACCGAGGTCGCGCCGCGCTGGGCGCGCGGCCCGATCGGCACCGCCATCGAGTTGCTCGCCGGCATCCCCTCGATCATCTACGGCATGTGGGGCCTGTTCGTGCTCGTGCCGGTGATGACCGAATACGTGACGCCCTGGCTCAATGACAACCTCGGCACCTGGCCGATCATCGGCCAGTTCTTCCAGGGCCCGCCGCTGGGCATCGGCATGCTCACCGCCGGCATCGTCCTGGCGATCATGGTGATCCCGTTCATTTCCTCGGTGATGCGCGAGGTCTTCCTGACGGTGCCGACGCGCCTGAAGGAGTCGGCTTACGCGCTGGGCTCGACCAAGTGGGAAGTGAGCTGGGACATCGTCCTGCCCTACACCCGCTCGGCCGTGATCGGCGGTGTGTTCCTGGGCCTGGGTCGCGCCCTCGGCGAAACGATGGCGGTCGCTTTCGTGATCGGCAACAGCGTCAACTTCTCGACCTCGCTGCTCGAACCGGGCACCACCATCGCCGCGCTCATCGCCAACGACTTCGGCGAAGCCACCGAAACCTACCGCTCCGCGCTGCTCCTGCTCGGCTTCGTGCTGTTCATCGTCACCTTCGTAGTGCTGGCCATTGCCCGACTGATGCTGATGCAGCTTTCGCGCAAGGAGGGCAACTGATGGCCACCACTGCCAAGGCTACGAAATCCACCGACCATCGCGTTGCTGACGGTCTTTACCGCAAGCGTCGCATCGTCAATGTCGTATCCGTCGTGCTTGCCTGCGCCGCGGCCGCCTTTGGCCTGTTCTTCCTCGGCTGGATCCTGTGGACGCTCATCTCCAAGGGCATCGGCGGCGTGAATCTGGCGCTCTTCACCCAGAGCACGCCCCCGCCGATGCAGGAAGGCGGCCTGATGAACGCCTTCTTCGGCAGCGCCGTGATGTGCGCGATCGCGATCCTGATCGGCACGCCGCTCGGCATCGCCGCCGGCACCTGGCTGGCCGAATACGGCAACGCCCGCAAGATCGGCACCGTGGTCCGCTTCGTCAACGACATCCTGCTGTCAGCGCCGTCGATCGTGCTCGGCCTGTTCGTCTACACGCTGGTGGTGATGCAGTCTGGCGGCAACTTCTCTGCGCTGGCCGGTGCGATCTCGCTGGCGTTCATCGTGCTGCCGGTGGTGGTGCGCACCACCGACGAGATGCTGCGGCTGGTGCCGGCGCAGATGCGCGAAGCCGCCCTCTCGCTGGGCGTGCCGCAGTGGAAGGTGATCGTGCAGGTGCTGTACCGCAGCGCCTCGGCCGGCATCGTCACCGGCGTGCTGCTGGCACTGGCACGCATTTCCGGTGAGACCGCGCCGCTGCTGTTCACCGCCTTCGGCAACCAGTACTGGAGCACCAACGTCCTCCAGCCGATGGCGAGCGTACCGGTGGTGATGAACCAGTTCGCCGGCAGTCCTTACGAGTCGTGGCAGGTGCTGGCGTGGGCCGGCGCGCTGGTCCTCACGGTGTTCGTCCTCCTAATCAGCCTGGTGGCCCGCGCCATCGTGCTTCGAAACAAGATCAGCCATGACTGACCTCACGCCCTCCCGAATCGCCCG
>DATDBI010000166.1:0-3253 GCA_036524915.1 Lysobacter sp. | reverse complement strand
GATGATCGGGTTGTGGAAGCGCTCGATGTAGTCGAACACGTCGGCCCGTGCTTCGGCCAGGGTCAGGTAGCGACGTCTGTGCACCCGCTCGCGCTTGAGCTTGCCGAAGAAGCCCTCGGCCGCCGCGTTGTCGCCACAGTGGCCAACGTCGCTCATGCTGCTGACGAACAAGGTGATGCCGGACTGGTCGGAGGTTGAACGCAGGACACTGCCCATCGCCGGGCGGGCGATCGCCTCGCTGATCCAGACGCAGGGCATCGGGGATCTCTACCGGATCTACGCCGTCTCACAACGCGACGAAGTGGATTTCAACCTCGCCTATATTCCAGATGACTTTGATGCGCCACACAAGGAAGAGTTCGACACACAGTACATGCGTGCGCTGTTCGACCTGGGCTATCAACAGGCATTGAAAGGCTACCCCTGGGCCAAACTTCCGCCGGGGATGTGATCGGCGGCAGGTTTGTCCTGGACATGGAGAGCTCCATGTCCGCTATCGGCCAGAAGCGAACATTCGAGGGCCTACTTCATTCATCGCTCGGCGCCTCAAGGCGCACCACCAGGTAACGCATGAAGAACTGCGTGATCGACCCAACGAACAGAGCAAACACGAGGGTTCCGACGCCGGCGGTGCCGCCCAGCAGCACGCCCATCGCGAGCACCACGATCTCGATGCAGGTGCGCACGCGCTGGATCGACCGGCCGGTGCGACGCGCGAATCCGGTCATCAATCCGTCGCGCGGCCCGGGACCAAGTTGCGCACCCACGTAGAGCGCGGTGGCGAGCGCGCAGACCACTACGCCACCGACCAGGTAGACGCAACGCAACGACAGTGACCCAGGCGCATCCAACAGCCGAAGGTTGAGGTCGGTGAACGGTCCCAGCAACAGCGTGTTGGCGACGGTGCCCAGCCCGGGCATCTGCCGTAGCGGGATCCACAACAGCAGCACCGCCACGGCGACCAGGACCATGATCGTTCCGAGCGACAACGGCAGGTGCAGCGAAGCGCCCTGATGGAAAACGACCCACGGCGAGCCGCCGAGCGTACTTTGCATCAGCAGCGCGTTGGACATGCCGTACAGCCACAGGCCTGCCAGCAGGCGCCCCAGACGTTCCGGCAGGCGGCCGGCCCGGAGCTGGGCGAGAGGGCCCAGATTGGCCAGCCCCAAGGGGGACATATTTGCGTTCATGGCGCCAGTATCTGGACGATTGGCTCTTCCACCTAGGGCCAATATCGCCATAGTGGCCTCATGAACCGGTCCCTGACCCCAGAGCACCTGGCCACTTTGATCGGCCAGTTCCCGCGCAAGCCGGCCTACCGCGGGCTCCGCAAGGCCCTGCAGGAACTGATCGGCGACGGCCGCATTCCCCTCGGCACGCGATTGCCCAGCGAGCGGGCGGTGTCACAGGCGCTTGCCGTCTCGCGCAATACGGTGACCCGCGCCTACGCGGACCTGGTCGTCGCGGGTTTCGCGAACGCGCGCCAGGGCGCAGGCACGTTCGCCGCGGTTCCGGACGACCGTCGGCGCGCGCACGAACACTCGCTGCGTTCGATCGCCAGTGCGCATGCGCTCGAAGGCGCCATCGACCTCAACTGCGCCTCGACGGCCGCCATTGCGGGCATCGCCTCCGCCTACGAGCGCGCGCTCGAAAGGCTGCCCTGTTATCTGGCGAGCGACGGCCACCGGCCCAACGGACTTCCGACCCTGCGAGCCCTGATCGCGCAGATGTACGCACGGCGTGGATTACCCACCGACCCCGAACAGATCATGGTCACCTCCGGTGCGCTGTCGGGCGTGGCCATCGTCGCGCGCGCACTGTCGCGGCCCGGCGATCGAGTGATGATCGAATCGCCGGTCTACCCGAACGTCATCGAATCGCTCCGCCTCGGCGGCGCGCGCCTGGTCGCGTCACCGATGGGCGATGCGCTGGGTGACGAAGGCTGGGACCTCGACGGCATCGAGGCCACGCTGCGCCAGACGCGGCCGCACCTGGCGTACCTGATTCCCGACTTCCAGAATCCCACCGGCTTCCTGATGAGCGACGACCAGCGTGGCCGCTACGCGGCCGCGCTGCATGCCACGCGCACCGTGGCGGTCGTCGATGAATCGCTGCAGGCGATCGCACTGACGGACGTCAGCATGCCCCTGCCCTTCGCCGCGCATGCGCCGGACGCCATCACGGTCGGCAGCGTGTCGAAGCTGTTGTGGAGCGGCCTGCGCGTGGGGTGGATCCGCGCGCCGCGCGACCTGATGGATCGGCTGATCAAGGCGCGATTGCAGTTCGACCTGGGCACGGCGCTTTTCGACCAGCTGGTGGTCACTGAACTTCTGGAAGATGGCGACGTCATCGCAATGCGTCGCGCGCAACTTCGCCAGCGTCGCGATGCACTGGCTGGTGCAATCCGCGAACAGCTGCCGGACTGGCGTTTCCGACTGCCCGAAGGCGGAATGACCATGTGGTTGCAGTTGCCGCATGGCAGCGCCACGCGACTGGCGGCGAGCCTGGAGGCGGTTGGCGTCCACGTTCCTCCCGGCCCGATGTTCAGCGTCGAAGGCGGCGCCGGCCAGTGGCTGCGCATCCCTTACGTACGACCAGAAGAGGAGTTGATCGAGGGCGTACGGCGCATCGCGGATGTTTGGTCGAGTGTGACGGCCAAGGCTTCGGGTCGCCCGGAAGGCTCGCGGATGGTCATTCTGTAGAGTGTGCTTCGCGGGACTGGCCGACTCCCATCGAACCATTACGAAGCGGTATTCCGAAAATGTCGCCGGGTGCGAACCGCTGGGCCATCCTGAGATCCTCGTGCCGCGGCGGACATTAGCGCTGGCCGAGTGAGGCACGGGTCACCGAAGCGGCCCGTGCCTGAGACAGTTTGGAAGAGGAGCCCCAGGCGCTGTCATCGCCATCCAGAAGCAGATGGCCGGATCAACGCCCCCGACCGCAGCCGCGCCTGCGGCAAGCCTGACCCTCCTCCTCTTGCAGTGCTGCCTGGTCAGCGGCCTCAGGGCTCGTGCCGGCGGCCTGGCCGAAGGAAAGACGCAGTCCGATGCTGCCGTTGGTCGCGGAGTTGCGACCCTGCTCGTAGCCCAGCAGCAGCGAGAACAACCAGCCTGACCGCAGGCCGACGTCGAAGCCGCCACCGACCGCCAGTGCATCGTCGTTGTAGCTGCTCAACCCGAGCTGGTAATCGCGGTTCACCGGCATCAACACGTAGTTGATCCCCACGTCGCTGTTGTTCTCCAGCGACTGGCGG
>DATDBI010000165.1:0-4818 GCA_036524915.1 Lysobacter sp. | reverse complement strand
GTTGGATGCCGATCTCAAGACCCAGTTGCAGGCGTACCTGGAAAAGGTCACACAACCAATAGAGCTGGTCGCCTCGCTCGATGACGGCGAAAAGTCGCGCGAGCTCGAGGCCCTGCTGCAGGACGTCGCCTCGCTGTCGGATAGGATTTCCTATGCGCGCCGCGATGACGATGCGCGCAAGCCCTCGTTCGCGATCAACCGCGTGGGCACCGATGTCGGCGTGCGCTTCGCCGGCATCCCGATGGGCCACGAGTTCACCTCGCTGGTGCTGGCCCTGCTGCAGGTCGGCGGCCATCCGTCGAAGGCTGCGCCGGAGCTGCTCGAGCAGGTTCGCGATCTGGAAGGCGAGTACGTCTTCGAGACCTTCATGTCGCTCTCGTGCCAGAGCTGCCCGGACACGGTGCAGGCGCTGAACCTGATGAGCGTGATCAACCCCAACATCCGCCACGTCGCCATCGACGGCGCGCTGTACCAGGATGAGGTCGAGCAGCGCCAGGTGATGTCGGTGCCGACGGTGTTCCTCAACGGCCAGCCGTTCGACCAGGGCCGCATGACCATCGAGCAGGTGCTGGCCAAGCTCGACACCGGCGCCGCGCAGCGCGATGCCGGGAAGATCAGCGCCAAGGATGCATTTGACGTGCTCGTCGTCGGCGGGGGCCCGGCCGGTGCCGCAGCGGCAATCTACGCCGCGCGCAAGGGCATCCGCACCGGCATCGCCGGCGAGCGCTTCGGTGGCCAGGTGCTCGACACCCTGGCGATCGAGAACTTCATCTCGGTGACCTACACCGAGGGCCCGAAGCTCGCCAGCGCACTGGAACAGCACGTACGCGAGTACGACGTCGACATCATGAACCTGCAGCGCGCGAGCAAGCTCATTCCGGCCAGCGCGCCGGGCGGCCTGATCGAGGTGCAGCTCGAGAACGGCGCGTCGCTGAAGTCGCGCAGCGTGGTCCTGGCTACCGGCGCGCGCTGGCGGCAGATGAACGTGCCGGGCGAAGACCAGTACCGCAACAAGGGCGTGGCTTATTGCCCGCACTGCGATGGCCCGCTGTTCAAGGGCAAGCGCGTGGCAGTGATCGGCGGCGGCAACTCCGGCGTCGAGGCTGCAATCGACCTGGCCGGCATCGTCAGCCACGTCACCCTGATCGAGTTCGACAACCAGCTGCGTGCCGACGAAGTCCTGCAGCGCAAGCTGCGCAGCCTGGCCAACGTCACCATCATCACCAGTGGCCAGACCACCGAAGTGCTGGGCGATGGCCAGAAGGTCAACGGCCTGGTCTACAAGGACCGCAATGGCGGCGATTCGCATCGGGTCGATCTGGAAGGCGTGTTCGTCCAGATCGGCCTGCTGCCCAACACCGAATGGCTCAAGGGCACCGTGGCGCTGTCGCCACGCGGCGAAATCGAAGTCGATGCGTACGGACGTACGTCGATCCCGGGCGTGTTCGCCGCCGGTGACGTCACCACCGTGCCGTACAAGCAGATCGTGATCGCGATGGGCGAAGGGTCGAAGGCGGCATTGAGCGCGTTCGATCACCTGATCCGTACCAGCGCACCTGCGCAGGTATCTACCGCGGTCGCAGCCTGAGGTGGTTGACCGTCATTCCCGCGAAGGCGGGGATGACGGGGCAGTAGGGTCGGGTTTCGCTCGGCCGTTGTAGATCGAAAGGAAGCACCACCAAACCCGAAGCTGTCCGTCGCTCCGCAAGCCGTGTTGGAGAAACACTCTTGAACCTGCGCGACCTCAAGTACCTGGTAGCCCTCGCCGATCACATGCACTTTGGCCGCGCCGCCGCAGCCAGCTTCGTCAGCCAGCCAACGCTGTCGACGCAGATCAAGAAGCTCGAGGAAGAGCTCGGCGTCGCCCTGGTCGAGCGCGCGCCGCGCAGGGTCATGCTCACCCCGGTCGGACGCGAAGTCGCCGAACGCGCGCGCAAGGTCATCGCCGATGTAGAGCAGATGGCCGAGATCGCGCGCCGCAGCCAGGACCCCGAGGCCGGCACTGTCCGCCTGGGCCTGTTCCCGACGCTGGGCCCGTATCTGCTTCCCCATGTGGTGCCGCGACTGCGCCAGCGCTTCCCGCGCCTGGAGCTGCTGCTGGTCGAGGAGAAGACCGACCAGATCCTCGCGCGCCTGCGCGATGGCCGCCTTGACGCCGGGCTGCTCGCATTGCCGATCCACGACGACCAGCTGCACGTCGAGGTGCTGTTCGACGAACCGTTCCTGCTGGCCGTGCCGCAACAGCACGCCCTGGCCGACCAGGACTCTCTCGACATCCACGACCTCGACAACCAGCACCTGCTGCTGCTGGAGGAAGGCCATTGCCTGCGCGACCAGGCGCTGGACGTCTGCCACATGGCCGGCGCCGGCGAGCGCGACGGCTTCCGCGCGACCAGCCTGGAAACGTTGAGGCAGATGGTCGCGGCCGGCGTCGGCATCACGCTGTTGCCGGTGCTGGCCGTGCAGCCGCCCGTGCCGGTGTCGTCGGACATCCACCTGCTGCGTTTCCGCGGCGATGCGCCGCACCGGCAGATCGCGATGGTGTGGCGGCGCAGTTCGGCGATGGGCGACTTCCTGATGCAACTGGCGGGCGAGTTCCGCAAGTTGCCGGCGTCGTTGCTGGTGCCTCCGAAGGCGCACGCCTCCGAAACACTGCAGGTGTAGCGTCACTCCAGGCCGGTCTGGCCGAGGCGGTAGCGCGTCAACACCGTCCCCGCCGCCAGCATCACGGTAATCAGCAGCGTCGACACCACGTGCACGCGCGGCCGGTCGGAGATCGCGCAGGCCACCATCAGCCCGATGCCCGCCACCTGCACCAGGCGGACCGGAATCAGCAGCGGCCGCAACCCCATCAGCGGCTCGATGAAGATCCCCCACAGGGCCGCCACGATCAGCATTCCGAAGAACACCTTGCGGGCGTCGTAATAGTGCTTGCGGACGTCGATGCTGCCGTCGATCAGTTCGGGCAGGAAGGCATGGCTGGCGATGCACAACGTCCCCGGCCCGATCAGGACATAGGCGAACTCGCCGTAGGTCCAGTCGCGCTCCGAGCGCATCGCCCAGAACGACCACCACATCTGGATGTGCAGGGCGATCAGCAGCCCGATCCAGACGCCATGCAGCCAGTAGTGATCGACCCGGCGGCGGATCTGGACCATGTTGCCGATGCCGGCGAACAGCTGGGTCAGGCCCAGGCCGAGGACCATCGACACCATCACCGACAGGTAATTGAATGCGTCCATCCGTCCACCCCGGCCGCTGAGCCGCAGTCAGGCTACTGGGCAAGCGCGTGGGCGGCGTGAATGCCCGTCGGGACTAGTAACGCAGCAGCGCGTGCAACGGCGTGCCGCCCGGCCAGCGCGCACGGCCCTGCAGCGATTCCAGCTCGATCAACACGCTGGCACCGACCAGTTCGGCGCCCAGCTTGAGTACCAGTTCCTGTGCCGCCGCCAGCGTGCCGCCGGTGGCGAGCACGTCGTCGACGATCAGGGTGCGCTCGCCGGGGCGAAGTGCGTCATTGCGAGCCTGCAGTCGGTCGCTGCCGTATTCGAGCTGATAGGCGACCTCGACCAGCGGCGGCGGCAACTTGCCCGGCTTGCGCAACGGCACGAAGCCGGCGTGCAGCTTCTGCGCCAGGGCCGCGCCGAAGATGAAGCCCCGCGACTCGATCCCGCACACCGCCTGCACTTCGCTGCCCTGCCACGGCTCGGCGAGGGCATCGATGCAGCGGGCGAAACCGCCGGCATCGGCCAGCAGCGGGGTGACATCGCGGAACACCACGCCCGGCTTGGGGAAATCGGCGACTTCGCGGATCAGGGATTCGAAGGAGGACATGGGGGATGGGCGCGCTCAGGGCCGACGACGATACCCGAGGCCGCTGGGCGATGTGGCAGGACGTCAGGCCGGCAACAGGCCTGGCGGCAGGTCGGAGGCTTCATCACCCGCCTCGTCCGGCGGCTGGTTCAGCGGCAGCGCGGCGACAATTTCACTGGCCTCGGGCCAGACCACGTCCGGCACGCACACCAGGATCGTCCCGAACAGCGGCAGCTCGCCCATCCCACCCAGCAGCGCCTCTCCCTTGAGGAAGACCGGGATCTCCTCGGCCTCCAGGGCGTGCCGGACCAGGTGCGCATCGATCAGGTTGGCGGCTTCGTAGACGACTTTCATGCGGGGATCCACGGCAGGGCTGCGTCCGAGCATACGCCGGCGCCGTTGAACGGGCCGCGAGCGCCCGGGAGCGGGATTGAGGGCAGGAAACAACGCCCTTCCCCGCCAACGGCTAAACTTCCCGGTCTTCCCCGCCCGTGCGATCCCGAATGTCCGCTACGCCCCACGCCACCGCCCCGACCGCCGCCCCGACCGCCGACGACTCCCTGGCATCCACCAAGCAGGACTTCATCCGGCAGATCGTTCGCGAGGACGTGGCCAGCGGCAAGCACCAGGCGATCAAGACCCGCTTCCCGCCGGAGCCCAACGGCTACCTGCACATCGGCCACGCCAAGGCGATCTGCCTGGACTTCGGCATCGCCCGCGAGTTCGGCGGCGAGTGCAACCTGCGCCTGGACGACACCAACCCGGCCAAGGAAGACCCCGAATACGTCCGCGCGATCCAGGACGACGTGCACTGGCTCGGCTTCGAGTGGCACGACCTGCGCCATGCCTCGGATTACTTCGAGGTGCTGTACCGCGCCGCGCAGAAGCTGATCCGCCAGGGCGACGCCTTCGTCTGCGACCTCAGCGCCGATGAAGTGCGCGCCTACCGCGGCACGCTGACCGAGCCCGGTCGCAACTCGCCCTACCGCGACCGCAGCGTCGAGG
>DATDBI010000164.1:0-20228 GCA_036524915.1 Lysobacter sp. | reverse complement strand
TGTCCGCACAGTTACTTCGACGCGGCGGTCGAGCCATTGCCGTGCTCGAGCACCAGCAGCGGATCCATGCGCACGTCGAACCAGTTCATGCCCCAGTGCAGGTGCGGCCCGGTGGCGCGACCGGTGGCACCGACCTTGCCGATCACCTGGCCCTGCTCGACACGGTCGCCGACCTTCACGTCGATGCGCGACAGGTGCAGGAAGTTCGAGCTGACGCCGTGGCCGTGGTCGATCAGCAGCGTGCCACCGGTGAGGTACAGGTCCGGCGCGGCGAACGTCACCACGCCCGCGGCGGGTGCCTTGATCGGCGTGCCGGTCGGCGCGGCGATGTCCATGCCCGAGTGCGGTGACTTGGGCGTGCCGTTGTACACGCGCTGGTTGCCGAAGCGACCGCTGATGCGGCCCTGCAAGGGCCAGATGAATGTTTGAGCGTAGTCGTCGCGGTCGTCGTCGCGCACGCGCGCGGCGGTGACCCGCGCCTGTTCGCGCTCGATGCGCGCGGCGATTTCCGGCGGCGGATCGACCGTTTTTGGCGGTACGCCGTTGATGTTTTCCACCGGCCAGTCGCGCGCGGAAACCGCGATGGTGTTCATCACGGTGTCGCCGCTGGCATCGGTGATCTTCACCGAGAGCGGGCCCTTTGCGTCGCGGCCAACGCCGAACGCGAAGGTGCCGTCGGGCGAAACACGCAGTCGCCGGCCGTCGTACTCGACGATGGCGTCGGGCGCGGCGAGGCCGATCACCAGCGAGCCCTGCGGCACGCTGGTGGGGAGGAACGCGGCGTGGAACTTCTGCGACTGCTGCGCCGTCGCGGCGCCGGACAAGGCCAGCACCGCCATCACCACCGCAACTCGCAATCTCATCGATCGAAGGCCAGGCGCTGGCCCTGCGGCGTGCCGATCAGGCGCCGGCCGTCCCAGACCAGCTCGCCGTTGACCCAGGTCGAAGCGATGCGCGAACGGAAGGTGGTGCCCTCGAACGGCGACCAGCCGCACTTGGACAACACGTCCTCGCGCTGCACGGTGAACGGCGTGTCGTCGATCAGCACCAGGTCGGCGGCGTAGCCCTCGCGAAGGAACCCGCGTCCCTGGACGTCGAACAGCTGCGCCGGCGCGTGCGCGAATTTCTGCACCACCTGCGCGGTGGTGAGCCGGCCTTCGTGGACCAGTTCCAGCGCGGCGTTGAGCGCGTACTGCACCAGCGGCAAGCCGCTCGGCGCGGACGTGTAAGGACGCGCCTTCTCCTCCAGCGTGTGCGGCGCGTGGTCGGTGGCGAGCACGTCGATGATGTCGTTTGCCAGCGCCTGGATCAGCGCCTCGCGGTCGCTGGCGTCCTTGATCGCGGGGTTGCACTTGATCAGGTTGCCCAGGCGCTCGTAGTCGGCGCGGTCGAAGCGCAGGAAATGGATGCAGGTTTCGGCGGTGATCCGCTTGCGGCTGCCGTCGCTGCGCAGCAGCGGGCCGGGCTCGAACAACGCCAGCTCGTCAGCGGTGCTGATGTGCAATACGTGCAGGCGAGATCCGTGTTTCTTCGCCAGCGACAGTGCCAGCTGCGTCGACTTCATGCACGCTTCGCGCGAGCGGATGTCGGGATGGCAGGCGGCCGGGATGTCGTCGCCGTACCTGGCCTTGTAGCGGGCCATTTCGGCATCGATCATCGGCGTGTCTTCGCAGTGCGTGATGATCGGCGTCGGGGCGTCGCGGAAGATGCCGTCGAGGATCTGCGGGTTGTCGACCAGCATGTTGCCGGTGGATGCGCCCATGAACACCTTGATGCCCGGCGCGGTGCGCGGATCCAGCGACTGGATCGCGGCCAGGTTGTCGTTGCTGGCGCCCATGTAGAACCCGTAGTTGCCCCAGGCGCGGCCGGCGGCGCGCTGGTACTTGTTCTCCAGCGCCGCTGCATCGAGCGTCGGCGGATTGGTGTTGGGCATGTCCATGAAGGTGGTGAGGCCACCGGCGACGGCTGCCGCCGACTCGGTCGCGATGTCCGCCTTGTACTCCAGGCCCGGTTCGCGGAAGTGCACCTGGTCATCGATCATGCCAGGCAGCAGGCGGCGCCCGCCGGCGTCGACGACGGTTTCGCCGTCGCGGGCGGACAGCCCGCTGCCGATCTGGCCGATGCGGCCGGCTTCAATGCGCAGGTCGCCGTCGAATTCACGGCCTTCGTTCACCAGGCGGGCGTTGACGATCAGTGTCGACATGTGTGCTTTCCGTGGAGGGGCTCAGGCACGGGATCGTGCCCGCCGGGATGCAGGGGATGGCAGCGCAGTATCCGCCGGACGGCCAGCCAGCTGCCCTTGAGGGCGCCGAAGCGGGCGACCGCCTGCATGGCGTATTCCGAGCAGGTGGGATGGAAGCGGCAACGCGGCCCGAGCAGTGGACTGATCCAGCGCTTGTAACCGCGGAGCGCGACTATGAGGAGGCGGTCGATCACGATTCCTTAATGCGGTCAAGCACTTGAATGTGCGGTTGCCGCGGGTGCCGGGGCAGGGTATAACAGCGCGCTTTCCCGTCACAAGGCTTCGGGTTCGAACGATCCGTAACGGCTCGCTTGAACCGTGCGGAACCGGCACGATGTATGGCTCCGTACCGGCAAAGCGGCACTTTCCCGCCGCGATGCAAAGTGGGGCATGCTGTGGCCTATACATACTGTGGCCTATATATGCCTTCGGACCCCCGGTTCGGAGGTCCTCAGGGGAACAGAAGGACAAGTCGCTCGTGGCAGTGAAAAAAACCGCGAAGAAGGCCGCCAAGGCCGTCAAGAAGACCGTCAAGCCGGCTGCGAAGAAGGCCGTGTCCAGCAAACCCGCAGCAAAGAAGGCGGTAGTCAAGAAGCCGGCCGCCAAGAAGGCGGTCAGCAAGAAGCCCGTCGCCAAGAAGGCGGCCCCGGCCAAGAAGCCGGCGGCCAAGAAAGCTGCCGCCAAGAAGGCTCCAGTCAAAAAGGCACCGGTCAAGAAGGCCGCCGTTGCCAAAAAACCCGTCGCCAAGAAGGCGGTACCGGCTAAGAAGCCGGTCGCCAGCAAGGCAGCGCCCGTCAAGCCGGCAGCAGCAAAGCCGGCAGTAGCAAAGCATGCCCCCGTGAAGCAGGCCGCACCGGCCAGGCCCGCGCCGGGCAAGCCCCTCCCCCGTAACGAAGGCAAGCCCGCCGCAAAGCCGGAGAGCAAGCCCGTCGTCGTCAAGAAACCCGCACCGCGTCCGGCCACCAAGACAGCATCGGTGGAGCCGGCCGTCAGCAAGACTCAAGTTGCCAAGAATCCAGTGACGCAATCCGCATCCAACAAGGCGCCTGCATCGAAAGCGGCGGCCGCCAGCACTCCAGCGACCAAAACCGCTCCACGTCCGACCGGCAAGGTAGCCGTAGCGGTCGTCGCCAAGCCGCAGGCACCTGCGCCGAGAGGCAAGGTCAAGGTCGTGCAGTACACCACCGATGAAACCAATGGTCGTCCCGTCATTCCCCAGGGGTATCGCCCTGCGGTCGACGAGGAATACATGAACCCGCTCCAGCTCGAGTACTTCCGTCAACGCCTGACTCGCTGGCGCGCGGATCTGGTCGAGGAATCCAAGCAGACCATCGAGAACCTCAAGGACGAAGTGCGTGACGTCGGCGACGAAGCCGAGCGCGCCACCCGCGAAACCGAGAACTCGCTGGAACTGCGCACCCGCGATCGTTACCGAAAGCTGATCAGCAAGATCGACAGCACGCTCAAGCGAGTTGATTCGGGCGACTACGGTTACTGCGTCGACACCGGCGAGGAAATCGGCCTGGAGCGCCTCGAGGCACGCCTCACCGCCGAGCGCACGATCGATGCGCAGGAGCGTTGGGAGCACATGCAGAAGCAGATGGGCGACTAGTTATCACTGGTGGCCTGTCGAAAAAGCCCGGCTCCGGCCGGGTTTTTTTTTAGTTCCTCTCCCAACTGAGGGAGAGGGGTGAGGGTGAAGGCTGCTTCGCGTGCGGGTCAGCGTGAGGAGGGGGTGGGGTGCATTCCGCGAACCTCCGCTTCGCTCCGTTAACTGTTCGCGAAATACACCCCACCCCCTCCATGCGAACGCTGCAGTTGTTTCAATGACCTCGCGTGCTGGTGCCTCGCGATGTTCGCGTGGCGTGGCTGCAAGGGGCGGACTCGGGTTGCTGGGATACAGGGCGGTGTCCGTGCCCTCGACTCATTCGCACGACTGCTCAGTGAGCTCGGGCCCGGACGCCCGCTGGAGGATCAGGTGGTTTCAAAGCCGCTTGTGTGCGCACGTCCCTGGGTTCCCGCCTTCGCGGGAATGACGGCTTTCGGACGAAGGCCGGGCAATGAAACGCTGGAGCGTCGTCCGCCGGGCTGGGGATTGCTCCGCAGCGGGACATGGATGTCCCGCGCCCCGCATCGGACAAGGATGTCCGACTAAGGGGCGGAGCAATCCCCCAGCCCGGCGGACGACGCCACTCCGCAGACTTACGCCTGCGACGAGCGATGGACGTCACGCGAATGGGAGAAGAACCTTTTTGCCGGTGCCGTAGGCGGCTCAGTGCAGGTCGCGCAGATCCAGCCGACGCAGCTTGGGCGCGAGTTTTGCCGTCACGCCAACCACCGCCAGGGTCATGCAGCCGCCGAAGATCACCGACGGCACCAGGCCGAGCAGGCGCGCTGCCACGCCGGACTCGAACGCACCGAGCTCGTTGGATGAACCAATGAAGATGCCATTGATCGACGACACCCGGCCGCGCATGTGATCGGGCGTGGCCAGCTGCAGGATGGTCGAACGCACCACCACCGACACACCGTCGCACATGCCCGACAGCATCAGCATCAACGCCGACAGCCACAGATGGCGTGACAGCGCGAAACCGATGATGCACAGGCCAAATCCGGCCACTGCGATCAGCAGTATCCGACCCGCGTGACGCTGCAGCGGACGTCGCGCCAGGTAGATGCCCACCATCACCGCACCGGCGGCAGGCGCCGCCCGCAACAGCCCGAGCGCCTCCGGCCCGTAGTGCAGGATTTCGTTGATGAACGCCGGCAGCAGCGCCACCGCGCCGCCAAACAGCACCGAGAACATGTCCAGCGCCTGCGCACCGAGCACGACCTGGGTCTTGAAGACGAAGCGCAATCCCTCGCCGATGCTCTGGAACACCGGCGCGCGTTCGGCCGGCATCGGCGGCTCGGTCACGCGCACCGCAATCACGGCGATGGCCGCGGCCAGGGCGAAACCTGCGGCTACCAGATAGGCCGACGTCTTGCCGCCCCAGGCCACGATCAGGCCACCCATGGCCGGCCCCATCACCAGACCCGTCTGCATCACCACGCTGCTCACGCCCGCGCCGCGCGCGAACTGGTCGCGCTTGAGCACGCGCGCAAACAAGGACATGTAGACCGGTGCCAGGAACGCGCGGACGACGCCGTTGACGGCGATGGCCGCATAGATGGTGAGCGTTCCGAACCCCGACACGCCTGCCGGCAGGACGCCGGCGGCGACCGCGGCCAACGTCAGCGTGGTGACCAGCAAGCCCAGGCAGGCGGCCATGCCGAGCTTGCGTCGCGGCAGGTGGTCGACGGCGTAGCCGGCGAACAGGGCAAAGCAGAAATACGGAATCACCTCGGCCAGGCCGATCAGGCCCAGGGCGAATGCATCGCGGGTGAGCTCGTAGACATGCCAGCCCACGGTGACCGCAACGATCTGGTAGGACAGCATCGCCAGCAGGCGATAGGTGAGCAGGCCGGTGAAGCCGCGGTTGCGCAGCAGTTCGGAGACGCCCGGAGCGGGCAGGGCGTCAGCGCTCATGTCGGATCGGTCCTGTCGTCCCGACAAGCAATCACAGCCGCTGACGGGCCTGGTCGCGGATGAAGCCGAGCAGCGCGGTCAGGCCGTTGCTGCGCGTGGGCGAGAGGTGCTTGGCCAGGCCGATGTCGGCGATGTAATCGGCATCGGTCGCGGCGATGTCGGCGGCACTGCGCCCCGAATACACGCGCAAGGCCAGGTAGATCAGGCCCGACACGATGGCCGAATCGCTGATGGCGTGGAAGTCGAGACGGTCGGCGTCACCTTCAGCCACGATCCACACCATCGACTGGCAACCGTGCAGACGGTGCTGCTCGGTCTTCCATTCGTCAGGCAGGTCCGGCAGCTTGCGCCCGAGGTCGATCAGATACTGGTAGCGCTCGGACCAGTCGCCAAAGAAGGCGAACTCCTCGCGAATGGCAGCCTGGGCCTCGCTCGGCGAAGTCTCGATCGGGAACGGGCTGGTGGGGGCGGCGATGGCGTTCATTGCGGTCAATTTTACGCCGTGTGCGTGAAGGGGCCCAGCATGCGGACCTGCTACATCCCTCCCGACCTGTGCCGGGAGGGGCAGTTGCGTCAGGCGCGCTTCCAGCGCACGCCCTGCGGCGTGTCCTCGAGCAGGATGCCTTCGCCGGCAAGCTGGTCGCGGATCGCATCGGCACGGGCGAAGTCGCGCGCCTTCTTGGCGGCGATGCGCTCGTCGATCAACCCCTGGATGCGGCCGTCGTCGTCATTGCTGGCGCCGCGCGCGAACCAGTGCGCCGGATCCTGCTGCAGCAGGCCCAGCGCCAGGCCGGCGCCGAGCAGCTCGCCCTTGAGGCGGGCACGGTCGTCGGCGGACGGCCCGTCGGCAGCACAGGCCTTGCGCGCTTCGCCGGCGATGCGGGCGATCTCGGCCAGCACCTGCGGGGTGTTGAGGTCGTCATCGAGCGCGGCTTCAATCGTCGCCGGGATCGCCAGCGGCGTGGCCACGGCGCAATCGGCCAGATCACGCAAAGTCCCGTACAGCCGGTCGAGCGTGCGCACGCTCTGCTCGATAAGCCCGTCCGACCATTCCAGCGGCTGCCGGTAGTGCGCCGAGAGCAGGGCCAGGCGCAGCGCTTCGGGCGGATACTCGCGCACCAGGTCGTGCACGCGCTGGATATTGCCCACCGACTTGGCCATCTTGGCGCCGCCGAAGTTGAGCATCCCGTTGTGCAGCCAGTGACGGGCGAAGATGCGGCCGCCGTGGGCGCACTCGCTCTGCGCGATTTCGTTCTCGTGGTGCGGGAACTGCAGGTCGACGCCGCCGGCGTGGATGTCGATGGTCTCGCCCAGGTGGGCGGCGGCCATGGCCGAGCACTCGATGTGCCAACCCGGGCGGCCGCGGCCCCAGGGCGAATCCCAGCCCGGGAGGTCGTCGGTGGAGGGTTTCCACAGGACGAAGTCGCCCGGGTCGCGCTTGTAGGGGGCGACGTCGACACGGGCGCCGGCCAGCATTTCCTCGGGATCGCGGCGCGAGAGCTTGCCGTAATCGGGGTAGCTGGCGACCGAGAACAAGGCATGGCCTTCGGCGGCATAGGCGTGGCCGACCTCGATCAGGCGTTCGATCATGGCGATGATCTGGCCGATATGGGCCGTGGCTTCCGGCTCCAGGTCCGGGGGCTGCACGCCCAGTGCGGCCATGTCCTCGCGGTACGCGGTGGCAAAGCGGCTGGTGATCGCCGAGATCGGCACGCCCTGTTCGCGGGCGGCATGGTTGATCTTGTCGTCGACGTCGGTGATGTTGCGGGCGTAGGCCAGCGCGCCGAAACGACGGCGCAGCAGGTCGGCCAGCACCCCGAAGACCACCGGGCCGCGGGCATTGCCGATGTGAACGAAGTTGTAGACCGTCGGCCCGCACACGTACATCGTCGGGCGGGCGGGGTCGAGGGGCACGAACGACTCGACCCGTCGCGTCAGGCTGTTGAAAAGGTGAAGGCTCATGGGGGGTACCGCCGGAGTTGCGGCCATTCTAGCGGCTGAACGCCGGTGCCAGCGCCGCCCCGGTCGATTACGCTTCGACCTGGACGGCCGTGGCTGCCGCCTGCGGCCCGAGGTCTAAAGGCGGGGTTCAGACCTTGCGGCCTGTCTGCGCTTACAATTTCTAAACATTCATGACTACGCGAGTGTGATGGGCCATCCAGTTCCGCCTTCGACTGCCGTGACCTGGACTGTCCTGGTCGGACTTGCGCTGGCTGCCTGGCCGGGCGGGGAGGCGAGGGCGCAGAGCACGGTCACGGTCATCCAGGCCGAAAACGTCCGCTTCGACTACGCCCAGGTACTCCGGGTGACACCGGTCTACCAGACGCTCAAGGCCAACTCGGTGGAGCAGAAGTGCGAGGGGGATTCGCGCCTGTCGCGCGTGGTGGGCGCGGTGAAGGAAGCGCTGACCCGCGAGGAGAAGGAGCAGCAGGACAGCAAGTGCAAGCCCGTGGCGGTCGAGCGAGAGTTTCGCCGCCCGATCGCCTACGACGTCGACTACACCTACAAGGGCGCCAAGTTCCGCTCGCGCCTGCCCGAAGATCCCGGCAACCGCCTTCGCATAC
Source organism: Lysobacter sp. (assembly GCA_036524915.1). Lineage (GTDB taxonomy): Bacteria > Pseudomonadota > Gammaproteobacteria > Xanthomonadales > Xanthomonadaceae > Lysobacter_J. The sequence goes on along the minus strand of DATDBI010000164.1, from coordinate 11,890 downwards.
GGGTTTCAGTGACGCCGGTCGTGGTACCTGCCGGCAGCCGCTGAGCGGCGATCGACCCCCGGAGCTTGCACCCGCAGCGGGTGCATGCGAGCATTCGCGGCCTGATGAACACCCACTACGCCGACGCCGACGTCCTGACCTCCGCCTATATGGCGGCGGGGATGACTTCGCGCGCCCGCCGACCGTACACCTGCAAACCAGCTGGGTGACGGTATCGCGCACGCCTTCCTAACAGGCGAAGTGACACAAGAAAAGCCCAGCCTACGCGCTGGGCTTTTTTGCTTTCCGGCCCCGCGCAGCCAACCGCACCCCTCCCCATACGATCACCGGAACCGCACTCGATGACCGCTTCTGCTCAACGGCCCGCTCCCGACAGGCATTTCCTAAATACCCAGGACTGGTCGCGCGCCGACCTCGACGCGCTGCTGGCGCAGGCGGCCGCGTTCAAGCGCAGCAAGGCCGGCGAGCAGCTCAAGGGCAAGTCCATCGCGCTGGTGTTCTTCAATCCGTCGATGCGCACCCGCACCAGTTTCGAACTGGGCGCGTTCCAGTTGGGCGGCCATGCCGTGGTGCTGCAGCCGGGCAAGGACGCGTGGCCGATCGAGTTCAACCTCGGCACGGTCATGGACGGCGACACCGAGGAGCACATCGCCGAAGTGGCCAGGGTGCTGGGCCGTTATGTCGACCTGATCGGCGTGCGCGCGTTCCCGAAGTTCGTCGACTGGCAGTACGACCGCGAGGACATCGTCCTCAAGAGCTTTGCCAGGTACTCGCCGGTGCCGGTGATCAACATGGAGACGATCACCCATCCGTGCCAGGAGCTGGCGCACATCCTCGCCCTGCAGGAGCATTTCGGCACCAGCGACCTGCGCGGCAAGAAGTACGTGCTGACCTGGACCTACCATCCCAAGCCGCTCAACACCGCGGTGGCCAACTCGGCGCTGACGATCGCCACGCGCATGGGCATGGACGTGACCCTGCTGTGCCCGACGCCGGACTACATCCTCGATGAGCGCTACATGGGCTGGGCCGCGCAGAACGTCGCCGAGAGCGGCGGTTCGCTCGCCGTCAGCCACGACATCGAAAGCGCCTACCGCGGCGCCGACGTGGTCTATGCCAAGAGCTGGGGCGCGCTGCCGTTCTTTGGCAACTGGGGCCCGGAGAAGCCGATCCGCGACCAGTACCAGCACTTCATCGTCGACGAGGCAAAGATGGCGCTGACCAACAACGGTGTCTTCAGCCATTGCCTGCCGCTGCGCCGCAACGTCAAGGCGACCGATGCGGTGATGGACTCGCCGCAGTGCATCGCCATCGACGAGGCCGAGAACCGGCTGCACGTGCAGAAGGCGATCATGGCTGCCCTCATCGGCCGCTGACCATATCACCCTCCCTCGCAAGCGGGGGAGGGCGCAAATTACCAACGAGACAAGATCATGAGCAAAGACATCGTCCTCGCCTTCTCCGGCGGCCTCGACACCAGCTTCTGCGTGCCCTACCTGAAGGAGCGCGGCTGGAACGTGCACACCGTCTTCGCCGACACCGGCGGCGTCGATGCCGAGGAGCGCGCCTTCATCGAGGAGCGCGCTGCCGAACTGGGCGTTGCATCGCACGTCACCGTCGATGGCGGTCCGGCGATCTGGGAAGGCTTCGTCAAGCCGTTCATCTGGGCCGGCGAGGGCTACCAGGGCCAGTACCCGCTGCTGGTATCCGATCGCTACCTGATCGTCGAAGCCGCACTCAAGCGCTGTGAGGAACTGGGCACCAAGGCCATCGCGCACGGCTGCACCGGCATGGGCAACGACCAGGTGCGTTTCGACCTGGCGGTGAAGGCGCTGGGCGACTACGAGATTGTGGCGCCGATCCGCGAGATCCAGAAGGAGCACACAGAAGTCCGCGCCTACGAGCAGAAATACCTGGAGGAGCGCGGCTTCGGCGTGCGCGCCAAGCAGAAGGCCTACACGATCAACGAGAACCTGCTCGGGCTCACCATGTCCGGCGGCGAGATCGACCGCTGGCAGGCGCCGGGCGAGGGTGCGGCGGGCTGGTGCAAGCCGCGCAGCGAATGGCCGACGCAGCCGCTGAAGGTGAAGGTCAGCTTCGTCAACGGCGAAGCGGTCGCGCTCGACGGCGAGAAGATGGACGGCCACAAGATGCTGGCCAAGCTCAACGGCCTGTTCGCGCAGTACGGCGTCGGCCGTGGCCTCTACACCGGCGACACCACCATTGGCCTGAAGGGCCGCATCATCTTCGAAGCACCGGGCCTGACCGCGCTGCTCACCGCGCACCGCGCGCTGGAAGAAGCGGTGCTGAGCAAGCAGCAGAACCGTTTCAAGCCCGACGTCGCGCGCAAGTGGGTCGAGCTGGTGTACGAAGGCTTCTTCCACGATCCGCTCAAGACCGACCTCGAGGCGTTCCTCAAGTCGAGCCAGTCCACTGTCAACGGTGACGTGGTGATCGAGACCCAGGGTGGCCTGGTCAGCGCGGTGGCGATCGAGTCCAGGCACATCCTCAACGCCAAGGGCGCGACCTACGCGCAGGCGGCAGACTGGGGCGTGGCCGAGGCCGAGGGCTTCATCAAGCTGTTCGGCATGAGCAGCACCCTGTGGGCCGAAGTCAACCGCAAGTAATCGACATGCTCGCAAAGACCCTCAAGCATCTCGAAGCCCTGGTGTCGTACGACACCCGCAATCCACCGCGGGACATTGGCACCGGCGGCATTTTCGATTACCTGCGCCAACAGCTGGCGGACTTCCGCATCGACGTCACCGACCACGGCGACGGCGCGGTGTCGATGCTGGCCGTGCGCGGCAATCCCAAGCGTCTGTTCAACGTGCACCTGGACACGGTGCCGTCGTCGGAAGCCTGGAGTGCCGACCCGCACAAGTTGCGGGTCACCAGCGACCGTGCGATCGGACTGGGCGCCTGCGACATCAAGGGTGCCGCGGCCGGGCTGCTCACGGCGGCGTCGGTGACGCAGGGCGATGCCGCGTTCCTGTTCTCCACCGACGAGGAGGCCAATGATGCCCGCTGCATCGCTGCCTTCCTCGGTGGGATGCACGGCTTCAACGAAGTCATCGTCGCCGAGCCGACGCAGTGCGAGGCGGTGCTGGCGCATCGCGGCATCAGCTCGGTACTGCTGCGCTTTCGCGGTGTCGCCGGTCATGCGTCGGGTGCAAACGCGATGCAGGCCAGTGCGCTGCACCAGGCGATCCGCTGGGGCGGGCACGCGCTCGATCATGTCGAAAGCCAGGCGCACCAGCGCTTCGGTGGCCTGACCGGGCTGCGCTTCAACATCGGTCGCGTCGAGGGCGGCATCAAGGCCAACATGATCGCGCCCAGCGCGGAGCTGCGTTTCGGCTTCCGGCCGCTGCCGTCGATGTCGATCGACGGGCTGCACGAGCGCTTCGGCACGCTGGTCGAAGCCGGTGCCATCGAGCGCTACGAAGAGACCTTCCGCGGCCCCTCGCTGCCATCGGGTGACGTCGCAGACGCCGAGCAGCGTCGCCTGGAAGCACGCGACCTCGCCGATGCGCTGCAGTTGCCGATCGGCAACGCGGTCGATTTCTGGACCGAGGCCTCGCTGTTCTCCGCTGCCGGCATGACCGCGATTGTCTACGGCCCGGGCGACATCGCCCAGGCCCACACCGCCGACGAATGGGTGACGCTGGAACAGCTGCAGCGTTACACCGACTCGATCGTCCGGATTCTCGACAGCAACTCTCTGGATTGAGCTTCATTGCAATGAACGACACCCGCGACATTCAAACGCGACAGACCATCGTGCGCCTGCTTTCGAGCATGGCCAGCGCGAAGGAAATCTCGCAGTACCTCAAGCGTTTCTCGCAGCTCGATGCCAAGCGCTTCGCCGTGGTCAAGGTCGGCGGCGCCGTGCTGCGCGACGACCTCGAGGCGCTGACGTCCTCGCTCGCCTTCCTGCAGGACGTTGGCCTGACGCCGATCGTGATCCACGGCGCCGGCCCGCAGCTGGATGAAGAGATGGCCGCCGCCGGCATCCAGAAGCAGACCGTCAATGGGCTGCGCGTGACATCGCCGGAAGCGCTCGCGATCGTCCGGCGCGTGTTCCAGTCGCAGAACCTCAAGCTGGTCGAGGCGCTGCAGGCGTTCGATGCGCGTGCGACCTCCATCGTGTCGGGCGTGTTCGAGTCCGAGTACCTGGACCGCGACACCTACGGCCTCGTCGGCGAAGTCCAGCGCGTGAACCTGGCGCCGATCGAGGCCAGCCTGCGCGCCGGCTCCATCCCGGTCATCGCCAGCCTCGGTGAAACCGCCGGTGGACAGATCCTCAACGTCAACGCCGATTTCGCCGCCAACGAGCTGGTGCAGAAGCTGCAGCCATACAAGATCGTGTTCCTGACCGGAACCGGCGGCCTGCTCGACGACAGCGGCAAGGTCATCGACTCGATCAACCTGTCGACCGAGTACGACCACCTGATGTCTCAGCCGTGGATCAACGGCGGCATGCGGGTCAAGATCGAACAGATCAAGGCCTTGCTCGACAAGCTGCCGCTGACCTCGTCGGTGTCGATCACCAAGCCGGCCGAGCTGGCCAAGGAACTGTTCACCCACAAGGGCTCGGGCACGCTGGTGCGCCGCGGTGAGCGCGTGCTGCAGGTCACGCGCTGGGACGAGCTCGACCTGGAGCGCCTGCGCGGCCTGATCGAATCGGCATTCGGGCGTCGCCTGATGCCCGACTACTTCGAGCGCACCACGCTGCATCGCGCCTACGTCAGCGAGAACTACCGCGCGGCTGTGATCCTCACGCAGGAAGATGCCGGCATCTACCTGGACAAGTTCGCCGTGCTCGACGAAGCGCAGGGCGAAGGCCTCGGCCGCGCCGTGTGGCACGTCATGCGCGAGCAGAACCCGCGGCTGTTCTGGCGTTCGCGCCATGGCAACCCGGTCAACCCGTTCTATTACTCCGAGTCCGACGGCTGCCTGAAGCAGGAGAAGTGGAAGGTGTTCTGGTACGGCGTAGACAGCTTCGGCGAGATCGAACGCTGCGTCGAACACTGCTCGCAGCGCACGGCAACCCTGAAGGACTGACGACACGATGACCGCGTCAGCACCCGACTGGAACCTCACTCCGACCCTGCGTGGCATGCATGTCACGCTGGAGCCGCTGCTGGAGTCGCACGCCGCTGGCCTGCGCGCGGCCCTGGCCGCCGGTGAGCTGTCGCAGCTGTGGTACACCAATGTCCCCGCACCGGCGCAGGTCGAGTCGTACATTGCCTCCGCGCTGGAGCTGCAGGCCGGGGGCAAGGCGATGCCGTTCGTGGTGCGCGATGCGTCCGGCGAGATCGTCGGCAGCAGCCGCTATTACGATCTGGATGCGGCCGTTCCGCGAGTGCAGATCGGCTACACCTGGTACGCGCCGAAGGTGCAGCGCACCGGCCTGAATACGGAGGCCAAGGTGCTGCTGCTCGGCCATGCCTTCGAGGCCATGGGCTGCATCTGCGTGGGCTTCGAAACCAGCTGGTTCAACCTGGCCTCGCGCGCCGCCATCGCCCGCCTCGGCGCGAAGCAGGACGGCGTGCTTCGCAGTCATCGGCGCCACGCCGACGGCAGCGTGCGCGATACCGTCGCCTTTTCGATCATCGAACCGGAATGGCCGGCGGTGAAGCGCAATCTCCTCTACAAGTTGCACAACCATGGAGCATCCGGACGTGACTAAGTCCGTTGGCATCGTCGGCGCGCGCGGTTACGTTGGCGCCGAACTCATCCGCTTGATTGCCGCGCACCCTGACTTCGAGCTCGCGTTCGTTTCGTCGCGCGAACTGGTCGGACAACGCGTGGCCGAGCACATCACGCAGTACACCGGCGAGCTTCGCTACACCTCGCCGGCGCACGAAGAACTCCCGGCGCTGGGTGCCGACGCGGTCGTGCTGGCCCTGCCCAATGGCAAGGCGGCTGCTTGCGTGGCGGCCTTCGATGCGGCCGGTGAAGACCCGGTCATCATCGACCTGTCGGCTGACTATCGTTTCGACGACAACTGGTACTACGGCCTGCCGGAATTGACCCGCGCGCAGTACAGCGGCCAGCGCCGCATCAGCAACCCCGGCTGCTACGCCACGGCGATGCAGCTTGCGGTGGCACCGATTCTCGGTGCGCTCGACGGCGCGGTGCAGTGCTTCGGTGTGTCGGGCTATTCGGGTGCGGGCACTTCGCCGTCGGACAAGAACGACCCGGACAAGCTGCGCGACAACCTGATGCCGTACGCGCTGACCAACCACGTGCACGAGCGCGAGGTCACCCGCCAACTCGGCCAGGAAGTGCAGTTCCTGCCGCATGTGGCGCCGCATTTCCGCGGCCTCACCATCACGGCCAACATGCAGCTGGCCCGGCCCTTCGCGCGCGAGGAAGTCGTGTCGCGGTATGTTGAGCGCTATGCGGGCGAACCGCTGGTCGAGGTCGGTGACGAAGCGCCGTGGGTCAGCGCGATTGCCGGGCGTCACCATGTCGAACTCGGAGGCTTCACGCTGACACCCGATGGAAGGCGCCTGGTGGTGATCGCCACCGAAGACAACCTGCTCAAGGGCGCGGCAACGCAGGCGCTGCAGAACCTCAACCTGGCCTTTGGCCTGGACGAGATCACGGGCATCCCGCGTCCATAGATCGCGGTGTTGATGATGGTGTTGCAGGAGCAAGGCGCTCCTGCGGTTTCGGTTACATACCAGGGAGTTTCACGATGTCCGATCTGTTGTGGCAAAAACCTGGCGTCAAGGTCGACGCGCGCATCCAGCAGTTCCTCGCCGGCGAGGACGTGATCCTGGATCGTGAGTTCTTCCTGTTCGACATCCAGGCCAGCAGCGCGCATGCCGAAGGCCTGCAGCAGATCGGCATCCTCGATGGCGATGAACTGGCCGGGCTGAAGCGCGAGCTGGAGACGCTGGCCGATGATTTCCGTGCCGGCCGCTTCGTCCTGGACGAGCGTTTCGAGGACTGTCACTCGGCGATCGAGTCGCGCCTGGTCGAACGCCTCGGCGATGCCGGCAAGAAGATCCACACCGGCCGCAGCCGCAACGACCAGATACTGGTCGCCACGCGCCTGTGGCTGAAGGACCGCCTTGCCCGCGTCGCCGCGACCTGCCGCGAGAGCGCCGTGGTTGCGCTGGCCCGCGCCGAAGCCGAGCAGGGCGTGCCGTTGCCCGGCTACACCCACCTGCAACGGGCGATGGTGTCTTCGCTCGGCATGTGGTGGGCGGCGTGGGCCGAGGGTTTCATCGACAACGCGCAGCGCGCCGTGCAGACCCTGCACTGGGTCGATGCCAATCCGCTGGGCAGTGCTGCCGGCTATGGCGTCAACCTGCCGCTGGCGCGTGACCACACCACCGCGGCACTCGGCTTTGGCCGAATGCAGGTGGCCGCGACCTACGCGCAGATCTCGCGCGGCAAGTTCGAGATGGCGGCGATCGAAGCGTTGTCGTCGGCGCTGCTCGACCTGCGCCGGCTCGCCTGGGACCTGAGCCTGTTCACCAGCGCCGAGTTCGGTTTCGTCGCGCTGCCGGCGCAGTACACCACCGGCAGCTCGATCATGCCGAACAAGCGCAATCCCGACGTCATCGAACTGATGCGCGCCAGTTACTCGGCTGCCGCTGCCGCCCGCACCGAGATCGAACAGTTGCTGTCGCTGCCTTCGGGCTACCACCGCGACCTGCAGTTCTCCAAGGGCGCGATCTTCCACGCCTTCGGCCGCGGGCTGGGCGCACTGGAGTTGCTGCCGGACCTGCTGCGCAACCTGGAGTGGAAGACCGATCGCATGCGCGCCGCGCTCGACCCTTCGATGTACGCCACCGACCTGGCCGTGGACCTCGCGCGACAGGGTCTACCGTTCCGCGAGGCCTACAAGCAGGCCGCCGATCCTGCGAGGTGGGAGCACGGTGACCCCGAGGCGAGCCTGGCCGCGCGGGTGTCGCCCGGTGCGTCCGCCGAACTGCGCCTGGACGAACTGCGCACCCGCCTGGAATCACTGCGATGAACATGCCTGGAAGTACCGTCGACGCCACTGTCCGGGACTTCCAGGCACAACCGCTGCCACGCTGGCAGCGCGCAGTCCTCAAGGTCGGCAGCAGCCTGCTCGCCGGCTTCTCCGATCAGCCGGCGGCCGGCGGGCTCGATCCGCGCCACGCCGCCGGGCTGGCACGCTTCATAGCGCAGGCCCGCGCGCAGCAACGCGAAGTGGTGCTGGTGTCGTCCGGTGCGGTCGCTGCCGGGCGCGGACGCATCGGTGCCGGTGGCGACAGCCTGGTCCTGCGCCAGGCCCTGGCCTCGCTCGGACAAGCCTCGCTGATGGGCTTCTGGCAGCAGTTGTCGGATCGTCCCGTCGCCCAGGTGCTGCTGACCCATGACGACCTGCGCAATCGTCGCCGTTACCTCAATGCCCGCGCGACCTTGCGCGAGCTGCTGCGACTTGGCGCGTTGCCGATCATCAACGAGAACGATGCCGTCGCCGTCGATGAACTCAAGCTCGGCGACAACGACAATCTTGCCGCGGCGGTGGCGTCGCTGGTCGATGCCGATCTGCTGCTGATCGCCACCGACATCGGCGGGCTCTACAGCGCCCACCCGCAGCGCGACCCCGACGCGCGCGCCATCCAGCGGGTCGACCGCATCACGCCGGAGTTGCTGCTGGCTGCCAGCGGCGGTGCGGGCAAGCTCGGCACCGGCGGCATGCGCACCAAGCTCGAGGCCGCGGCAAAGGCTACCGCGGCAGGCATTCCGACCGCCCTGTTCTGCGGTCGCGACGATGCCGTGTTGCAGGCGCTTGGCGAAGGCCAGTTGCATGGCACGCTGGTGCTCGCACAGGGCGATCGCCTGCGGGCGCGCAAGCAATGGCTGCGCCATGCGCCGTCGTCAGGGCGCCTGCTGGTCGACGATGGCGCTGCCGCGGCGCTGCATCGGCAGGGCGCCTCGTTGCTGCCGGGCGGCGTGGTCTCGGTGGAGGGCGAGTTCCGTCGCGGTGACGTGATCGAAGTGGCGACCGCGGCCGCAGCCGAACCCTTTGCCCGCGGACTGGCCCAGTACAGCGCCATGGAAATCGGCCGGATCGCGCGCAGGCACAGCAACGATATCGAGGCCGTGCTCGGATTCCGTTACGGCGAGTCGGTGATCCATCGTGATGACCTGGTGCTGCTGGCCATCGATCCCGAGGTGAAGGCATGAGCGGTTACGTACGCAGTCTTGCCGAGCGTGCGCGCGAGGCGTCGCTGGTCATGGCGGCGCTCGACGGCGATGCGCGCCGGCGGTTGATCGAGCGCATGGCGCGGTTGCTGGAGCACAACGGTGCCGCGCTGCTGGCCGCGAACGCCGAGGACATGGAACGCGGCCGCGCCGCGGGCCTCGGTGCCGCCGTGCTCGACCGCCTCAAGCTCGACGAGGCACGCATTGCGGCGATGGCCGCCGGGCTGCGCGAGGTCGCTGCTCAGGCCGATCCGCTGGGGCAGGTCACGCGCCGCGAAGTGCGACCCAACGGCATCGTGATCGAGCGCCAGCGCGTGCCGCTGGGGTTGATCGCGATGATCTACGAGGCCCGCCCGAACGTTACCGTGGACGCCGCTGCGCTGTGCCTGAAGGCCGGCAATGCAGTACTGCTGCGCGGCGGATCGGAAGCGCGCGCCAGCAACGCCGCCATCGCCGCGTGCCTCCACCAGGCATTGCGCGAGGAAGGGCTGCCAGAGGCTGCGGTGTCGCCCGTCGCCGATCCCGCGCGCGAACACGTGCTTGAACTGCTGCAACTGACGGACCTGATCGACCTGGCGATCCCGCGTGGCGGCGAGAGCCTGATCCGCTTCGTTGCCGAGCACGCGCGCGTGCCGGTGATCAAGCACTACAAGGGCGTGTGCCACCTCTACGTCGATCGCGCCGCAGATGTCGGCAAGGCGCTCGACCTGCTGGTCGACGGCAAAGCGTCGCGTCCCGGCGTGTGCAATGCACTGGAAACCCTGCTGGTGCATCGCGATATCGCGTCGACGTTCCTGCCCGCCGCGCTGCAGCGACTGACGGCGCGCCAGGTGGAGGTGCGCGGGTGCGAGCGTACGCGCGCGTTCTCGGATCAGGTAGGGCAGGCCGAAGAGGCCGACTATGCGGCCGAGTACCTCGACCTGATCCTGGCTGTTCGCGTGGTGGACGGGATCGATGACGCACTCGCGCACATCGCCCGCCACGGCTCCGACCACACCGAAGTGATCGTCACCGAAGACGCGGCGACCGCGGAGGCCTTCATCCGCGGCACGCGCAGCTCGGCGGTGATGGTCAACGCCTCATCGCGTTTCAACGACGGCGGCCAGCTCGGCCTCGGTGCCGAGATCGGCATCTCGACCACGCGCCTGCATGCCTACGGGCCGATGGGCGTGGAGTCGCTGACGATCGAGCGCTTCGTCGTGCGTGGAGAAGGGCAGGTGCGGCACGAGGAGTCGCGGGGCCCCTGAGGGCACGCTAGCGGGCCTGCAACTGCTGCATGCCCGACCACTCCTCGCCCGGCGGCAGCACAACCGGCGTCACCACCGTGCCCGACTCGACGCAGACAAACCGCAGATGCTCCTGCGCGCCCAGGTCGGCAATGCCGGCTGCGAGCGACGCGCCGGGATTCCACACCACGGTGTCGCGGAATCCTTCGGCGCCGATATGAATGGCGTCGTCGCCTTCCCGCAAACTCAGCTCCCCGGTGACGCCCGGATAGATCCGGTCCGTTTCGGCCTCGAACCGCACCGGATTGCCTTCGGCAGCGGTGTGGAGGCCGCCGCGCGTGCTGTCTTCGAACGGTGATCCCTCCAGGCCCGTCAACGACACGGCGCGCAGATCGTCCACGCGCAGGTAGGTATGCAGGGCCGAGGTGAAGCTGAAGGGCGCATCGCCTTCGTTGCGGATCGACAGTCGGGCCGTGAGCGTGCGCGGCGACAGCGCGACATGCAGGCGCGCGCGGAAGTGTTGCGGCCAATGGCGGCGGGTCTGCTCATCGTCGACCAGCTCGAACACGGCGGCCGGCGCGCCGCCATCGGACTCGATGCCGATATGCCGCCACGGGAGCAGCCGGGCGAAACCGTGCTTGATCATCGGCCCGCGCCCGGCGAACTGCGGGAAGATCACCGGAATGCCGCCGCGAATGGCTGCTCCATTGGCGAAACTGGCGCGCGGGCTCAGGTAGAGGCGCTCGCGGCCAGGCACGGGCTGCCAGGAGAGGACGTGGGCGCCGTGGAGGCTGATCACTGCGGTCGCGCCATCCCCGTCGTTCAGGCGCAGGCAGGCGAGACCGTCGAGCAGGAAGGGTTCACAGGAAAAGGGCATCGGTCAGGCGGCCAGGAGCGAGGCGGCCATGATCGCGGCGCATGCGGCCTGGCTGCAAACATGCGCGAGCAGCATCTGGTCGCGGCTGCCGGAGTTGCGACCGCAGAAACGAAAAACGCCGGCAGGGCCGGCGTTTCGCATGTTTCAGCAACTTTGACCAGTAATCCCGCATCGTGATGCGGAGTTGGTCGGGGAGACAGGATTTGAACCTGCGACTTCTACGTCCCGAACGTAGCGCTCTACCAGGCTGAGCTACACCCCGATTGCTGAGCCGCAAATTCTAGTCAGTTCGGGAGGGTTGAGGCAAGGGGTTGGACACAAATTCCTTCAAATCGATGGCAGACCGCTGGGGGAAAACCGGCCGCAACCGCTAAACTGTCGCCCAGAGTCGCCACCCCCTCCCTCTACACCGCGAATCCACCGCGTGCCGCCGTATCGTGAACGATAACGGGCCACGGTCGCGGCCTGCCGTCACTGGAGCCTTGCTTGATCAAGCCGCGCACCCCGCCCGGGGTCATGGAGCTGCTGCCTCCTGACCAGATCGCCTTCCAGCGCATGCTGGACACGATCCGCCGCAATTTCGAACGAT
>DATDBI010000163.1:0-32300 GCA_036524915.1 Lysobacter sp. | reverse complement strand
GTCTGCTTGGCGCGCTTTTTGGCGGACTTGATGTTTGCCACGGCGAATTCCTGGAAACTGGTAAGAGAAAAATGAGATTGCGGAAAATCAGACCGGAAAGTATGGAGTATTCAGTGGGTTGGGTCAATAGCAGGGGGAAGGGCGAATGAGCGGGGGGCTGCTGCGCTCTACAACCGTTTTCAGCGCGATGACCTTCATCTCGCGCGTCTCCGGGCTGGTGCGGGACCAGATCTACGCGGCGGTGTTCGGGGCCAGCCCGGCCATGGACGCCTTCGTGGTCGCCTTCCGGATCCCCAATTTCATGCGCCGGCTCTCGGCCGAGGGCTCGTTCTCGATGGCCTTCGTGCCGGTGCTGGCCGAGTACAAGGCCAGGCACGACGAGGCCGCGGTCAAGGAGCTGATCGACCGGGTCGCCGGCACCCTGACGGCCGCGCTGCTGGTCATCACCGCGCTGGCGGTGATCTTCGCGCCCGTGGTCATGCGCCTGTTCGCGCCCGGCTTCGAGCCGGGCAGCGCCCAGAGCGACCTGGCCGAGCTGATGCTGCGCATCACCTTCCCGTATGCGTTGTTCATCTCGCTGGCCTCGTTCGTCGGCGGCATCCTCAACAGTTACCAGCGCTTCGCCATCCCGGCGCTGTCGCCGGTGCTGCTGAACATCTCGATGATCCTGGCCGCGCTGTGCCTGGCGCCGCAGCTGAAAGCGTGGGGCTACGAGCCGGTGCTGGCGCTGGCCTGGGGCGTGTTCGTGGCCGGCATCGCCCAGCTGGTGTTCCAGTTGCCGTCGCTGGCGCGGCTGGGCCTGCTGCCGCGACCGCGCTGGGGCGGCGACCACGACGGCGTGCGCAAGATCATGAGGCTGATGGTGCCGACCCTGTTCGGTTCCTCGGTCGCGCAGGTGAACCTGTTGTTGAACACGATCATGGCCTCGTTCCTGATCAGCGGCAGCGTGACCTGGCTGTACTACACCGACCGCCTGCTCGAATTCCCGCTGGGCATGTTCGGCGTCGCGATCGGCACGGTGATCCTGCCGCACCTGTCGGCGCGCCACGCCGACACCGATCCGAAGGGCTTCTCGCGCGGCCTCGACTGGGGTTTCCGCCTGTGCATGATGATCGGCGTGCCGGCCTGCATCGGCCTGGTGTTCTGCGCCAAGCCGCTGATCGCCACGCTGTTCCAGCATGGCCACTTCAGCGCTGAAGACACCCGCATGGCGCAGCTGAGCCTGATCGCGCAGTCAACCGCGGTGCCAGCGTTCCTGCTGGTCAAGGTGCTGGCGCCCGGGTTCTATTCGCGCCAGGACACCAGGACACCGGTCAAGGCCGCGGTCGTTTCGGTGGCGGTCAACGTGCTGATGACCGTGGCGCTGATGCTGGGCCTGCTGTTCCTGACCGACGTCGGCACAGCCGCACGCGCGCAGTCGACCGGGCTGCTCGATGCGCTGGGCCGCATCCCGGGCGCGCACGCGCTGCTGGCCCTGGCGATCGCGATCGCCGGCTGGACCAACGCGCTGCAGCTGTGGTGGTACCTCAGCCGCGCCAAGGTGTACGAACTGCAGCCGGGCTGGCGCCGTTTCCTGCGCCAGATAGCGGTTGCCAGCATCGCGATGACGGCGGTGCTGCTAGCCCTCCTGTCGGGCTGGCAGGGCTGGTCCGAGTGGCCGTGGTGGGAGCGCGTGTGGAAGCTGGGCGTGCTGGTCGGCGCCGGTGCCGTCGCGTATGGCGCCGCGCTGTGGCTGCAGGGCATCCGTCCGCGCGATCTGCGTGGGCATTGACGGTCGCCGGTAGCCCGGGTAAGCGGAGCGCACCCGGGGCCAACGCGTGAACCCCGGGTGCGGCCTCCGGCCTTACCCGGGCTACGACCGCTGACGGCTATACTTGCGCGCAATGAGCAGGCTTTTTCGTGACGTCGAGGGCGGGTCCCGGTGCCCGCACGGCAGTGTGGTCTGCATCGGCGCATTCGACGGCCTGCACCTCGGGCATCAGGCGCTGGTGCGCCACACCGTCGCCCGTGCCCGCGCGTTGGGTGTGGAGGCGGTGGTGCTGAGCTTCGAACCGCTGCCGCGCGAGTTCTTCGCGCCGGCCGCGCCGCCGCCGCGTCTGCTGCTGACCCACGCCAAGGCCGAACGGCTGTTCGCGCTCGGCGCCGACCAGCTCGGCCTGCTGCGCTTCGACCGCCGCTTCAGCAGCATGTCCGGCGAAGAATTCATCCGGACCGTGCTGATGGGACGGTTGTCGGCGCGCGAAGTCTGGGTCGGCCCGGAATTCTGTTTCGGCAAGGGCCGCGCCGGAGACATCGCGCTGCTGCAGGCGATGGGCGCCGAGCATGGCTTCACCGCCGGCGAGATCCAGCCGTTCCTGCTCGAAGGCGAGCGCATATCGAGCACGAAGATCCGCGAGGCGCTACGGGCCGGTGACTTCGACGCGGCCGCGGTGCTGCTGGGCCGCCCCTATGCGATCGACGGCCATGTCGTGCCGGGCAAGCGCCTGGGCCGCACGCTCGGGTTCCCGACCGCCAACCTCCGCTTCGCCGGCAAGACGCCGGCGCTGTCGGGCATCTACGCGACCTGGGTGCACGGCGTGGGCGACACGCCGCATGCGTCGGTGTCGAGCCTGGGCACGCGTCCGACCGTGGCGGGCGTGGAGCCGTTGCTGGAAGCGCACCTGTTCGATTTCAATGGCGACCTGTATGGGCGCCGGATCGAAGTGGAGTTCGTCGCCAAGCTTCGCGACGAGTTGAAGTTCTCTGATCTGCCGGCGCTGACCGCGCAGATGCATCGCGACGCCGAGCAGGCGCGCGCCATCCTTTCGCAAGAAGTTTTCGCCTGAGCGCACGCAGTGACCAATAACGACACGAATCAGTACAAAGCCACCCTGCATCTGCCGGCGACGGATTTCGCGATGCGCGGCGACCTGCCCAAGCGCGAGCCGGAAACGCTGGCGCGCTGGGAAGGCGAGGGCCTGTACCAGCGAATCCGCGAGAAGGTCGGCAAGCGCGAGCGCAGCTTCGTGCTGCACGACGGCCCGCCGTACGCCAATGGCGTGATCCATATCGGCCACGCGGTCAACAAGGTGCTCAAGGACATCGTGGTCAAGTCGAAGCTGCTGGCCGGCTTCGATGCGCCGTACGTGCCCGGCTGGGACTGCCACGGCCTGCCGATCGAACACCAGGTCGAGAAGAAGTTCGGCAAGGTCGGCGACAAGCTCGACGCCAGCGAGTTCCGGCAGAAGTGTCGTGACTTCGCCGCCGAGCAGATCGACCTGCAGCGCCGTGATTTCAAGCGCCTTGGCGTGCTCGGCGACTGGGAGAATCCGTACCGCACGATGGACTTCCGCTACGAGGCGGACATCATCCGTTCGCTGGCGAAGATCGTTGAGCGCGGTCACCTCGTGCGCGGCGCCAAGCCGGTGTACTGGTGCTTCGATTGCGGCTCGGCACTGGCCGAGGCCGAGATCGAATACGCCGACAAGCAGTCCTTCGCCATCGACGTCGCCTACGACGCGCGCGATCCGCAGGCGCTGGCCGCGCTGTTCGGCGCCACCGTCGATGACGGCGTGCGCGTGGCGATGCCGATCTGGACCACCACGCCTTGGACGCTGCCGGCCAGCCTGGCGGTAAGCGTTGGCCCTGAGCTCGATTACGTGCTGGTCGAAGGCCCGCGTGCCGCCGATGGTGGCCGTCGCCTGCTGGTGGTGGCCGAAGCGCTGGTCGGCAAGGCGCTTGCACGCTATGGCATCGACGAAGTCGAAGTGCTCGGCCGCGCGGTCGGCAACGACCTCGACAGCCAGCTGCTGCAGCATCCGTTCTACGCCGATCGCGACATCCCGGTGCTGGTCGGTGACCACGTTTCGGCCGAGGACGGCACCGGCATCGTCCACACCGCGCCGGGCCATGGCCAGGAGGACTATGCGGTCGGGCTCAAGTACGGCCTGACGGATCGCTACAGCGCCGCCCAGATCAATCCGGTCGACTCGCACGGCCTGTACCTGCCGTCGACGCCGCCGGCGGACGGCACCGTGCTGGCTGGCCTGCACATCTGGAAGGCCGAGCAGCCGATCCTCGACGTGCTTGCCGCCAGTGGCCACCTGCTGGCCTCGCATCGCATCACCCACAGCTCCCCGCATTGCTGGCGCCACAAGAAGCCGGGGGTGTTCCGTGCCACCCCGCAATGGTTCATCTCGATGGAGCAGGCCGGCCTGCGCCGCGACAGCCTGGCCGAGATCGGCAAGGTCGGCTGGGTGCCGGAGTGGGGCGAGGCGCGCATCTACAACATGATCGAAGGCCGTCCGGACTGGACGATCTCGCGCCAGCGTTACTGGGGCGTGCCGATCGCGCTGTTCTTCAACCGCGAAACCGGCGAGCCGCATCCGCGTTCGCCCGAACTGATGCGCAAGGTCGCCGAGCGCGTCGAGCTCGAAGGCGCCGATGCCTGGTACGCGATGACCGCCGAAGAGCTGCTCGGCAGCGAGGCCGCGGATTACGAGAAGGTCACCGACATCCTCGACGTCTGGTTCGACTCCGGTGTCAGCCACGAGTGCGTGCTCGCGCAGCGTCCGCAGGACGGCCTGCACAAGCCCGCCGACCTCTACCTGGAAGGCTCCGACCAGCACCGCGGCTGGTTCCACAGCTCGCTGCTGACCGGCGTGGCGATGGACGGCGTCGCCCCGTACCGGCAGGTGCTCACGCACGGCTTCGCGGTGGATGCGCAGGGCAAGAAGATGTCGAAGTCGCTCGGCAACACGGTCGAGCCGCAGAAGGTCATCAATGCCATGGGCGCCGACGTGTTGCGCCTGTGGATCGCCTCGACCGACTACCGCAACGAGATGTCGGTGTCCGACGACATCCTCAAGCGCAACGCCGACGTCTACCGCCGCATCCGCAACACCGCGCGCTTCCTGCTGGCCAACCTCAACGGTTTCGACCCGGCCGTGCACCTGCGCCCGCTCGGCGACATGGTCGCGCTCGACCGCTGGATCGTGCACCGCGCCGCCGAACTGCAGGACCGCATCGCCAGTGCGTACGAGCGCTACGACTTCGCCGAGATCGTGCAGGCGCTGTCGAACTTCTGCAGCGTCGACCTGGGCTCGCTCTACCTCGACGTGACCAAGGACCGCCTGTACACGATGCAGGAGGATTCGCGCGGCCGCCGTTCGGCGCAGAGTGCGATGTACCGGATCGCAGAAGGTTTCGTGCGCTGGATCGCGCCGATCCTGGCCTTCACCGCCGACGAGATGTGGCGCCACCTGCCGGCCGTCACCGCCGACGGCCCGCGCGAGGACAACGTCCTGTTCACCACCTGGTACGACGGCCTGGCGGTCCTGGGCGAAGACGACGCGTTGTCGCCGGAGGACTTCGATCGCCTGCTGGCCCTGCGCGAGGAAGTCAGCAGGACGCTGGAACCCATGCGCGCCGCGGGCGAGATTGGTGCCGCGCTGGAAGCCGAGATCGCATTGCGCGCGGGTGTCGCCGACCAGAACTGGCTGGCGCAGTTCAACGATGAGCTGCGCTTCCTGTTCATCAGCGGCGACGTGGAAGTGGTTGCCGACGACGGCATCAAGGACATCGCCGTGCTGGCCACGCCGACGACCAAGAGCAAGTGCGTGCGCTGCTGGCACTACCGCGCCGACGTCGGCGTCGACGCCGCGCATCCGGAGCTGTGCGGCCGCTGCGTGCTCAACATCACCGGCGCTGGCGAAAACCGGGAGTGGTTCTGATGGCGCCGGTTCGTCCCAATGCGCTGCCGTGGCTGCTGCTGTCGGCACTGGTCATCGTGCTGGACCAGCTGACCAAGTGGTGGGTGCTCACCTCGCTTCCCGAGTACACCGCGATCCCGGTGATCGAAGGCTTCTGGAACTGGTACCGCACCTACAACACCGGCGCGGCATTCAGCTTCCTGAGCGATGCCGGCGGCTGGCAGAAGTACGTGTTCGTGGTGCTGGCGGCGGCGATCAGCGGCCTGCTGGGCTGGTGGCTGGCGCGCACGCCGCGTAGCGACTGGAAGAGCGCGCTGCCGTATTCGCTGGTGATCGGCGGTGCGGTGGGCAACGTCATTGACCGGCTGCTGCACGGCCATGTCGTGGACTTCATCCAGTGGCACTGGCGTGAACATTACTGGCCGGCCTTCAACGTGGCCGATTCGGCCATCGTTGCGGGCGCAATCGGCATCGCCCTGTTTGGTCTGCTGGCGGGTAAACCCCAGCCGGCGGCGAAGCAGGGCAGGCCCTGAGTACGGCGGTTGCACCGGAGTACAATGGCGCCATGGATGTCCTGCTAGCCAATCCCCGCGGTTTCTGCGCCGGCGTCGACCGCGCCATCGAGATCGTCAAGCGCGCGATCGAGACGCTCGGTGCGCCCATCTACGTGCGCCATGAAGTGGTGCACAACCGCTTCGTGGTCGACGACCTCAAGCATCGCGGTGCGATCTTCGTCGAAGAACTCGACGAAGTGCCCGATGGCGCCACGGTCATCTTCAGCGCCCATGGCGTGTCGAAGGCCGTGCGTGAGGAAGCGGCGCGGCGCGACCTGAAGGTGTTCGACGCGACCTGCCCCCTGGTGACCAAGGTCCACCTCGAAGTGGCCCGGCACTGCCGCGCCGGCCGCGACGTGGTCCTGATCGGCCACGAGGGCCACCCGGAGGTCGAGGGCACGATGGGCCAGTGGAAGCGCGAGGCCGGTTCGGGCCGCATCTACCTGGTTGAGGACAACGACGACGTGGCCGCGCTGGTGATCGACCAGCCCCAGAACGTCGCCTACACCACCCAGACCACGCTGTCGGTGGACGACACCCGTGGCGTGATCGAGGCGCTGCGGACCAAGTACCCGGCCATGCAGGGTCCGAAGAATGACGACATCTGCTACGCCACCCAGAACCGCCAGGACGCGGTGCGCGAATTGGCCGCCAAGTGCGACCTGGTGCTGGTGGTGGGCTCGGTGAACAGCTCCAACTCCAACCGTCTGCGCGAGCTGGCCGAGCGCGAAGGCGTGCCGGCCTACCTGATCGACGGTGCGATCGAGATCAACCCGTCCTGGGTCGAGGGCCGCAAGCGTATCGGCGTGACCGCCGGCGCCTCCGCGCCGGAGGTGCTCGTGCGGGGCGTGATCGAGCGCCTGCGCGAGCTCGGCGCCCTGCACGTCAGCGAGCTCGACGGCGAGCCCGAGGACATGGTGTTCGCGCTGCCGAAGGAGCTGCGATTGCAGCTGGTCGATTGACCCGGATTGATTGACCGGGGACGGCCCCAGCGCCTAGAATTCGCGCCTCGCGGAGATTTCCGCAGCCGGCCCATCTGCTCCAGAACGGGCCTGGCCGATAAATTCGCCGGAATAGCTCAGTTGGTAGAGCGGCGCATTCGTAATGCGTAGGTCGTAGGTTCGATTCCTATTTCCGGCACCAATGAAATCAAGGGCTTGCAAGGTTTTTGCCTTGCAGGCCCTTTTCATTTTTGGAGTTGGGGGCGAATTGGGGGCCAGTTGGCCGCTAACCCCCGCGCTAATCCTTGTGCTTGAGATTCACCGAATTGATCTTTCCGGTGAACGCGTTGTCCCAGGGGTCGTAGTCATCGGTGACCGGTGAGTAGCTGTCCATGCCGATGTCCGCGGTTTCGGCTGCAAGCGAGTAAAGCGCGCCCATGGTCTTTTCGATGCGCCCCTCGGCAACCTTCTTTCCGTTGATGAGCAGCTTCCCTGTACCGCCTTTGTGGAGTCCGCCGCCGTCATAGTCGAAGTCATATACGAGTTTGACCTTTCCCTCAGGCAGCTTGTCCGGCGCTTCGATCACGTACTTCTCTCTGGCCAGCCAGTTGTAGGTGTACTTCGGCTTGCCGTTCTTCAGGTACAGACTCCACCCGCCGAACATGCCGGCCTGCGCGATGACAACGCCTTCGGCGCCACCCTTGGGAATTTCCAGGTCGCACGTAATGGTCAATGAGCGGCTCTTCGTGTCGATGAAGCTGTTCTCGGTCATTCCGGGCATTCCCGGATATACCGTCAGTTCCTTGCGGCCCGCCATGATGTCCGGGCGGCCGGAAACCTCGGCATTGAGACGTTCGAAGCGGCGGTCGTCCATCGGGTAGACCCCGTACTTGATGGCCTCCCTGTCGAACAGCTTCTTCATCTGCTCGACCTTCTTCGGGTACTTGTCGGCAAGATCATTCGACAGGCCGAAGTCTTCCTTCATGTTGTACAGCTCCCACCTGTCGTCTTCGAACCGTTGGGCTCGCAGTGTCGGCTCCCATGTCACGTTGTGGACTACCGCCGCCATCCAGCCGTCGTGGTAGATGCTGCGATTGCCTGCCCCCTCGTTGTACTGGGTGGTGTGGCGCTCTTTGGCGCGGCCGTTGTTGAACGAGTACTTCATGCTGATCCCGGCCATGGGGGTCTGCTTGATCCCGTTGACCATCTTGGGTGCCGGCACGCCGACGGCTTCGAGAATCGTTGGAACAATGTCGATAACGCTGGCGTACTGCCGGCGGATCTCACCCTTGTTCTTGATCCCCGCGGGCCAGTGCACCGCCATGCCAGCATTGTTGCCGCCGCCATGCGCCATCGTGATCGCCCAGGTGGCGGGCGTCGAGCCCGCCATGGCCCAGCCGACGGCATAGTTCGGATAGGAATTCGGGCCGCCGTACTCGTCGAGCCGCGTCAACAGGTACGGCACGTCCTCCGGCGCATTGTTGAGCGCGGACCATTCGACGAACGTGCCATTGAGATCGCCAATGATGGAGCCGCCGTTGTCGCCGAAGATGTAGAAGATCAGCGTGTTGTCGAGCTCGCCCATTTCTTCTATGCCGTCGATCAGACGACCGACTTCATAGTCGGCATGTTCGGTCAGGGTCGCGTAGACCTCCATCTGCCGCGAGTAGACCTTCTTCTGGTCATCCGACAGATCGTCCCACTTCTGCACGGAGTCTGGATTCGCGGCGAGCCTGGTTCCAGGCGGGACGATGCCCAACTTGATCTGGCGCTCAAGAATCTCCTCGCGAATTTTGTCCCAGCCCTGGTCGAACTTGCCCTTGTAGAGATCCTTCTTCAGCCAGCTTACCGGTGGCGTATGAGGCGGATGGCTCGCACTCTGGGCGTAGTACATCAGGAACGGGCGGTCAGGCGTCAGGGACCGGGTGGCCCTTATCCAGTCGACCGCCTTGTTGGTCAGGTCGGTGTTGAAGTGATAGTCCGGATCATTCGGCGTGCCGATGAACGTGGTCCCGTCGACCAGGCTTGGATGGAACAGCGACTGCTCGCCGGCGATGTAGCCGTAGAACTTGTCGAAGCCGGTATGCGATGGCCAAAGATCGAACGGGCCGCTTACGTTGACCATGTACTCCGGTGTCTCGTTGCACTTTCCGAAATAGGAGGTGCAATAGCCCCAGCTTTGGAGAATCTTGCCGACGGAGCTGATCGTCTGCGGGCGAATGCTTGAGTCGCACGGATATGCATTTGCGGTTCCAGCGACGCCGGCCATGCTGCACTGGTGTTGAGTGCGTCCGGTCAACAGTGCGGTGCGCGTCGGCGAGCACAGCGGGTTGACGTGGAAGTTGACGTACTTCAGGCCGTTCTTCGCCAGTTTGTCGAACGCGGGCGTGTTGATCGGCCCGCCCATGCCCGTCGGATCGGCGTAGCACGACTGGTCCAACAAGATGATCAGGACGTTGGGTGCGCCCTTGGGTGGCTTGACCGTGAACGCAGATGGCGGATCGACCTTCTTGAGGTCCGGCTCTTTGGTGGGCTTGTACACCGGCCGCGGAATCGGAAGGATCTCGCCCAGCTTTCCCTTGGGTGCGGGGGCCGCCAGAACGAACTTGACCTTGCCGTTTCGTGGGGGTTTTCCAGGAGCCTTTATTGCCTTCTTTGCAGGCACCTTCGTCGACGCCTTCCTGGCAGCCTTCGCTGACTTCTTGCTGGCCATCTCGGATCTCCTCTGTCTCGCGAGGCGAGCAGACGCGCGGGAGTGGGCGCGATCGCAATCGCGCCATGCAGGGGACCGTCTTGTCACCTGACATCTTCACGCACGGCAGCAAGGTCCCTGTTGCTGCAACGTATGGTCTAACCGGAAGCAGTGGAATATGGTCGGTTACGAGTTGCGATCACGTGAATGGCCGCTGGAGCCTGCGCAACACGAGACTTCCAGCGGAGGCATTCGAGCGATCTGGTGTCCTGCACCCGTCTTCAACGACCCACGGTCACCGCCGGAGGCGTCCACTGCCCACTGGTGATCGCGTCCTGCGGCCAGTAGGTACGGATGTACAGCGAGAAGTCCTCGCCCTTCGGCGCCGGCAGCCAGTTCGCACGCTGCGCCGGGTCGGCCGGTGCATCGCTTTGCACGTAGATCGTCAACGAGCCGTCCGCGCCCAGCTGCAGGTCCTTGTTCTTGGTGCCCACCGAGTAGCGCTTGATCTCGTTGGGCGCGAAGAAGTGGTGCTGGTTGTACAGCGTCAGCGACCAGAAGCCCTTCACCGGCGGCAGCTGGTCTTTGGCGAACGTCACGGTATAGCGCTTGCCACCGTTGAGTCGTGTGCCCGATTCGTCGAGGTCCTGGTAGAAGTACTTGGTCTCGTTGGGCTTGTTGACGAAGATGTTCGACTTGGCGACCGCTGTGCGGGTGAAATAGTCGGTACCGAACTTCGCGCCGTTGCTCTGCGTGGTCCAGTTGTGCGCCAGTGGCAAGCCGTAGTTGCGGAACTGCAGCAGCGGGCTGACCAGATCCTGCTCGGCCTTCCTGGCTTCATCGATCATCGCCGCCTTGAGCTTTGGATCCTTCTGCGCGGCGGCAATTACCGCAAGGACCTCGGCATAGCGCGCTTCTTCACCTGCCAGCGGCCTGGCATCCTTGAGCACCAGCGGCAGCTCGTCAACAAATTTCTCCGGTACCACCCACGCCGTCTCCGCGCCGCCGCCTGAATCCTGCGCCGGGAACCGGGTCTGCTTGGACCAGTCGCGTTGCTTGAGTTTGCCGTCGAACATCGACAGTGGGTACATGTCGATCTGGTTGATCAGCGGCTGCACCGCCTGCTTGTCTTCCGCGTTCGCATCCTGGAACACGCGCGGAATCACGAAACCGGTGTTGGTGCTGGAGCGGAAGACGCCGGCGATTCCCTTGGGCACTTCGCCTTTCCAGTCCGGTCCGGCAAGCAGGTAGAAGCCAGGCTTGGTGCCGTACATCTTGCCCAGCTCGGCGAAGCTGTCGGTGCGCAGGTCGACCACCTGGTACACCCAGAAGCGGTCGCCAAAATCCGGCACCTGGATCACCACCGGTTCGACGTCGAGGCCGATGCTGGCCGCGCCGTAGACGACGTCCTGGTTCGGGCACGCCACCATCCGCTCCTGCGGCTCGATGTAATCGCTGAGCATGCTCAGGCGGTTGAGCGGGGCCACCGGCACCACGCCACCCATCAGGCCCGGTTCGGGCAGGTCCTTGAAGGTCAGGCGTCGGTTATAGACGTTGATCATCGGCCACGCCCAGAAGTAGGCCTGGCGAGCGACCATGCGCGCGTACGCCTCGGTGATGCGCGTACCTTCGACCGGGCCCGGCACGGGCGCCGCCGCGGGTGCCTGCGTTGGCGCCGCATCTGCGACCGGGGCGGGTGCCGGGTTGGTTGCAGGGGTCGTCTCCGAGCGCTGGCATGCGCTCACGGCCAGCGTCATCGCAATAGCGCAAGCCAGTGCGGGCGTCGAGGAAAGGCGGGCGGTCATGGGGTTGCTCCAGCCGCTGCCTTGACCAGCGGCGCGGGATACCACGCACCGGTCAGGATCGCCTCATCAGGACCGTAGGTGCGGAAGGTGAGGTTGTAGTTCTGCCCCTTCGGCGTCGGCAGCCAGTTGCCGTCCGGCGCGTCCTTGGGTTTGTCTGGAGCGAAGTACAACGTCAGCGAGCCGTCCTTGCCGTACTGCAGCTTCGACTGTTTGTTGATCAGGAAGCGGTTCTTCGGGTTGGGAATGACGTGGAACTCCTTCGAATCCACCGCGATCACCGACCAGAAGTACTTCACGTGACCCTCGGGCAGCTCGTCCTTGGCGAAATGGATGGTGTACGTGTTGCCGCCATCTAGCTTGGTGCCGGTGCCGTCGCTGTCGGTCTTGAAGTACACGACCTCATCGGTGCTGTTGGCCCAGATGCCGGCCAGATCGATCAGCGTGCGGGTCTTGAAGTCATCGCCGTACTTGCCGATCGTCGCCGGCCGGTTCCAGCCGTTCTTGTTCGAACCGGCGGTGCTGAAGGACTCCTTGAACCCCGGCAGTGCCTGTTCGCGGATCACCTTCTCGACGCGCTCGCGCCCGGCCGGGACCTTGACCGCTTCGGCGACGGCACGGACCTTGGCCTGCAGTACGTCCATGCCCGGGTTGATGTCCGGTTCGCTGTCGAGGGCGATCGCCGCCGAATCGAATGCCTCGGCGCCCGGGAACGCCTCATTGGTGAATACCGGCGTGGCCGGCACCGGGTCGATCTGCGGCGTGCCGCTGGGCTTGACCTTGATCTGGTGCTGCAGGGCGATCGCCTGTTTTGGATCGGCGCCCAGTTCGACGCGTGCTAGCACGCGCGAGGTCTTTCCGGGCAGATCGATGCGCACGGCGTCAGCCGGGACCTGCACCGTGGCGCCCTTCAGGCACATCCAGAAGGCGCCGCTGGGGTGGTCGGGATAGTTGCGCTCGTTGATGTTGGCAACCGTCTCGCCCCAGCCGTTGAGAAACTGCACCGTGTAGTAGCGGCCTTTGATCTGCGGCACGCTGAACACCGTGCAGCTCTTGTCGTCAACCGCGACCCAGGCCTCGCTGTAGGCATCGTCCAGGTTGGGATTGGCCCATGCCACGCCGCCAACGTCGCGGTGGGCGATCTCGTTCCATTTGAAGCCTTCCTTCTGGAAGTCGAGCTGCTCCTGGCGCAGGACCAGCAGGCGCGCGAGCAGGTACAGGTACGCATCGCTGATGTCGCCATCGGAGACGGCTGGCTGGGTCTGGCTCTGGGGTTGCTGCGGGGCCCCATCACCGGCGGCGGTGGGCTGATTCTCGCGCTGGCAGCCGGCGATGGCCAGGACGATGGCCAATGAAAGGGTCGCACTGGAACTCACTGAACGCATGGAGCCTCCTGCTGGTGTAATCACTCATGGGATCCGTCCCTGGCGCGACGGCATCGATTAATTTTCATGAGTGTGGCGTGATGTGTAAGTGATCCGGTGCGCCCATGACTCACCGTGAAGTGGGCTTGCGGTTCTCGCTGAACCGGTTGTCAACCCCGCCTTCACCGCGCGTCGCTTCTAGTGGGAAACCGTGAAGCGCCGGGCGCATCCGCTGTTGGAACAACCCATTCATCTCGCCAATCGAGAGGCAGGCACGTGGACAGGATCCGCAACCTACCCATCACCCGGCGCGACCTGCTCAAGGCAGGCGTGACCTCGGCCACGGCGCTGGCAGTGCCATCGTTCGCCTCCGAAGCAGGGTCGGGGCCGCCGGCAGCGCCGCCGGTGATCAACAAGGTCCGGTTCCAGGTCAACGGGAAGGCGCACGAGCTTGAACTCGATACGCGCACCACGCTCCTCGACGCGCTTCGCGAGCACCTGCACCTGACCGGCACCAAGAAGGGTTGCGACCACGGCCAGTGCGGTGCCTGCACCGTGATCGTCGATGGCCGCCGGATCAATGCCTGCCTCACGCTGGCGGTGATGCACGAAGGCGATCGCATCACCACCATCGAAGGACTCGGCACGCCCGACGACCTGCACCCCATGCAGGCGGCCTTCGTCAAGCACGACGGCTACCAGTGCGGCTACTGCACGCCCGGGCAGATCTGCTCGGCGGTGGCGATGCTGGATGAAGTGAAGGCCGGCATCCCCAGCCTGGTCAGCGCCGACCTGACCGCACGGCCGCGCCTTGGCACCGAGGAAATCCGCGAGCGCATGAGCGGCAACATCTGCCGCTGCGGCGCCTACTCCAACATCGTTGATGCGATCACCGACGTTGGGGGGAGGTCGGCATGAAGGCCTTCGAGTACGAACGTGCGAAGTCGCCCGCCGAGGCGGCGGCCGCCGTCGCGCGGTCCCCCGGCGCGAAGTTCATCGCCGGCGGCACCAACCTGCTGGACCTGATGAAGCTGGAAATCGAAACCCCGAGCCACCTGATCGACGTCAACGGTCTGGCGCTGGACAAGATCGAGAAGAGCAGGGGAGGCGGCCTGCGCATTGGTGCGCTCGTGCGCAATACCGACCTGGCCGCCGACGCGCGCGTCCGGCGCGATTACGGCCTGCTCTCGCGCGCGCTGCTCGCCGGCGCATCGGGGCAGCTGCGCAACAAGGCCACCACGGCCGGGAACCTGCTGCAGCGCACGCGCTGCGCGTACTTCTACGACACCAACCAGCCCTGCAACAAACGCCTGCCGGGCAGTGGCTGCGCGGCACTGGAGGGTTTCAGTCGCCAGCATGCGGTCGTGGGCGCCAGCGATTCGTGCATCGCAACTCATCCCAGCGACATGGCCGTGGCGATGCGTGCGCTCGATGCCGTGGTCGAGACGGTTCGCGCTGACGGATCTACCCGCAGCGTGCCGCTCGACAGCCTGTACCGCGCGCCCGGCAACACACCGCACCTGGAGACCACGCTGGACAAGGGTGAGCTGATCACCGCGGTGACGTTGCCCGAACCAGTGGGTGGGACGCAGATCTACCGCAAGGTGCGCGATCGCGCCTCGTATGCCTTTGCCCTGGTCTCGGTGGCCGTGGTCATGCAGCGCGATGGCACAGGACGCGTCGCATTCGGTGGCGTGGCGCCAAAGCCGTGGCGCGTGGAGGCGGCAGAAGCCGAGCTTTCGAACGGCGCCAAGGCCGTCACCGATCGAATGTTCGCCGGCGCGCGCACCACCACGCAGAACGAGTTCAAGACGCTGCTCGCACAGCGAACGCTCAGTGCGGTGCTGGTCGAGGCGAAGGGATAGGCCATGAAATTCGACACCCCCGCAGGCACCAACCCCATCGACCAGCTCAAGGTGGTCGGCAAGCCGCTTGATCGCATCGACGGCCCCCTCAAGACCACGGGCACGGCGACATACGCGCACGAGTGGCATGACGCATTCCCCAAGGCGGCCTACGGCTATGTGGTGGGTGCCGGGATTGGCAAGGGACGGATCGCGTCGATGGACGTGACCGCCGCCGAAGCCGCGCCGGGCGTGCTGAAGATCGTCACGGCAGCCAATGCAGGCCCTCTCGTCAAGGGCGACTTCAATACCGCCAGGCTGCTCGGCGGCCCGGACATCCAGCATTACCATCAGGCCATCGCCGTGGTGGTGGCCGAGACGTTCGAGCAGGCGCGCGCGGCGGCGCAGCTCGTGCGCGTGCAGTACGACCGCGGCCAGGGGGCCTACGACCTGCACAAGGCCAAGCCCGGCGCCCAGATTCCCAGGAAGGACTCCAGGCCCGACAGCGCCGTCGGCGACTTCGACGGGGCCTTTGCGAAGGCGCCGGTGACGCTGGATGAGACCTACACGACGCCAGACCAGTCGCACGCGATGATGGAGCCGCACGCTTCGATCGCGGCCTGGGACGGCGACAAGCTCACCGTCTGGACCGCCAACCAGATGATCAACTGGGGCCGCGGCGACGTGGCCAAGACGCTCGGGATTCCGCGCGAGAACGTGAGGTTGATCTCTCCCTACATCGGCGGCGGTTTCGGCGGCAAATTGTTCGTGCGCTGCGACGCGGTGCTGGCCGCGCTGGGCGCACGCGCGTGCGGTCGGCCGGTCAAGATCGCGCTGCCGCGGCCGCTCATGGCCAACAACACCACCCATCGACCGGCAACGATCCAGCGTATCCGGATCGGCGCGGGCCGCGACGGCAAGATCACCGCCATGGGCCACGAGAGCTGGTCGGGCGACCTGCCGGGTGGCGAGCCGGAGGTTGCGGTCCAGCAGACGCGGCTGCTGTACGCCGGTGCGAACCGGATGACGAGGATGCGACTGGCCGTGCTCGACCTTCCCGAGGGCAACGCCATGCGCGCGCCTGGCGAAGCCCCGGGCCTGATGGCGCTGGAGATCGCGATGGACGAGATGGCCGACAAGCTCGGCATGGATCCGATCGAATTCCGCATCGTCAACGACACGCAGGTGGATCCGGAGAATCCGAAGCGTCCGTTCTCGCAGCGGCAACTCAACGAGTGCCTGCGCCAGGGTGCTGAGCGATTTGGATGGAGCCGGCGCGCCAGGACACCCGGCAGCCAGCGCGACGGTCGCTGGCTGGTCGGCATGGGCGTGGCGGCCGGTTTCCGCAACAACCTGACGATGAAGTCGGCGGCGCGCGTACGCCTGGACAGCAAGGGCGTAGTCACCGTCGAAACCGACATGACCGACATCGGCACCGGCAGCTACACGGTGATCGCGCAGACCGCGGCGGAGATGATGGGCGTCCCGATCGATCGCGTGGTGGTGCGGCTGGGCGATTCGTCGTTTCCGGTCTCGGCCGGCTCCGGTGGCCAATGGGGTGCCAACAGTTCAACTGCGGGTGTGTACGCCGCCTGCGAAAAGCTCCGTCAGACCATCGCCACCAAGATGGGCTTCAGCGCCAGCGAAGCGACCTTCGCTGACGGCCGCATCCGGGTCGGCGGACGCGACATTCCGCTGGGCCAGGCCGCCGAGGGCGGGGACGTGGTGGCCGAGGACGTGATCGAGTTCGGCGACCTCGGCAAGAAGTACCAGCAGTCGACATTCGCCGCGCACTTCGCCGAGGTCGGTGTCGACATCGCCACGGGCGAGTCGCGCGTGCGACGCATGCTGGCCGTCTGCGCGGCCGGACGGATCCTCAATCCCAAGTCGGCGCGCAGCCAGGTGATCGGTGCGATGACGATGGGCATCGGCGCGGCGCTGTCGGAAGAGCTGGTGGTCGACAAGCGCCTGGGCTTCTTCGTCAACCACGACCTGGCCGGCTATGAAGTGCCGGTGCATGCCGATGTGCCGCACCAGGAAGTGATCTTCCTCGATGAAACCGACCCGATGTCGTCACCGATGAAGGCCAAGGGCGTGGGCGAGCTGGGCATCTGCGGCGTCAGTGCCGCGATTGCCAATGCCATACACAACGCCACCGGCGTGCGGGTGCGCGACTACCCGATCACGCTCGACAAGCTGCTCGCGCAACTGCCGTCGCTGGCGTAGTCGCCGATCAGGGCGACGCAGTCCGGTCGCATTGTGCAATGCCCTAGAATCGAGGGGCAGCGCGGCGCACGGTGCGCGCGCATCGAAGCAGGACCTGCATGAGCCGAAGCACCTGGCTGTGGTTGGCCGTTGGCCTCACCGCGGCGGCGCTCGCCGCCACTTTCGTTTTCGAGCCATCGCGGCGGGTCGCGATCGTACCCGCGGGCCCGGCACCGACACCGTTCGCGTGGGCCGCGCGCCTGGAGTTGCTGGCCGGTGATGGCGTATCGGGCACGCGCGACGGCGCCGCCGCGCAGGCCCGTTTCGCCGACCCCTATGGTGTCGCACGCGCCAGCGACGGCACGCTGTTCATCGCTGACGCCGGCGACAGCAACCGTATCCGTCGCATCGGCCGTGATGGTGTGGTGTCGACGGTGGCGGGGTCCGCCGAGGGTTTCGTCGACGGTGCCGGCACGGCGGCCGCGTTCAATACGCCGTCCGGGTTGGCTATCGACACCGCGGGCAACCTGTACGTCGCCGACACGGGCAATCACGCGATTCGCAAGGTATCGCCGCAGGGCATCGTCAGCACCGTCGCCGGTACCGGCGCGCCGGGATACCGCGATGGTCCCGGCGCGCAGGCGCAGTTCAACGGACCGATCGGTGTCGCGGTGGACAAGGACGGTCGCGTGTATGTCGCCGACACCTACAACGACCGGATCCGCGTGATTGCACCCGATGGCACGGTCAGCACACTGGCCGGCGGCGAGCGTCCGGGGTATCAGGACGGCCTTGGCACGCAGGCGCGCTTCGACACACCGACCGGTCTGGCAATCGATGGGTTCGGTCGGGTATGGGTCGCTGACACGCGCAACAACGCCGTCCGGCGCGTCACGCCGCGTGGCGATGTCGACACCGTGCTGCGCGGCGCACCGGACGATGCCAACCCGGTCGTGCACCGGCCGCTCAGCCTGGCCATCGCCCACGACGGCGTGGTCTACATTGCCGAGAACACGCGCGGCACGGTATTGCAGTACGCGCGGGACGGGCGCTGGGTGGTGATCACCGGTGCAGCGAAGGAGCAGCGACTGTCGCGTCCAGCCGGACTGGCGATCGATGGCGAAGGCGCGTTGGTTGTTACTGACGCGGCCAGCTATCGCGTGCACCGGATCGTTCCGGCCTCTACAACTCCGACCAGGCCGCCGGTGCTGACGGTCGGGCCTGCGACCGACGCGCCCTTGCCCGACACCCAGGGGCGCTGGCCGCTGCGACCGCAGGACGGCTGGCACGAAGTGGTCGGCACACTGGGCGAGGTCCGCGGCAATTACCAGCGTGAGAGCCGCGACCATCTGCATGGCGGCCTGGATATCCGTGGCGACGTCGGCCAGGAAGTACTGGCCATTGCCGACGGCAAGGTCACCAGCCCGACCGCGAGCTGGGCGCTTGGCAAACTCGGTGAGGGCCTCGAGCTGGACACGATCGGCTACATCCACATGCGCGTCGGTCGCACCGCGCAGGGCAAGCCGATTGATACGGAGCGTTTCCAGTTGCTGCGCGACGAAGCCGGTGAACCCGAGCGCATGCGCGTCCGGCGCGGCACCCGCTTCAAGGCCGGCGACGTGCTGGGCACCCTCAACGCCATGGCGCACGTGCACCTGAGCGTGGGCGCCTACGGCTACGAGCGCAACGCGATCGCCTTGGGGTTCCGCGACTACGCCGACAGTTATCCACCGCGCATCGACCGCATCGAACTGCTCGATGCCGCCCAGCAGCCACTGGTGCACAAGCAGGACGGCCGCGTGCTGCTTTCACGCACGTTGCCCGGCGTGCAGATCGTGGTCGATGCCTGGGACCAGGTTGACCGCAACCTGCCGCGCCGGCGTTTAGGCTTGCACGCACTCGGGTACCAGTGGCTGGACGCGGCCGGGCAGCCGTTGCCTGGCTATGAATCACCGCGCATGAACATCGCTTTCGACCGCATGCCGGCCGATGACGATGCGGTCAAGGTCGCTTACGCACCCGGCAGCGGCATCACCGTCCACGGCAGCGCGATCACGAGGTTCCAGTACGTGGTGACCAATACCGTCCGCGATGGCCAGCTGGCCACCGGTACGTGGCAGCCGGCGGACCTTGCGGCCGGCGACTACATCCTGCGGATCACCGCCAGGGACTACATGGGTAATGCCGCCACTGCGGGGCGCGACCTGGCAGTGCGCGTGCAGTAGGCGTCACGCTGAACCGTCGCGCCATTGGCGTTCATTTCTTCACGCCTGCGTGGCGCCGCGGACGACAGCATCGGCCGCTCATACCGATCCACCGGAGCATCGCCATGGCTGCTGTCGACAAGAATGCGAAGAAGATCGGCGAACTCCTGAAGAAGATCGACATCGCCATGCTGACCACGACGGGGAAGGGCGGTTTCCTGATGAGCCGGCCGTTGTCGACGCAGCAGGCACGGTTCGATGGCGAACGGGTCTGGTTCTTCACCGAGGCCGACAGCCCCAAGGTCGCCGAGATCCGCAGAAACCCCAAGGTCAATCTCGCCTACGCGTCCAAAGGCAAGAACGTCTACGTCTCGCTGACCGGCAAGGCCACGGTCAACCGCGACGCCGCGGCGATAGAGGCGTTGTGGAACGATGCGATGAAGGCCTTCTTCCCCAAGGGCAAGGACGACCCGAACCTGGTCCTGCTGGAAGTGAAGGTGCATTCGATCGAGTACTGGGAAGGCCCGGGCACGTGGCTGGGCAAGGCGATCGGCTTCATCGTCGCCCGGGTGACGAAGAAAGAAGAGTTGATGGGCGAGAACCGCATCGTCGAGCTGACCGGAAAGCGGCCACGCTCGCGGCTGCCGCCTTCGGACAAGTCCGGCGGCGGCAAGCGTGCGACCAATGGCGCCAAGACCGCCAAGACCGCCAAGCGCACCACCGCGCGCAAGTCGCCGGCAAAGGCCGCACCGGCCAAAAGCGCCAGATCACGCAAGACCGCGGCCTCGACGCCCCGCAAGCGCGCTCGATAGAATCCGCGCTTGCGCCAGCGCGCTGGCGGTAAGGGTGGGTCGCAATGAGTCTTGTGCTGTATACCGGGACGCGCAACGCCTCGAGCTGGGCGCTGCGCGCCTGGCTGGCGCTGCGCGAGCAGGGCATCGCGTTCGAGGAGCGGATCGTCGACATCCGCCGGCCGCAGCGTTTCGAGAACCTTGCCCGCATCGGCCAGTTCTCCCCAACGGCTGCGGTGCCGGTGCTGGTGGACGGCGAACACGTGATCTTCGATTCGCTGGCCATCATGGAGTACGCCAGCGAGATCGGCGACACATCGCTGCTACCGGCCGACATCAGCCAGCGTGCGAAGGCACGCTCCCTGCTCGCATGGGTCCATGGCGGCTTGTCGGGAATCTGTGCTCGCCTGTCGTTCGAGAGCTCGTTCTATCCGCATCGCCGCGCGATGACGGCCGAAGAGATCGAACAGTCCGATCGAATCGCTCGCGTCTGGGAGCAGGCACTGGCTGCCAGTGGCGGTCCGTGGCTGTTCGGGGATCTGTCCCTGGCCGACCTCGCCTTCGTGCCGGTGGTGCAGCGGATCATCTCGCATCGTCCGCAACTGCATGGATTTCCAGTGGCGCAGGACTGGTGCGAGCGGCTGCTGGCGCGGCCGGCCGTGGACGAGTGGATGCGCGAAGCCGGAAGGCTTCCAGTCGTGGAAATGGAGGACTACCTGGCATGAATACCGGAGCAACCATGCGTCGTAACCTGTTGAAGGTCGCCTTCACCGTTGCGGCAATTGCCGCGCAAGGCTGCCTTGCCGCCGAGGGCGACAGCCGCCCGAAGACCCTCCATGCACTGCTTGACTCGCAGACGCAGAGCGCCGTCGTCCAGGATCCGGAACTGCGGAGCCTGCTGGGCATCTCTGGCGACGGCATCGACCTGTCGGCCCAACTGACCGACGTCTCGCTGCCCAAGCGCGAGGAACGTCTCACGGAACTGCAGGCCAACCTCAAGGCCATCCGTTCCTTCGATCGCGGCAAGCTGGTCGGGCAGGAGCGCTGGAACTACGACCTGGCCACCTGGTTCTACACGACCCAGATCGTGATGCGCTTCGACTGGGCGCCGGCGTGGCTGCCCGTGGGCGCCTCGACCTACGCCGTCGATCAGCTCTTCAGCGTGCCGGTGACGTTGCCGCAGTTCCTCGACAACAACCATGCCGTCACCGACGAGACCAGTGCGCGCAACTACATCGCGCGGCTCGGCGCGGCAGCAACCAAGCTCGACCAGGTCCGCGCGAACTTCGACATGCAGGCCAGCAGGGGCGTGATCCCGCCGCAGATTGCGCTGGAAGGCGCCGCGACGCAGATCCGCGCGCTGCTGAAGCCGCAGCCGGCCGACAGCGTGTTTGTGCAGTCGCTGCGCCGCAAGCTCGACAAGGTCGCCACGATGACGCCGGCGCGACGCCAGGAACTGCTGGCCCAGGCGGCCGGCGCCGTGGCCGACCAGACCAATCCCGCCTATGCCCGGCTGCTGACGCGCCTGGATGAAGTGATCGCGACCAAGCCCGGCAGCCGAGGGGTCTGGGCATTGCCGGACGGCAAGGCCTTCTACGACGCCGCGCTGCGCTGGAACACCAGCACCGACCTGGACGCGGACGCGATCCACAGGATCGGCCTGTC
Organism: Lysobacter sp.; assembly: GCA_036524915.1. Lineage (GTDB taxonomy): Bacteria > Pseudomonadota > Gammaproteobacteria > Xanthomonadales > Xanthomonadaceae > Lysobacter_J. The sequence continues at coordinate 10,548 of DATDBI010000163.1, read as the reverse complement.
GGAGGTGGCGCGGATCGACAAGGAGATGGATGCGCTGCTGGTCCGACAAGGCCTGCGCGAGGGCACCGTCGGCGAGCGGATGCTGGCGCTGAACAAGGACAAGCGTTTCCTGTACGACGACTCCGACGCCGGCCGCGCCGAGCTTGTCGCCGACATCCGACATGCGCTGGACCTGCTGCAGCCGCACATCCCGCAGTACTTCGGACGCGTGCCGAAGCAGCCACTGGAAGTGCGCGCCGTGCCGGTGCAGGCGCAGGCCACCGCACCGGGCGGCTACTACGCGCCGCCGGCGATGGACGGGTCGCGTCCGGGTGTGTTCTTCATCAACCTCGGCGACATGGCCGCGAACACGCGCTTCAGTCTGCCGACGCTGGCCTACCACGAAGGATCGCCGGGCCATCACTTCCAGATCTCACTGGGCCAGACCCTCACCGATTTGCCGCTGCTGCGCCGCAGCCTCAACCCCAGCGCCTTCACCGAAGGCTGGGCGTTGTATGCCGAGCAGCTGGCCGCGGAGATGGGCCTGTACAAGGACGACCCCTGGGGCGATCTGGGACGACTTCGTGCGGAGATGTTCCGCTCGGTGCGGCTGGTGGTCGATACCGGCCTCCATCGAAAGCGCTGGACGCCCGAGCAGGCCATCGCCTACATGCAGGCGAAGACGGGCATGACCGAGGCGGAAGTCCGGATCGAGGTCTACCGCTACCTGGTGCAGCCGGGGCAGGCCAGTTCCTACAAGATGGGTCATCTCAAGATGGTGGAGCTGCGCGAGCGGGCGCAGCGCAAGCTTGGCAAGCGCTTCGACGTCCGCGCCTTCCACGACCTGGTGCTGGGCAATGGCGCATTGCCGCTGGCCGTGCTGGAGAAGGCGGTGGACGAGTGGATCGCCTCGGTGGCGGCGGGACGCGCGGACGGTGGTGACGGGCCGACCTGAACCCTTGCCGCAACGGACAGTGAACGTTTCATCTTCCAGCCATCTGGATTTCACAATTTTTTATCCATCCAGTCGCCACCATGCCGCCTGTTTTTCCGGAAGGGGCGTCGACAAGGTGTTGACCATGCGGATGGATGTTTTCGTGGTGGGGCAGGACGATGGCTTCGTGGTCGCGCCGTGCGGCGCGCCCCTGCCTGACGATGAGATGGCAGTGCTGGGCAACCTGCGCTTCGGCTGGACGCTCGACAGCGAATCGGCGGCGCCGCGGCTGGACTGGCAGGGCATCGCCAAGGACATCGATGCACGCGGCTACAGCATCGTGCCGCAGGGCGATGTCGGGGGACTGCTGGGCGCGCCGCAGCAGGAGCTGAGTGCGTTCTACCCGGAGTACCACCTGCGTTTCGCGGCCTGACTGGCCAGCACGGGGCCCGCCACCTTGGCCCGGAGCGGGAGACGCATGTTTCCAGTCTCGCCTGACGCGACGCTGGCCCGTACAGTGGCAGCACGATTCCAACGTGTCGCCCTTCATGCCCAAGCCCGCTGCCAAGACGCCGTCCAAGTCCCGCACCGCCTACGTCTGTTCCGAATGCGGGGCTGACTTCAACAAGTGGCAGGGGCAGTGCGGCGAATGCGGCGGCTGGAACACCCTGAGCGAGTTTGTCGTGGAGCCGGCCGCCAAGGCGGGCGCCAGCGTCGCCGCGAGCCGGCGCAGCAGCTGGGCAGGTCGCGCCGACGCGCCTGCGGTGACCGCACTGAGCGACGTGCGCCATAGCGAGGAAGACCGCGTCAGCACCGGCATCGGCGAATTCGACCGGGTGCTGGGCGGTGGCATGGTGCACGGCTCGGTGGTGCTGGTCGGCGGCGATCCGGGCATCGGCAAATCGACGCTGCTGCTGCAGGCCATCAGCAAGATGGCCGGTAGCCTTCCGGGCCTGTACGTCACCGGCGAAGAGTCGCTGGCGCAGGTTGCCGGTCGTGCTGCGCGCCTGGGCGTGCCGGTCGATGGCGTGCACGCGCTGGCCGAGACCGGTGTCGAGCGCGTACTCGAGCACGCGGTGAAGATGCGTCCGGGCCTGATCGTCGCCGACTCGGTGCAGACGTTGTGGACCGAAGAACTCAGCGCAGCGCCGGGCTCGGTCAGCCAGGTGCGCGAGAGCGCGGCGCGGCTGGTGCGCTATGCCAAGGAGACCGGCACGGCGGTGTTCCTCGTCGGCCACGTCACCAAGGAGGGCGGCATCGCCGGCCCGCGCGTGCTTGAGCACATGGTCGACGCGGTGCTGTATTTCGAGGGCGAGAGTGGCAGCCGCTTCCGCGTGCTGCGCGCCTTCAAGAACCGCTTCGGTGCAGTCAACGAGCTCGGCGTTTTCGTGATGGGCGACAAGGGCCTGCGCGAAGTTCCCAATCCTTCCGCGATTTTTCTATCGGGCAGCAACGGTGCGCAGCCGGGCAGTTGCGTGATGGTCACGCGTGAGGGCACGCGTCCGCTGCTGGTGGAAGTACAGGCGCTGGTCGATGCCTCGCCGCTGTCCAATCCGCGTCGCGTGGCGGTCGGCATGGAAGGCAACCGCCTGGCGATGCTGCTGGCAGTGCTCCATCGCCACGGTGGCGTTGGGGTCGGCGACCAGGACGTGTTCGTCAATGTCGTCGGCGGCATCCGCGTGCAGGAAACCGCGGCGGACCTGCCGGTATTGCTGGCAGTGTTGTCATCGCTGCGCGACCGGCCGCTGGCCGATCAGACGGTGGCGTTCGGCGAGGTCGGACTGTCCGGGGAGATCCGGCCGGTGCCCAACGGCGAAGAGCGCCTGAAGGAAGCCGCCACCCACGGGTTCAAGCGCGCCATCGTGCCCAAGTCGAACGCGCCCAAGAGCGGCCGCGTCGGCGAGATGGAAGTGATCGCGGTGGAGCGGCTGGCGGACGCGCTCGAGCAGGCCTGACGGCTACACCGCAAACACGACCGTGCGATGCCCATTGAGCACGATGCGGTCATCCAGCCAATAGCGCAGCGCTTGGGCCAGCACTCGGCGTTCGATATCGCGACCGATGCGGATCAGGTCGTTCGGTGTGTCGTGGTGGCTGACGCGCTGGGTGTCCTGCTCGATGATCGGGCCTTCATCCAGGTCGGCAGTGATGAAATGCGCCGTGGCGCCGATCAGCTTGACGCCTCGCGCGTGCGCCGCGTGATACGGGCGCGCGCCCTTGAAGCCGGGGAGGAACGAGTGGTGGATGTTGATGCAGCGTCCAGCCAGCCGCGTCGCCAGTGACTCCGACAGCACCTGCATGTAGCGCGCCAGGACCACCAGCTCGGTGCCGGACTGCTCGATGAGTGACAGCAACGCGGCCTCCTGCTCGTGCTTGCGTCCCTTGGCGACGGGCAGGTAATGGAACGGAATTCCGTCCAGGTCCAGATACTGGTAGGTCTCGCGCGGGTGGTTCGAGACCACGCCGGTGATTTCCATCGGCAGCTCACCGATGCGCCAGCGGTACAGGACGTCGGCCAGGCAGTGGTCAAACTTCGAGGCCAGCAGCATCACCCGGCGCGGCACGCTGCGATCGCGCAATGACCAGCGCATGCCGAAACCTTCCGCGAGCGTGGCGAATCCGTTGCCCAGGGCCTCGATCGAGCCGGGGTCCAGTGCGAACACCGTGCGCATGAAGAAGCGGTCGGTTTCCAGGTCGTTGTACTGCTGCGCGTCGAGGATGTTGCCCTCCAAACGCAGCAGGTGCCCGGTCACGGCATTGACGATGCCCGGACGGTCCGGGCAGGAGAGGGTGAGGACGTAGTGGGAGGGGGGCATTTGGGCATCGCTTGGGGCTTCAAGCGATACAACGGCGTTTACCCCTCTCCCTGGCCGCCTGCGCGGCCTGTCCCTCCCCCGCAAGGGGGGAGGGCTGTCTAAGAGGGGGCTCAGTGCCCGCCTGCCGCCGCTCCGCCGCCCATCTTTGCCGCGAACGGCGGCTTGGCGAACCACACGAAGATGATCACCACCAGGAACAGGATGCCGAGCAGGTGGAAGATCTCGTTGAAGCCGATCTGCACCGCCTGCTGCGAGATCATCTGGTTCAACGCCACCGCGCCGCGCTGTGGGTCGCCCTGGCCCAGTGCCGATACCGTCTGCTGCATGGCCGGGTCGTAGGCGCTGATGCTCTCTGTCAGCCGGGCGTGGTGCACGGTGCTGCGCTGGTTCCAGGCCCAGGTGGTCAACGAGGCAGCGAAACTTCCGCCCAGCGTGCGCACGAACGTGGCCAGGCCGGAGCCGGCCGCGATCTCGTGCGGCTCCAGGTCCGACAGCAGGATCGTCAGCACCGGCATGAAGAACAGCGCGACGCCAAGGCCTTGCCACAGTTGCACTTCGGCAACGCGCTCGAAGTTCACATCGAGGTTGAAGCCGGCGCGGATGAAGCTGGTGCCGGCCATCACGATGAAGGCGAAGGTGGCGAGCACGCGCAGGTCGAACTTCTGCGCGTACTTGCCCACCAGTGGCGTCAGCAGCACCGGCAGAATGCCGATTGGCGCACTGGCGTAGCCCGCCCAGATCGGTGTGTAGCCCAGGTTGCGCTGCAGCCACAACGGCACCAGCAGACCAACGCTGAAGAAGGCCGAGTACGCCATCACCATCGCCAGCGTGCCACTGGCGAAGTTGCGGTGGCGGAACAGGCGCAGGTTGACGATCGGGTCCTTCTCGGTCAGCTCCCAGATCACGAACACGACCAGCGCGACCGCGGCCACAATCGCCAGCCACAGGATCTTGGTGGAGTTGAACCAGTCTTCGTCGTTGCCCAGGTCGAGCATGATCTGCAGCGCGCCGACGCCGAGCACCAGCATCGCCAGGCCCATGTAGTCCATCTTCGGCTTCTCGTGCCTTTCGGGCCGGCCCTTGAGCTGCCTGCCGACGACGATGCTGGAGAAGATGCCGATGGGAATGTTGATGAAGAAGATCCATTCCCAGCTGTAGTTGTCCGTGATCCAGCCGCCCAGGATCGGGCCGGCGATGGGCGCCACCACGGTCACCATCGCCAGCAGGGCGATGGCCTGCCCGCGTTTGTGCGGTGGATAGATCGAGATCAGCAGCGCCTGCGTCACCGGGTACATCGGTCCGGCGACGAAGCCCTGCAACGCACGCGCCGCGACCAGCAGGCCCATGCTGTTGGCCAGGCCGCACAGGAGCGATGCGATCACGAACGCCAGCGTGGCCCAGGTGAACAACGTGCGCTCGCCGAAGCGGCGGGTCATGAAGCCGGTCAGCGGCAACGCGATCGCGTTGCTGACCGCAAACGAGGTGATGACCCACGTCGCCTGGTTGGAGCTGGCGCCGAGGTTGCCGGAGATCGTCGGCAGCGAGACGTTGGCGATGGTGGTGTCGAGCACCTGCATGAACGACGCCAGGGCAAGACCAATCGTCGTCAACGCCATGTTGGGTGGGCGGAACGCCGCCGCCGCGGGTGCGGACGGCGGAGTTACCGGCAGCCCGGCGTTTTCTTCCTGTTGCGCGATGGTGGACATGGCGTGCTCAGGCCGCTCAGTTGCGTGCCGCGGTCGGCAGGTTCTGCTTGATGACCTTGCCGATCAGCGCATTGGCGTCGTTGAGCTGCTCTTCATAGGCGGCGGTGGTGAACAGCGTCTTGTTGCTCTTGCGGGCATCGGCGAGAACCGCGCCGTCCTGGTCACGCACGGTCACATCGACGTGCATGCTCAAGCCCAGGCGCAGCGGATGCTCGGCGAGCTGGCGCGGCTCGATCTCGATGCGCACCGGAACGCGCTGCACGATCTTGATCCAGTTGCCGCTGGCGTTCTGCGCCGGCAGCAGCGAGAACGCACTGCCGGTGCCCATGCCGAGGCTGGCGACCTTGCCGTCGTACTCGACGCCGCTGCCGTACAGATCGGAGTGCACCTTCACCGGTTGGCCGATGCGCATGCGCGAGAGCTGGGTTTCCTTGAAGTTGGCTTCGACCCAGATCTGCTCCAGCGGCACGATCGTCATCAGCGTCGTGCCCGGCTGCGCACGTTGGCCGAGCTGCACCTGGCGCTTGGCGACGTAGCCCGACACCGGCGCGACGATCGCGGTGCGTTGCAGGTTGAGGTACGCCTGGCGCACCTGCGAGGCAGCGGCTTCGACCTGCGGCTGGCTGCTGACCGTGGTCGAATCGACCAGGGCGCGGTTGCGCGACAGGTTGCCGTTGATCGAGCGCAGGCCCGCTTCAAGCACGGCCAGTTCGTTGCGGGCATGGGCGAGCTCTTCGGCCGAAACCGCGCCGTTGCCGACCAGGCCTTCGCGACGCTTGAGGTCGGCGCGTGCGCGCTCGACCGTGGCCTGGCGCGCAGCCAGGTCAGCCGCGCCGGCATCGACGGCGCTGTAGAGGCCACGCACCTGGCGCACGGTGTTGGCGAGGTTGGCGACGGACTGGTCGAAGGCGACACGCGCATCGTTCGGGTCCAGGTGCACGAGCGCCTGGCCGGCGGTGACCTTCATGCCGTCGTCGGCGTCGATGCCGACCACGGTGCCGATGGTCTGCGGCACGATGCTGACGACATTGCCCTGCGCGTACGCGTCGTCGGTGTCTTCGTGCCAGCGTGCGACCAGCAGGTACCAGGCGGCCCACGACACCCCGGCCACCGCGACGACGGCGAGCAGGATCAGCAGCGCACGCTTGCGCTTGCCGTTGGACTTCGGCTCTGCGGCCTTGGGAGCGTTGGGATTGGGTTCGGTGGTCATGGCGTGGGGGCCTTGGCGATGTCGCTGGTGGTGTCGGGTGAGTTGAGTGCAAGACCGCCGCCGAGGGCGCGGTCCAGATCGATCGATGCGGCCAGTCGCTGCGCGCGCAGCACGGTGAGCTGGCGATCGAGATCGAGCAGCGGACGCTGCGCGGCGAGCACGTCGAGCTGCGTGCCCAGGCCGGCCCGGTAGCGCGCGGTGGCGATGTCCCAGGCGTCCTTCGCCGAGTCGCGCGCCTGCGTGGCCGAGACGATCTGGCCGTCGAGCGACCGTGCTGCGTGCAAGGCATCGGCGACTTCGCGCAGCGCACCGACCAGGGTCTGGTTGTAGCTGGCCACGGCCAGGTCGTAGTCGGCATCACTGCGCGCAAGCTGGTTGCGCAGGTGGCCACCGTCGAAGATGGGCAGGCTCAGCGCCGGGCCGCCGCCGTAGACCAGTGCATCGCTGGAGAACAGGTCGCCGAGGCTGCCGGAGGCAAGTCCCGCGATCGCGGTGAGGTTGATGGTCGGATAGAACGCCGCCTTGCTGGCCTTGATGCCCTGCTGCGAGGCTTCAACGCGCCAGCGCGCCGCGACCACGTCCGGGCGATGGCCGAGCAGTTCGCTCGGCAGCACCGACGGAACAGCCGGCGAGGCAGCGCTGAGCAATCCCGGCTGGGCGATGTCGCGGCCGCGGTCCGGGCCCTTGCCCAGCAGCGCGGCCAGCGCATTGCGGGCAATTTCGATCTCGTGCTCGCTCGCCTGGATCTGCTGTTCGGCGCTGGCCACCGAGCTTTCGGCCTGGCGGATCTGCAACTGATTGTCGAGGCCGGCAGCAACGCGCTGGCGACCGAGGTCAAGCAGGCTCGCTGCGCGGTCGTGATCGGCAATGGCCACATCGTGCGCGGCGAACGCCTGCGCCAGCGCGACGTAGGTGCGGGCGATACCCGACGACAGCGTCAGCCGCGCGGCCTGCGCGTCGACTTCGGCGGCGCGTGCCTGGCCAACGGCGGCCTGCCAGCGGGCGCGCTCGCCACCCCACAGGTCGAAGGTGTAGTGGAAGCTGAGGTTGAGGATGCCCACACCCTGATAGCTGCCGCCAAACGGTGCCGGTGCGAGCGTTTCGGGAATCTGCACGCCCGAGTACTGCGCCGCCGCGCCGACCGTGGGCTTGCGTGCGGAGTCGGCGATGCCGGCTTGGGCGATGGCCTGACGCACGCGTGCATCGGCGGCGTCCAGGCTCGGCGTGCCGGCCAGTGCTTCGGCGATCAGCGCATTGAGCTGTGCATCACCGAGCGAGGTCCACCAGTCCTGCGCCGGGAACGCGGCGTCGGACGCGGTGGCGCCGGCCAGGCTGCGCTGCGCCTGCAGGGTGTCGGCGTCGAGCGGCGTGCCTTCGGGCGCAAGACCACGCGAACTCGCGCAGCCAGCGACGAGCACGGCGACGGCCAATGCGGCGAGCACGGGCTGCAGCCCGCGAGGCGGGCGGGGGGCATGGGGAGTCATAGTCAGGTGTCGGAAGGGGAAAGGTTGTCGCGGACCTGCTCGAGCATCCGCGTCAGCAGTTCGCGCTGGGCGTCGTCCATGCCGGCCATCGCGCGCTCACGCACGCGCTGTCCGCACTCGTTGACGTCCAGCCACATGGCCTGGCCGGCGTCGGTCAGGTGGATGTTGATGCCGCGACGATCGGTGGGGTCGGCGGTGCGGGCGACGATGCCGCGCGCCTCGAGCTTGTCCAGCAAGCGCGTCATCGCGCCCGGATTGAGCTCCGCAGCGCGGGCGAGGTCGGTGACACCGGCGGGTCCGAAGGACAGCAGCTTGAGTGCGATGTACTGGCTGAAGGTGAGTTCATGGCCAGCCGTGGCGAGCTCAAGCTCCATTCGCGTCCACATGGCATCGCGGACCTGCCTGAACAGCAGTCCCAGCGACGATCCGCTGCAGGCGGCGAGGGGTAGCGTTTTCATGGGGCGAAATTTTGTTCGCCCGCGCAATAGTTGTCAATGCAAATATTGTTGCGGCAATGGAACGCCGGGTTGCGCCAGCTGAACAGCGTTCAGGCAGGGCGGCCGAGGACCAGCTCGAGGACGAATTTGCTGCCGAAGAAGGCGAGCACCAGCAGTCCCATGGCCGCCAGGGTCCAGCGAACGGCGGTGCCGCCACGCCAGCCGTAGCGCCAGCGCCCCAGCAGCAGGCCGCCAAAGGCCAGCCACGACAGCACGCTCAGCACGGTCTTGTGGACCAGGTGCTGGGCGAACAGGCTTTCGACGAACAGCACGCCGCTCAGCAGCGTTGCCGTGAGCAGGGCGAAGCCCACTGCGATCGTGCGGAACAGCAGGGTCTCCAGCTCCACCAGCGGCGGCAATGCACGCAGCCACTGATGGAATTCGCGCCGGCGCAGAGCGCGCTCCTGCAGCCACAGCATCACCGCCAGCAGCGCGGCGATGGCGAGCGTCGCGTAGGCGAGCAGGGCGAACCAGGCATGCAGCTGCAGGCGCCAGTCGAGGCGTTCGGCGATCACGTGGCCGTGGTGCTGGTAGCCGAACAGGGTGAGTGCGGCCAGCGGGAACACGACCACGCCCAGCGCGGCCATGCGACCGCCGCCACCGACCAGTGCGGTCAGCGCCGCCATGCCCAGGCCAACCAGCGACAACGCCGCATAGAAATGCAGGTCGGCGCCGCCGGCCTGATGCCAGGCGAGCAGGTGGGCGAGGGCGTGCAGCAGGACGCCTGCCCAGGCCGGCAGCAGCCACAGGCGCGACTGCCGCGGCGGTTGCTGGCGCACTCCGCTGACGAGCATGGCGGTGGCCAGCAGATACAGCGCGATGGCGATGAGAACGATTGTCATCGCCGCAGTGTCGCATAGCTGCGAGACGAACCGCAGTGGCCAGCCCCGGGAGCTATACTTCGCGCCCCGCTTTGATCCATCCCGCGTCCGCGCGATCCGCAGGTATCCCCCGCATGTTCGAATCCCTGACCCAACGTCTCTCCGGCACCATCGAGCGCCTTCGTGGCCGCGGCCGGCTGACCGAGGAGAACATCCGCGAGTCGCTGCGCGAAGTCCGCATCGCCCTGCTCGAGGCCGACGTCGCCTTGCCGGTGGTGCAGGCCCTGATCGAGCGCATCAAGGTGCGTGCGGTCGGCCAGGAAGTGCTCAAGTCGCTGACCCCGGGCCAGGCACTGATCAAGATCGTCCGCGACGAGATGAGCGCGGTGATGGGTTCGGCCGCGACCGACCTCAACCTCAACGTGCCGGCGCCGGCCGTCATCCTGTTGGCCGGCCTGCAGGGCGCGGGCAAGACCACCACGGTGGCCAAGCTTGCCAAGCACCTGAAGGAAAAGCGCAAGAAGAAGGTGATGGTGGTGTCGGCCGACGTCTACCGTCCGGCCGCGATCGAGCAGCTCAAGACGCTGGCCGAGCAGGTCGACGTGCTGTTCTTCCCGTCGAGCGCCGACCAGAAGCCCGAGGCGATCGTCCGCGCTGCCATCGACGATGCGCGCAAGTCCTACGTCGACGTGCTGCTGGTCGATACCGCCGGCCGCACCAGCATCGACGAAGCGATGATGGCCGAGATCAAGGCGCTGCACGCCGCGGTCAAGCCGGTCGAGACGCTGTTCGTGGTCGACTCGATGACCGGCCAGGACGCCGCGGTCACCGCCAAGCATTTCGGTGAAGCGCTGCCGCTGACCGGCGTGGTGCTGACCAAGACCGACGGCGACGCCCGCGGCGGCGCCGCACTGTCGGTGCGCTACATCACCCAGCGCCCGATCAAGTTCATCGGCACCGGCGAGAAGCCCGACGGCCTCGACGTGTTCCACCCGGACCGCATCGCCAGCCGCATCCTCGACATGGGCGACGTGCTGTCGCTGGTCGAGCAGGTCGAGCAGCAGGTCGACAAGGACAAGGCGCAGAAGCTCGCCGAGAAGG
>DATDBI010000162.1:0-2445 GCA_036524915.1 Lysobacter sp. | reverse complement strand
TGGTCGGGGCAGAGGGATTCGAACCCACGACATCCAGCTCCCAAAGCTGGCGCTCTACCAGGCTGAGCTATACCCCGGTCCCGGACTCTCGTTGCGCGCCAACGCCGCGAAAGGCCGGCTAGTTTGGGCGGATGGCGCGTCCGTGTCAACGACGCGACCACGCGAAGCAGCCAGTGGACAGCATGTATCCTTGCCCCGTTCACAATCCATCGCTTCGAATCAGGGGTACATGCATGCGCAGCGGCAATCCGGCACTCAAAGACACCACCTTCCTGGACCTCGGCAGCGGCACCGTAGTGCGCCGCGACGGCGATGCGATGACGCTCTCGGGCACCGTCAACAAGACCGGCCTGCTGCTGTTGCTGTGCGTGATCACCGCGACCTTCGCCTGGAGCCAGATCTCCTTCACCGCCGAAGGCGTGGTCGGCGCTGGCCCATACGTCTGGGGCGGGGCCATCGGCGGCCTGGTGCTGGCCGTCATCACGGCGTTCAAGAAGGAATGGTCACCGGTCACGGCGCCGTTGTATGCGCTCGTCGAAGGCTTCTTCCTCGGTGCGATCTCGGCGATGTACAACCACCTCTACGAGGGGATCGTGCTGCAGGCAGTGATGCTGACCATCGGCACGCTGTTCGCGCTGCTGTTCGCTTATCGCTCGGGCCTGATCCGCGCCACCGAGAACTTCAAGCTCGGCATCGTCGCCGCCACTGGCGGCATCGCCCTGCTCTACCTGGTCACGATGGGCCTGGGCATGTTCGGCATCAAGATGCCCTACATCCACGAATCGGGATTGATCGGCATCGGCTTCAGCCTGTTCGTCGTGGTCATCGCCGCGCTCAACCTGGTGCTGGACTTCGACTTCATCGAGACCGGCGTCGAGCAGAACGCGCCCAAGTACATGGAGTGGTACGGCGCATTCGGCCTGATGGTCACGCTGGTGTGGCTGTACGTCGAGTTCCTGCGCCTGCTGTCGAAGTTGCAGTCGCGCGACTGATCCGGCATCACGCAGCAACAAAAAAGGGCGCGATGATCGCGCCCTTTTTTGTTGCTGCGAGCGCCTGCCTCAGCGGGCACCAAGCTCCGATTCAACGTTTGCCGTGGTGCGCCGCGGCCACAGCATCGCGACCACGGTGATGCCACCCAGCAACCAGCTGTAGTGGACGCTGCCGGCGAGCGCCAGCGGCGACACCGCGCCGAGCGATGCGGCCAGCAGGATCTGCGCGCCGTAGGGAAGCACACCCTGGGTGACGCAGGCGAAGATGTCGAGCACGCTCGCCGCACGCGCCGGCGGCACGCCATGCTGCTGGGCGATGTCACGCGCGAGACCGCCACTGATCAGGATCGCGACCGTGTTGTTGGCGGTGAATACGTCGGTCGTGGCCGAGAGCGCGGCGATGCTGATCTCGCCGGCACGGCGGCTGCGGTGGCCACGCGCGAACCGGCCAATTACCTGCGCCAGCCAGCTCAGTCCACCCGTCGCCTTCATCAGCGCACCCAGGCCGCCGACCAGCAGCGACAACAGGGTGATCTCGATCATGCTCTCGAAGCCTTCCCAGATATGGGTGGCGTAGGACGCCAGGCCGAACTCGTCGGCGAATACCGCGCCGAACACACCGGCGATCACCAGCCCCAGACTCAGCACGATGATCACGTCGACGCCGGCCAGCGCCAGGCCGAGCACCACCAGGTACGGCAGGATCAACCACGGCGAAACCGGATCGAGCGGCTGCACCGGCGCGGTATCGGCCACGAAACCGAGCACGATGACTGTCAACACCGCGGCCGGCAGCGCCAGCTTGAGGTTCTCGCGGAACTTGTCGCGCATGCTGCAGCCCTGGGTGCGGCTGGCGACGATGGCCGTGTCGGAGATCACCGACAGGTTGTCTCCGAAGGTGGCGCCGCCAATCACGGCACCCAGCACCAGCGCGCGATCGAGCCCCGAAGCATCGGACACCCCCAGCGCGATCGGCGCGACCGCGGCGATCGTCCCCATCGACGTACCCAGCGACAGCGAGATGAAGCCGGCGACGACGAACAGGCCGGGCAGCAACAGCGCCGGATGCACGTGACCGATGCCAAGCGCGACGATCGCATCGACCGCGCCGATCGCCTTGGACACTTCGACGAAGCCGCCGGCGAGCAGGAAGATCAGGCACATCAGCACCACGTTGTGGTCGCCCATGCCCGATAGCAGCGTCTCCAGCGGCTTGAGGCCGCGACGCCAGGCAATGAACGCCGCCAGTGCCAGCGCCGGCAGGATCGCCACCGGCGCGCGCAGCTGATAGAAGCCCATCGCCTCGCCGTGCGTCGTGTAGTACAGGCCCGCACCGAAGAACAGCGCCAGGAACAGCAGCAGCGGCGCCAGCGCCACGGCGCTCGGGCGGACCGATTCGTTCATCTTTCCATCCGGATGGATTCGTAATCCTGCGGATTTTGCAGTGCAGCAC
>DATDBI010000161.1:0-6584 GCA_036524915.1 Lysobacter sp. | reverse complement strand
AGCATGACGTGCAACGCCGTGGTGCTGTCGTGGGCGGCGACTGCGGCCTCTTCCAGCAGGGTATAGAACTGGTTGCCTTGGCCGAAGATCGTTTGCAGGGAGAACATGCTGAGGGTGCCTCGTGGTGCCGGACTGGCGGCTCGGTGGGGGTTCTGCGGGCGGAATTATGACGGTTCGGAGACGACAACGCGCGCCCCGGCCGAGCCCGAGGGGTTGAATCCGGCCGCCCTGCTACCATCCCTTCGCTTGCTGCCCCTGCTCCATCCCCTTTTCCCCAGCCCCGGCCCATGGACGACGACCCAGAACAGCCTTCCGCACGCACCTGGCTCCCCTTCCCCCATCACGGCGTGTCCACCCGGGCCTGCCATCCTGAGGCAGGGACCGCATGCTGGAACTGCTGACCGTCATCGCCCTGATCGTCCTCAACGCTTTCTTCGCGATGTCGGAGATGGCGCTGATGACCTCGCGCAAGCTGCGCCTCAAGCAGATGGCCGAAGATCCGGACCATCCCAGCCGCGGCGCGCGCATGGCCCTGGCCCTGGCCGAACATCCTGACAACCTGCTCTCGACCGTGCAGGTCGGCATCACCCTGATCGGCGTCCTCACCGGCGTCTTCGGCGGCGAGGCCATCGGCTTGGCCATCGCCGGCTGGCTGCGCGAACTGTGGCCGGCGGCGCACATGTACAGCCGTGCGATCGGCATCGGCACCGCGGTCGGCCTGATCACGGCGGCCCAGGTGATCTTCGGCGAGCTGATCCCCAAGCGCCTGGCGCTGACCAACCCCGAACGCATCGCCAGCGCCATTGCCATCCCGCTGTACGGCCTGTCGCGCGCGGCGCGGCCGGTGGTCGCCACGCTGGGCGCGATCAACCGCCTGGTGCTGCGCATGCTCGGCATCAAGGACGACGCCCGCAGCGCCATCAGCGAAGAAGAGATCCGCCTGCTGGTCAGCGAAAGCCATGAGCAGGGCGTGATCGACGCCGACGAGCGCAAGATGATGAACCGCGTGCTCAGCCTCGGCGACCGCACCGCCGAAAGCCTGATGACCCCGCGCACTCGCATTGCCTGGATCGACGCCGCCGCCGACTTCGCCGAGAACCTGGCGGCGATGCGCGAGACGCCGTTCTCGCGCTACCCCGTCTATCGCGGCAACGACAGCGAAGTGCTTGGTATTCTCGAGGTTAAGTCGCTCCTCGATCGCCTCGACGAGAGGGCGCCGGACCTTTTCAAGCGCCTGCGCGCCCCGCTGTTCGTGTCCGAGTCCACCCATGCGATGAAGCTGCTGGAAATCTTCCGCGAGGAACAGCAGTCGCTGGCGCTGGTGGTCGACGAGTACGGCGACATCAGCGGCATGGTCACCGTCGCCGACCTGATGGATGCGGTGGTCGGCCGCATCCACTCGAGTGCGAACCCGTCCGGCGAGACCGAGGACGACAATTCACCGATCGTCGAGCGCAGCGATGGTTCGTTCCTGCTCGACGGCTCGCTGCCGATCGAAGACCTGCGCGAACTGATCGGCGGCGGTCGCCTGCCGGACGAGGACGAGCACGACTTCCACACCGCTGCCGGCATGGTGATCGCGCATTACGGCCGCATCCCCTACGTCGGCGAGCATTTCGACTGGAGCCACTGGCGCATCGAAGTGGTCGACCTCGACGGCCCGCGCATCGACAAGCTCCTGCTGCAGCGCATCGAACAGGAATCCACCCCGGATGACACAGCGGGCTAGGCCAGAGCGTCCACACGAAGCCGGCACGCGCGCGCTGCTTGACGGCTTCGCGGAAGGCGACCCGAACGAGCAGCTGCGCATGAGCGACGTGCTGCACGGGCTGGGCGACCGCTCGTTCGGCATGTTGCTGTTTGTTTCCACGATTCCCGCCTTCATCCCGATCCCGGGCCTGGGCGGTGCGATCAGCGGCCCGCTGGTGATTCTGATCGGGCTGCAGCAGTTGTTCGGCATGCGCGAACCGTGGCTGCCTGCCTTCCTCGCCAAACGCGGCCCGCACCGCAGTGCGATGGCGCGATTCCGCGACCTGCTCGCACCGTGGCTGACGCGGCTGGAGAAGCTGGTGCGGCCACGGGCGACCGTCATGCTAGATCACCGCCTCGCCGATTTCTTCACCGGCCTGCAGCTGGTGCTGCTGGGTCTGCTGCTGTCGCTGCCGATCCCGTTCACCAACTTCCTGTTCGGCGGATTGCTGGTGGTGTTCGCACTGGCGCTGCTGGAACGCGACGGCTACCTGATGGGCATCGCCTGGGTCGCCGGCGTGATTTCGATCGCCGTGTTCGGCGTGCTGTCGGGCAGCCTCGCGGCGGCGGCGGCGCGGTGGATCGACATGGTGATGTGAGCGCCCGGCGCCGCACTCCCCTGCCTCGGCTAGCTCTCAGCAAGCCACCGCAAGAAACTCTTCGGCCGTCACCGGGTGGCCCAGCCAGTAGCCCTGCGCGAAGTCGCAGCCGCGCTCGCGCAGGATCGCGTACTGCCCTTCCTTCTCCACGCCCTCGGCCACCACGAGGATGCCCAGCGAGTGCGCCATCGCGATGATCGCGGTGGTCAGTGCCAAGTCGTCGGGGTCGCGCAGGACGTCGGCAACGAAACTGCGATCGATCTTGACGCCGTCCACTGGCACGCGGCGCAGGTGGCTCAATCCGGAGAAGCCGGTGCCAAAGTCGTCCAGCCACACCTTCACGCCCATGCCGCGCAATTGCGACAGCAGGTTGCTGGCGTGGCGTTCGTCGCCGATCACCGCGGTCTCGGTCAACTCGATATGGAGCAGGTCGGCAGGCAAACCGGTTTCGCGCAACGAGGCCGCCACGACATCGGGCAGGTCACCGTTGCGCAGCTGCCGCGGCGACACGTTCACCGCCAGGAACAGCGGCTCTTCACCCGCACGCGATTCCTGCCAGCGCACGGCGTCGGCACAGGCCTTGTGCAGCACCTGCGGGCCCAGCACTTCGATCAGGCCGCTCTGCTCGGCCACGTCGATGAACACCGACGGCGCCACCATGCCCAGTTCCGGATGCTTCCAGCGCAGCAACGCCTCGGCACCGATCATCGCGCCATCGACCAGGCGGAACACCGGCTGGTAGGCCAGGCTCAGTTCGCCGCGGTCCCAGGCACCGCGCAGCTCGTGCTCCAGGTGCACCCGCCGCTCGACCGCCTGGTCCATCGCGCGACTGTAGAAGCGGAAGCAGTTCTTGCCGGCGACCTTGGCCTGGTACATGGCGATGTCGCCGTTCTTCATCAGCGAGGTCGCGCCCGACGCGTCTTCCGGGAACAGCGTGATGCCGATCGACGTACCCAGGAACACCTGGCGGTCCTGCACCAGGATCGGCTCGCCAAGCTCGACCACCAGCGTCTCGGCCAGGTGGGTGGCGATCTTGCGCACGTCCGAACCCGGGTCGTCGCCGCCCAGCACCAGGATCACGAATTCGTCGCCGCCGAAGCGTGCCAGCAGCGCATCATCGCCGCCGATGCGGCGCACGGTGTGCTCGATCCGGCGCGCGCATTGCAGCAGCACTTCGTCGCCGGCGTCGTGGCCGAGGGTGTCGTTGACGCGCTTGAAGTCGTCGAGATCGGCAAACAGCAGCGACAGCTGGCTGCCGGCGCCGTGCAGCTGCAACAGCCGCTGGTCGAGCGACTCGCGGAAGGCCAGGCGATTGGCCAGACCCGTCAGCGCATCGGTGTATGCCATGCGCCGGATCTCGCGATCGTGCCGCGCCAGGCTGCGACTCATCCGGTCGAAGGCCAGCATCAGGTCGCCGACTTCGTCGTTGCGGTTGTCGATCGGCGTTGCGGTATCGAAGCGGCCTGCCTCGATCGCACGCGCCGATTCGGCCAGTTCGCGGATCGGGCGCACCAGCAGGCGCTGGATCAGCAACAAGGAGAGCGCGCCGAACGCGAGCATGCCCGCGCCGAGCAGGCCTATCCAGATCACATAACGCTGGCTGAGCGTATCGAGCCGGGAACGCAGCTTGTCGACGGCCTGATCCTGGAAGCGTCGCATCGCGACCAGGTCGTAGCCGATGCGCACGCCGCCGATACGCTGCTCGCCGATCATGATGGGCGCCGACACGTCCATCACCTTCTCGTCGAACTGCGACAGCAGGCTCTTGGAGGCGATGACCTTGTTGGCAAGGGAATCGTCCATGCGCTTGCCGTAGTGGACGATGGCCTCGCTGCCGTCATGCAGCACCTGCCCGGCGTCGTCGTAGACGATGACGTAACGCACGTCGGGGTTGCGCAGCGTGGCGCGGCTGAGCACGCCGATCGCATCGAGGTCCGAGTAGTACATCGGGTTGGTCAGCGTTGCCGCCAGCTGCGCGACCGCGCCCTCGCCCTGCCGGCGCAGGCTCTCGCCCATCATCGTGCGCATCGCTTGGCGGCTGACGCCCTCGACCTCGTTGCGCATCCGCTCCTGGCGGTTGAACAACAATGCGACCAACGCAAGCACCACCATCAGGGCAATGCCCATCAAGAGCATGAACTTGGCTTGCAGGCCGACGCGAAGGCTCATTCGACCTCCGCCCGAACCCGCGTGACGCCGTCGGCTATGTGGTCCAGCGAGCGCTTGGAGCCGGGGTCGATCGGCATGAAGCGGGTAGTACGGAAGAATCGCAGCAGTGCGTCACCGGCCTCGGGGTCGCCGGCGGCATCGATGAGGACTTCGCGCAGGCGGGCTTCGACGCGAGGGTCGAGGTCACCGCGCACCATCTCGATTGCGCGCGGGTACTCCTCGGTCTCGCCAATGACGACGAGGTCGTTGCGGAAGGCCGGCGGCATCCGCTTCGGGTTGCCCCAGTCGAGGTTGCTCATCACGCCGACGTCGGCCAGGCCCTTGTGCACCCAGGTCGAGATGTTGAGTTCGGACCAGGCAAACATGTATCCGACGGCGCCGCTCTCGATGCGGTCGTCGGGCGACAGCAGGATCTCGAGCGACAGGCCGCGGTCGAGCAGTTCGATGGCGGGGACGAAATAGGCGCTGGTCGATGACGGCCGCTGGAAGGCGACGCTGTGCCCGCGCAGGTCATCGAGCGAGCGCAGGCCGCTGTCGCGCCGGGCAAAGAACAGGCTGTGGTAGTGGCTGGTGCCGTCGCGCTCGGTCAGCAGCAGCGGCCGGGCCGCGGCGCGCTGGCGCAGCAGCATCGCCGTGCCGGTGGTCTCGGTGACCCAGTCGACCCGCCCTCGGCGCAGATAGCTGGCCATCTGCTGCGAGTCCTTGGCCATGAGGATGCGGCCCTCGCGGATGCCGACATTGGCCATGCGCGGGACCACGTAGTCGAGCAGTGGCTTGAGCTGCTCGTAGTGGGTCTTGGGATCGTCGCTGATCCGCCCGAGCACGAGCACACCGGAGTCATTGCCGGCCTTCGTCGGAAACGATACGGCCGCCGATGCCAGCGCGAGTACGGACAACAGGGCGATACGACGCAGGCTAGCGATCAAGTACGGAAGACCCGTCTAAGTGCCGGCGCCAGCCTAATACGAAACCCCGCCGGGCCGATACAGCCAGCCGACGGCCGTACCGCAGATCAGCCCAAAGGTCGGTCCGATGATCGACCTGGTGTTCAGTTCCCGGGCCGCGCCAGGCTCGCCATGCGCTGGGCATCGGCGAGGATCCCGCGCAGGATGCGGACTTCACGCGAATCCAGTCCGGCCCGCAGGTACAGGCGGCGCAGCTTGCGCATGGCCGACTCCGGCGCGCGCCCCTTGTGGAAGTCGATGGCGTCGAGCGTGTCGGCGAGCTGGGCGAAGAAGCCCTCCATCTCGGCGTGGGACGCCGGGGTGTCGCGGCGCTCGGCCGCGGCGTCTGCCTCGGCCGCCTGCGCGGTCGGGGACGCCGATGCCAGCACGGCCAACCGCAATTCGTAGCTGAGCACCTGCACCGCGGCCGCCAGGTTGAGCGAGCTGTAGTCCGGGTTCGCCGGGATGTGGACCGAGGCATGGCACAGCTGCAGTTCGTCGTTGGTCAGGCCGGTACGCTCGCGGCCGAACACCAGCGCCACTTCGGCGCCGGCGCCTGCCTCGCCCACCGCGCGTGCGGCAGCGTCGCGCGGCAGCAGTTCCTCGAGCGCGACCCGGCGGCTGCGCGCGGTGCAGCCCAGGACCAGGCGGCAATCGGCGACGGCCTCGGCCAGCGTGGCGCAGGTGGTTGCTGCGGCCAGGACGTCGTCGGCGCCGGCGGCCAGGGCATAAGACTCGACGCTGGGGGCCTTCTCCGGAGCGACCAGCACCAGCCGCGCCAGGCCCATGGTCTTCATCGCCCGCGCCGCCGAGCCTATGTTGCCGGGGTGCTGGGTGCCGACCAGGACGATGCGCAGGCGGTCGGCCGGGCCCGGGGCATGGGTCGCGGGGGAAGGCACGTTGTCGGGCACTGGGTCGGGCACGGTTCTGGATTCGGAAGTCACGGCCTGCAATGGTAAACTCCGCGCCCCGGCTTCGAGCCGGTCCGCTCTTTGCCGCCGCCAGTCCGTCCCCCACCTCCCCCTACGAGGCCGCTTGCCATGCAGAAACCCGCCGTCACCCTCATGGTCAAGGCCGCCCGCGCCGCCGGCAACGTGCTGCTGCGGCACATGAACAAGCTCGA
>DATDBI010000160.1:0-3223 GCA_036524915.1 Lysobacter sp. | reverse complement strand
TCGGTGAAGAACGAGAAGGTCTGCGAACCGCCGCCGAACAGGTCGTTGATCGTCGGAGCGCGGAAGCCTTCAGCGTAGGTGCCGCGGAACAGCAGCGAGTCGATCGGCTTCCACTTGAAACCGAACTTGCTGTTGACCGTGTCGCCGAAGGTGTCGTAGTCCGAGTAACGGCTGGCGATGCTGAAGCTCAGCTCCTTCGCCATGGTGATGTCGGCCAGCAGCGGGATGAACAACTCGGCATAGACTTCGTCGACCGTGTAGCTGCCCTGGGTCGGGCCGCCGGCGAGGGTGGTGGAGTTGCCGGTCACCGCTTGTGCGTCGGGAATGAAGCGACCCTGTTCCTTGCGGTTCTCATAGCCGACCGCCATGCCCAGATCGCCGCCCGGCAGGGTTGCGAGCGAACCGCTGAGGTTGGCGCTGTAGACGGTGGTTTCGGTCTCGCCGCTGGAGTTGAGGCGCTGGAACAGCCAGTCCTGCAGGGCCTGGTTGTTGGTCAGGCCACCGTCGCCTTCGCGACCGAACGGGATGAACGGATTCCACGGCACGCAGCCGGGAATGACATTGCGCTCGTTGGCAGCGGTGGCCGGATTGTCCGGCGTACCGCACACGACCTGGCCGTTGGCATCGACGAACGATGCACCGGTCGCCTGCTTGGCGCGGTCGATGTTGAGGTTGCCGTAGTTTTCCTGGTGGACAGTGTTGTTGTTGTAGAGGTAGTTGACGTCCCAGTCGAAGATGCGGTCGGCGACGTCGAAGCTGCCTTCCAGCGCGGCCGAGAAGCGCCAGGTGTTGGACGACGGGCTGTCGACGCGCGGCACTTCCCAGGTACGGCGCCAGAAGTTGACGTCCTTCGGCGTGGCGAAGCCATGCTGCGTGCCCAGCGGGTTGTAATAGCTGTTGCGCGACATGGTGAATCCGCCCGGGATCGGGCCGGCGGCCGCGCTCTGGAACGGATAGCCGGCGACCTGGCGATCGGCGTCGCGATCGGTGTACAGAACGTCGGCGCGGAAACGCACCCACTCGTTGAAGTCGAACATGCCGTTGACGAACAGCGAGCGGCTTTCCAGCGGCGTGCGCAGATGCGTCTGCTGGTTGGTGTTGCTCTTGTCGGTGGTCGAGCCGTTCGGATCGGCAGCGGTGGAACCGGTGTTGGTGTTGAGGGTGTGGTAGTTGGCGAGGTTGCGCCAGTCAGCGCCCTGGTTCAGGACCAGGTTGCCGACGCCGGTCGGGTTGGTGGTGGCGTTGCGCGGGTCGTTGATCACGCCCCACTGGCTCACCGTCGTCCAGTTACGGGTCGGGTGGCGGTCGCTCTGCGGATACGCGCTGTACGGGCGGTCCTTGGCGAAGACTTCCTCTTCCTTGCGGTACTCCACGGCAGCGGTGAGCGAGCCACGGTCGCCAGTGAAGCCCAGGATGAAGTCGGCACGGGTGGTTTCGCCGTCGCCTTCGCTGTACTGGCCGTAATACGCGTTGGCAGTGGCGCCTTCGAAGTTCGAGCGGGTGATGATGTTCACCACGCCGGCGATGGCGTCGGAGCCGTAGATCGACGACGCGCCATCCTTCAGCACTTCGATGCGCTCGACCGCGACGGTCGGGATCAGCGACACGTCCTGCAGGCCACTGGTGCTGATGCCTAGGCGCTTGCCGTTGACCAGGATCAGGGTACGGGTGGCGCCCAGGTTGCGCATGCTGATGAACTGGCCACCGACGTTTTCGCCTGCGGTCAGCGGCGAGGCGCGGCTGATGGCCGGCGCGCCCACTGCGGAAATGTTCTGCAGGATGTCGGCGACGGACTGGAAGCCCTGCTTCTCGATGTCGGCGCGGGTAATGGTCAGCACCGGCGCCTCGGTCTCGATGTCGACCTGGCGGATGCGCGAACCGGTTACTTCGATGCGATCAAGCGTGGTCGTCGCCTGTTCCTGCTGTTCCTGCGCAATCGCAGCGCCGGTGGCGATGGACGCCGTGGTGCCCACGGCGAGCGCAACTACGATCGCATCGCGGAGCTGGGTGGTCTTGGGTGTCATGGGTGTCTCTCTCTCCATAGAAGTGTCGAAACCGAACGACAGAGCCGATGGGGTCAAGAAAGACGCCAAAGACGGCAAAGTCGGGGCCGATCCTAACTGGGGTTCAGGAGAAGTGAAAGAGACGTTAACGATTCGTTTTCTTCACGTGAAGATACGCGTCAGTACGTTTCCCGCCAATAAGGCGCGCACGCGTTGACTCAGCTCGCGAAGGGAGCTGTCCAGCTGTGAAGTCGAATTGTCGGCGGCCGCACAACGCGGCGCGCTCAGCAGGTCAGAGGTCCTGCTCGTAGCGGACGTAGGGCACGGTGCCTTCGTCCTTCTCGTCGCTGCCGGGGGCAAACGGATTCTTGCCGCGGGTGACGACGTTCTCGGCGCCCACGGTGAGCTGGCCGCTCCAGGGGGTGCGCCAGGTCAGGCCGACGCCCAGTCCTTCCCATTGGCCCGGCTCGCCGGGGATGTCGACCACGCGGCCGACGATGTTCGCGCTGAAATTGCCCAGGCCGGCGCCGATGGTGACACTCTTGCTGCTCCAGCGGTCGGCCAGGGCCGGGACTTCGCCGGCCGGGATCAGCCGCGCCCGCGCCCAGGTGCCGCCAATGGACACCGTCGCCTCGCGGCCGACGTTCTTCTGGCCGTAGACGGTAAGGGTGTTCTGGTCGACCTTGCTGGCCTTGTTGTTCGGGCTCAGCCACGCCGGCATGGCATCGCGGCCGCTGCCCAGAGACAGCCCGACCTTGCCGCCGGGGCGGGCAAGGCTGGCACCGACCGTGGCATTGCGACTGCCGGAATAGGCGCCGTCATCGTCCAGGGTGGCCAGCATGCAGTGGTTGGCGAGGTTGCCGATCGCGCCGGCAAGGCCGGTCTGGCGGTCGCAGACCAGGCCGAGCGTATCGCCGGCCTCCAGGCCGAAGGCCGCGCCGAGGGTGTTGCTGCCAACCTGCCAGCGGGCGCCCGCGATGGGGGTGCTCGCCGGTTCCAGCTGGAGGAGGTATTCGAGCTTGCCGCTGGTCTGGTTCCAGACCGGCAGGTAGGTCGTTTCGCTGGCATCGCGCTTGGGCGTGCTCTGCGCATGGACTCCCGCGGCCACGCCGAGGGCGAGCATCAGGGTCAACGGCAGTCGAAGCAGGCGCGCGTGCATGGTCTGGTTACGACCGGGTAAACCCGGTGGAGTTCCCCTCTCCTTAGGACCGCGACTATAG
>DATDBI010000159.1:0-9056 GCA_036524915.1 Lysobacter sp. | reverse complement strand
CTGCAGCTTCCCAAGCTGCTAGCGTGGGTTCGATTCCCATCACCCGCTCCACACATCTCCAGCGGCGGCCTGACTTACAGTGGCCGCCGCTTTTGCCTTTCAGCGGCTCGCCCTGGAGGCTTCGATGGCAACGAAAATCGTATTGGGCTGGCGTGAGTGGGCTTCGTTGCCGGAGCTTGGCATCGCGCGCCTGCGCGCCAAGGTCGACAGTGGCGCGCGCAGCTCGGCACTCCATGTGGATTCGCAATGGCGCTTTTCCGATGGCGGTGCGCCGTGGGTCGGCTTCAGGATCAGTCCGGGGCAGCGTGGCGGCATCATCGAGGCGGTGGCACCGGTGTTCGACGAGCGCGAAGTCACCGATTCCGGCGGCCACTGCACGCGCCGGGTGTTCGTCCGCACCACGTTGTCGCTGGCCGGCGTCGACCGGTCCGTTGAAATCAATCTGTCGGATCGGCGCGGCATGCTGTTTCCGATGCTGCTGGGCCGTACCGCGCTGGCGAGGGTGTTCACCGTCGATCCCGCGCGCTCTTTCCTGCACGGCCGGCTGCCCATCACGGCGACGATCGTGCCTATCGTGAAATCCATGCAATGAAACTGGCGATCCTGTCGCGCAACAGCAAGCTCTACTCGACCCGGCGCCTGGTCGAGGCCGCGCGCGAGCAAAACCACAGCGTCCGCGTACTCGACCCGCTGCGCTGCTACATGCGCATCGCCAGCGACGAGTTCAGCATGCACTACAAGGGGCGCGCGATTTCCGGCTACCAGGCGGTGATCCCCCGGATCGGCCTGTCCGTAACGCGTTACGGCTCGGCGGTGCTGCGCCAGTTCGAACTGATGAACTCGGTCACTCCCAACTCATCCGACGCGATCCTGCGGGCGCGCGACAAGCTGCGCTGCCACCAGTTGCTGGCGGCCGAGCACATCGGCCTGCCGACCACCGTGTTCGGCGACAACCCCGACGACACCGGCGACCTGCTGTCGATGCTGGGCCCGCCGCCGCACGTCATCAAGCTCAACGAGGGCACCCAGGGTGCCGGCGTGATGCTGACCGAGAAGCTGTCGGCCTCGCGCGGCGTCATCGAGGCCCTGCGCGGGCTCTACGCCAATTTTCTGGTCCAGGAGTTCATCGAGGAGGCGCGCGGTGCCGATGTGCGCTGCTTCGTGGTCGGTGGCCGCGTGGTGGCGGCGATGAAGCGGCAGGCGCCTAAGGGTGACTTCCGCTCCAACCTTCATCGCGGTGGTTCGGCCAAGGGTGTCCGCGCCAGCGCGGCCGAACAGGATGTCGCCATTCGCGCTGCGCGCGTGCTTGGACTGGGTGTTGCCGGCGTCGATCTCATCCGCAGTGCGCGTGGCCCGCTGGTGCTCGAGGTGAACTCCTCGCCAGGCCTGGAAGGGATCGAGGACGCGTCCGGCGTGGACGTGGCCGGCGAGATCATCACCTACGTGGCCGACCGGCTGAAGCGGCGAATCGCGAAAAAGGCCGCCGCACGGTGATATTGGACGTTGCCTGCAGAAGCGAGCACGTTAGGCGATATTGAATGTTGTTACCGACAGCAAACAGAAGTGGCGTGAATTCTTAACCAGAATTTAACGCGACTTTTTAACAGCGATTTAATCGATTTCGGCGTAGCCTGTCCCTACCGCAGCACTGCCGCTCTACCAAGTCAGTCCCTGGTCGAAGCAGGTTACGGTAATCGGGGCAATACCCTTTTGGCCCAGGCGCGGTGGCCCCGCGCTTGGGCCTTTGTTTGTCTGCGCTTCGCGCATTGCAGCGTGTGCAGCAGGTGACTGGCGCTCACGGCGGCTCTGGCAGAATCGAATCGTTAAGATCGTTAAGATCGTTAAGTCAGACGCCGACGCGTCGATGAGCGTCCTGATGCAACTTGGACGACGTTCGACGGTCGAAAGCCCCACTACCCAGGAAGGTCCCCAGTCATGCGCATCCTCGTCATCGAAGACAACCAGGACATCGCCGCCAATCTCGGCGACTTTCTCGAGGACCGCGGTCATACCGTGGATTTCGCCGCCGATGGCGTCACCGGCCTGCATCTGGCCGTGGTCCACGACTTTGACGCTATCGTGCTCGACCTCAACCTGCCGGGCCTTGACGGCCTGGAGGTCTGCCGCAAGCTGCGCAACGAAGCGCGCAAGCAGACGCCGGTGCTGATGCTGACCGCGCGTGACAGCCTCGAGAACAAGCTGGCCGGTTTCGATTCCGGCGCCGACGACTACCTGATCAAGCCGTTCGCACTGCAGGAAGTCGAGGTGCGACTGAATGCGCTGTCGCGCCGCGGTCGTGGTGTACAGACGCGCGTGCTCAACACCGCCGACCTCGAGTACAACCTCGACACCCTTGAAGTCCGCCGCCAGGGCAAGCTGCTTCAGCTCAACCCGACGGCGCTGAAGATCCTGCAGGCGTTGATGGAAGCTTCGCCGGCAGTGGTGACGCGCCAGGAGCTGGAAACCCGGGTCTGGGGCGAAGAGCTTCCCGACTCCGATAGCCTGCGCGTGCACATCCACGGCCTGCGTGCGGTGGTCGACAAGCCGTTCGACGTGCCGCTGATCCAGACCCGCCACGGCATCGGCTACCGCATCGCCGCCCCAGACAACGGCTGAACCCATGGCGGTCGCAGACGACCAGCGTCCGCCGCGCAGGACCCGGTTCCGGCGGCAGCTGCGCAGCCGCATCATCCTGGCCTTCGTGCTGCTTGGCTTCGGCCTGACGGCGATGTTTGCCTGGGCGACGAACTGGACACGCAACCGCGTGGAAAACCAGATCATCGAAGACGTGATGAACCGCAACATCGACGTTGCGGCACGCCAGTTCGAACAGAACCCCGACAATCCACAGTTCGCGGTCGAGCAGATCCGCGCCTACGTCTATACCGCCGACAAGTTCGACTCGGTGCGCGTCAACTGGCCGGAGTGGTATGAGCTGGCCGACGGCATCTACGGCATGACCGGCGTCGATCCGGACGGCAATTCGTTCTCGTACAAGCTGGCTGTGCGCAAGACGCCCAAGGCGTGGTTCTTCCTCGCTTACGACATGTCGCAGGCGACGCGCGGCGAGACGCAGTTCCAGCGAGCGATCTGGGCGTCGGTGTTTCTGTTCACGGTGCTGTCGTTGCTGGTCGGCTGGTGGTCGGCGTCACGCGTGATGAGCCCGGTGTCGGAACTGGCCAATCGCCTGAAGCTGTCCGGCCGCAGCTCGGAGCCCGAGAACCTGGCCTCGCATTTCCCCGACGATGAAGTCGGCCAGCTTGCCGAGGCGCTCGACGATTACGCCGAACGCCTGACCGAAGTCGTCCAGCGCGATCGCGAGTTCAACGCGGACGTCAGCCATGAGCTGCGCACGCCGTTGGCGGTGGTGAAGGGCGCGGTCGAACTGTTGCTGTCGCGGCCCGACGTCGACGACAAGACCCGCAACCGCCTGCTGCGCATCCAGCGCGCCGAGCAGCAATGCACCGACCTGATCAGCGCTTTGCTGCTGCTGTCGCGCAACGAGCGCGGCCACGGTGCCACCGATGTGGCCAAGGTCGCCGAACAGTTGCTCGACGCCCACCGCGCGCAGCTGGGTGGCAAGCCGCTGGAGCTGCGCGTGGAAGGCGAGCAGGGCCTGGTTGTCGACGCTCCCGAAGCGGCGGTCTCGGTTGCGCTGGGCAATCTGATCGGCAACGCCGTCAAGTACAGCAACGAAGGCGACGTGGTGGTGCGGCTGGGCACGCGGTCCGTCGCGGTCATCGATTCCGGCCCGGGCCTGAGCGCCGAGGACGCCGCCAAGCTGTTCGAACGTGGCTACCGCGGCACCCATGCCGCACATTCGCAGGGCGGCGGCATCGGCCTTTCGATCGTGCGCCGCCTGTGCGCGCTGTATGGGTGGGAAGTGCAGGTGCGTCCGGGCGAAGCGCGTGGCGTGGTTGCCACGCTGGCGTTCGCCGACGACGTGTTCCCGCGCGTGTGAACCCGCTCGCAGGAGCGAGTCGCTCCTGCGAAAACGCGTCGGGTCAGACCGGCTCGAGCCAGCCGTACTTGTCGGCGGTCTTGCCGTCGAACAGGCCGAAGAACAACTCCTGGATGCGACGCGTCACCGGACCGGGCTTGCCGCTGCCCACCTGGCGACCGTCGACCGACCGGATCGGGGTGATCTCGGCGGCGGTGCCGCACATGAAGAGCTCGTCGCACAGGTACAGGTATTCGCGCGGGAGGTCACGTTCGATCACGTCCAGACCGGCGTCGCGGGCGAGGGTGATGATGGTGTTGCGAGTGATGCCGTTGAGCAGTGCGGCGCTGACCGGCGTGGTGTGCAGCGCGCCGTCGAACACCAGGAACAGGTTCTCGCCTGCGCCTTCCGACAGCAGGCCGGTCGAAGCCAGCGCGATGCCTTCACCGAAGCCCAGGCGGCGGGCTTCGCGCGCGACCAGCTGGCCGGACAGGTAGTTGCCGCCGGCCTTGGCGCCGGCCGGAAGCGTATTGGGTGCGAATCGCTGCCAGCTCGACACGCAGGCGTCGATGCCCTGGTCGAGCACGCTCGCGCCCAGGTACTGCCCCATCTTCCAGGTCGCCACGGCGACGTCGGTCGGGGTGTCGGCGGACAGGCCGAAACCACCGAGGCCGCGGTACGCGACCGGGCGCAGGTAGTCGGTGGTGTTGTCGTTGGCCTTGAGCACGTCGCGGCAGGCGGCGTTGATCTGCTCCAGCGAGTACGGAATGGCCATGTCGTAGATCTTGGCCGAAGCGTACAGACGCCTGTTGTGGTCGGTGAGGCGGAAGATCACCGGCCCGGAAGGCGTCTGGTAACTACGGATGCCCTCGAAGACCGACGAGCCGTAATGCACCACGTGCGCCATGACATGGGTGGTGGCTTCGGCCCAGCGCTTGATCTCGCCGTTTTGCCAGATCCATTCGGGGTATTGCATCGCCGGTCGTCCGTCAGGGGGAAGCGGCTATTGTGCCCTGCGGTGCGGTCCCGGCCCAAGTCGCGACTCTGGCGCGCCGGCGCCTCAGCCCTTGATCCACCAGCAGCCGAAGTGTTTCTGCAGGCCGAACACCGTTCGCGCCGGCGTGATGCCGTTGGCCTGGGTCTGTTCGACCCGCAGCGCCACCGGCGCCCGCCGTGGCCGCGGCGCGGGCGGCTCGCTGCCGTCCATGGAGATGGGCACCGCGTCCGAGTCAGCCATCGGTGCATCGATCGGTGCATCGAGGGGCTCGGCCGGAATCACCGGCACGATGTCCACCAGCGGCAACTGCACGAGTGCATCGAGCCGGGCCAGCACGGCGTAGGCGGTGCTGCCCGACATGCCTGCCCAGTGGTAGACGCCGGCCAGGCGATTGGCGTCACGTGCGTCGAAAGCGCCGTTGATTTCCTGCACGAGCTGGCGAAGGTTGCGCGCGCAGCCGCCACTGCGGGCCTTTGCGCCTGCGGTCGGCGGTGCCTGCGGCGGTTGCTCGACGGCGCCCACGTCGGGGCAGGCACGGTCGGTGAAGATGTCCATCCCCTCCGGCGTGGTGCAGCGACGAACCTGCGCGGCGACCGGCTGCGAACTCGCGGCAGCGAGAAGCACAGCCAGTAGCACGAGCGGGCATTTCAACATCGGCATCGGCGCAGACTAGCTTCGGCTCAGGGTCCGCGACGATACGCCCATCGCAGTCCGATCAACATGCCGACCGGTCGCCAGGCCCGCACAGCGGGGCCGCCGGTCAGAAGTGGACGAAGTAGCAGCCCGAATAGCGCTCCACACCCAATTCCAGTACCTGCTGCGGTTCGGAGAAGATCAGCTGCATGGCACCGCCTCCGCCGACGCTGGCCGTGGCGGTGGCCAGTCCCGGCCAGTAACTCGCGTCGACCAGCGACTGTCGCGACAGCCGTTGCAGTCGCTGCATGACCAGTTGCGCCTGCTCATTGCGCAGGCCGGGCCAATGGAAGCTCTCGGCGATGCGGTTGACGTCGCCCATGGCGAAGGCACCGAGCAGATCCTGGGACAGTTGTCCAACATTGCGTGCGCAGCCGCTGGCCGCTGGCCGGCGGACGGGGACGGCGGTGGAGTCGTGCCGGCTGTTGAGCAGGCCAAGGCTGGCCGACGCGGAGGCGTCGAAGGTCAGCCGGTTGACCAGGTCGGCCGACATCGGTGCGGGTGCGGCGCCCATGGCGACGCATGCGGTATCGGTGTAGACGGCCTGGCCGTCGTGGGCCTGGCAGCGATTGAGGCTGCCGACGGCGTGGGCCGGGGCTGCCAGCAGCAGCGCCCAGAGGCATACCCATGCCGCCACCCGGCGTGGCTGCGTGTTCATGTCGTGCCCGCGGGGGAACGGGGAGGTTCATCCTCCACCCGCGGGCGTCAATGGCGCGTAACAGTCGGCTCAGCCCAGCCGCGAGATCACCGACAGCGTCGGCTTCGACAGGTTCAGCGTGTAGAAGTGCAGGCCGGGCGCGCCGCCCGCGACCAGACGCTGGCACATCGATGCGACCAGGTCGGCGGCAAATTCGCGGATCGATTCGGCATCGTCGCCGAATGCCTGCATGCGCTTGCCGATCCAGCGCGGGATCTCGGCCCCGCACGCGTCGGAGAAACGGCGCAGCTGGCTGAAGTTGGAGATCGGCATGATGCCCGGCACGATCGGAACGCTGACGCCGAGCCGGCGCACATCGTCGACGAAACGGAAGTACGCATCGGCGTTGTAGAAGTACTGCGTGATCGCGCCGTCGGCGCCGGCATCGATCTTGGCCTTGAAGTGGCGCAGGTCAGCGTGCGCGTCGTCGGCTTGCGGGTGGCACTCGGGATAGCAGCCCACTTCGATATGGAAGTAGCCGTCGTGTTCGCGGCGGATGAACTCGACCAGCTCGGTGGCATAGCGGAAATCGCCGGTGTGGCCCATGCCCGAGGGCAGGTCGCCGCGCAGGGCGACGATGCGATGGCATCCCATCGCCTTGTAGCGCTCGAGCAGCTGGCCCAGCTCGGCGCGCGTGCCGCCGACGCAGGACAGGTGCGGGGCAGCATCGAGGCCGTGGGTCTGGTGCAGGCGCTCGACGGTTTCCGGCGTGTAGCTCAGCGTCGAGCCGCCTGCGCCGAACGTGCACGAGACGTACTCGGGGTTGTGTGATTTCAGCCGCGCCGCGGTCTTGTCGAGCTGCGTGCGCTGCTCGTCGGTCTTGGGCGGATAGAACTCGAAGCTGATCGGGGTCATGCGAGGCCGCCGGTACTGGGGTGGCGGTAGTCTATCTCTCTATCGCGATGGAGTGAAATCGGAAAAGAAAACGGGCGCCGAAGCGCCCGTTTCCAGTTTCCATCGCGATGCGGCTGCGATCAGTAGCGGTAGTGCTCCGGCTTGTACGGACCGTCCGCCGACACGCCCAGGTAGGCGGCCTGGTCGTCGGTGAGGCGGGTCAGCTTCACGCCGATCTTCTCCAGGTGCAGGCGCGCGACTTCCTCGTCGAGCTTCTTGGGCAGGATGTAGACCTTCGGCTCGTAGCTGTCCTTGTTGGCCCACAGGTCGATCTGCGCCAGCGTCTGGTTCGAGAACGAGTTGGACATGACGAAGCTCGGGTGGCCGGTGGCGCAGCCCAGGTTCACCAAGCGGCCTTCGGCCAGCAGGAAGATCGAGTTGCCACCCTTGAAGGTGTACTTGTCGACCTGCGGCTTGATGTTCAGGCGGACCGCGCCGGAGGTGTTGAGCTTGTCGACCTGGATTTCGTTGTCGAAGTGGCCGATGTTGCAGACGATTGCCTGGTCCTTCATCTGCGACATGTGCTCGAGCGTCAGCACGTCCTTGTTGCCGGTGGTGGTGACGTAGATGTCGCCACGGCCCAGCGTGCTCTCGACGGTGTTGACCTCGAAGCCTTCCATCGCCGCCTGCAGGGCATTGATCGGGTCGATCTCGGTGACGACCACGCGCGCGCCGTAGGCACGCAGCGAGTGCGCCGAGCCCTTGCCGACGTCGCCGTAACCGCACACCACGGCAACCTTGCCGGCCAGCATCACGTCCATCGCGCGCTTGAGGCCGTCGGCCAGCGACTCGCGGCAGCCGTAGAGGTTGTCGAACTTCGACTTGGTGACCGAGTCATTGACGTTGATCGCCGGCACCAGCAGCGAGCCGGCTTCGGCCAGCTGGTACAAACGGTGCACGCCGGTGGTGGTCTCTTCCGAGACGCCCTTCCAGTCGCGCACGACGGTGTGCCAGAAGCCCGGGCGCTCGGCGTGGACGCGCTTGAGCAGGTCCTTGATCACCTGTTCTTCGTGGTTGCCCGAGGCGGTGTTGACCCAGTCGCTGCCGTTCTCGAGCTCATAGCCCTTGTGGATCAGCAGGGTGACGTCGCCGCCGTCGTCGACGACGAGCTGCGGGCCGAGGTACTTGTCGGTTCCATTGCCCGGGAAGCTCAGCGCTTCGAGCGTGCAATCCCAATACTCTTCCAGCGATTCGCCCTTCCAGGCGAACACCGGGGTACCGCTGGCGGCGATCGCGGCGGCGGCGTGGTCCTGAGTCGAGAAGATGTTGCACGAGGCCCAGCGCACGTCGGCGCCGAGGTCGCGCAGGGTCTCGATCAGCACGGCGGTCTGGATGGTCATGTGCAGCGAGCCGGTCACGCGCACGCCCTTGAGCGTTGCGGTGGCGGCGTACTTCTTGCGGATGGACATCAGGCCCGGCATTTCGTGCTCGGCGATGTCGATCTCCTTGCGGCCCCAGTCGGCCAGGGAGATGTCGGCAACTTTGTAATCGCCTTCGGTAGAGAAGGTCTTGGCTACGGCATTCATGGTGAAGCTCCGGTTTTGGGTGAGGGCAGGCATGAAACCTGCCAAACCGGGCGCCGTTGTGCGTGTTGCGTCTCGCCGAGCCTGATTCCGGATTGCCCGGACTTGCAGCGCCCCTCGGCGAGGCGGGTCATTTTAGCCCGGTTGGGGTTGCGAATGGATGAACCCGTGTGGCCGCGTGAGGCGTAATGCGTAATGCGTAAGGCCTTCGGATGGGCGCCGTCCGCCGGGGCGGGGATTGCTCCGCCCCTTAATCGGACATCCTTGTCCGATGCGGGGCGCGGGACATCCATGTCCCGCTGCGGAGCAATC
>DATDBI010000158.1:0-2186 GCA_036524915.1 Lysobacter sp. | reverse complement strand
AAATCCGTTAAGCTTTATCGATGTACGCCAGTAGCTCAATTGGCAGAGCAGCGGTCTCCAAAACCGCAGGTTGGGGGTTCGAGTCCCTCCTGGCGTGCCACTTCATGCGGATGCCTCCGCAGAGCCCCGGTCATCCGTGGTCGGGTCGCTTCCAACCACAGACGTGCTACTACAGACGTGGCCTCACCGCCGCGCGATGGATCGGATGAACAGCAAGGTCGAACAACACGGGTCCACTTCTGCCGGCGATATCGTCAAGTACGCGCTTGCCGTGCTGCTGGTCGCTGCAGGTGTGGCCGCCTACATCTATTTCGACCAGTGGGCTGGCCCGCTGCGCGCGCTGGCCGTCGCTGGCGGCCTGGTCCTCGGCGCCGGTGTGTTCCTGACCAGCGCCAAGGGTCTGCAAACCCGCGAATTCCTGTCTGAATCGCGCTTCGAGCTGCGCAAGGTCGTTTGGCCGACCCGCCAGGAAGCCCTGCGCACCACCTGGGTGGTCATGATCGCTGTCGCCGTGCTGAGCCTCATCCTGGCCGGCTTCGACGTGGTGATCCAGGCCGCCGTCAAGTTCCTGCTGGGGCGCTGAAGAAATGAGCGAAGAAGTCCATAAGCGTTGGTACGTGGTTCACGCCTACTCGGGCTTCGAGAAGTCCGTGGCGCAGGCGCTGCGTGACCGCATCGTGCGCGACGGGATGCAGGATCGCTTCGGCGAAGTGCTGGTCCCGACCGAAGAAATCGTGGAAATGCGCTCCGGCCAGAAGCGCCGCTCCGAGCGCAAGTTCTTCCCGGGCTATGTCCTGGTCCAGATCGCGACCCATGAAGAAGCGGGCATTCCGCGCATGGACAACGAGAGCTGGCACCTGGTCAAGGAAACCCCGAAGGTGATGGGCTTCATCGGCGGCACCGCCGATCGCCCGCTGCCGATCGCCGACCACGAGGCCGACATGATCCTGCAGCGTGTGCAGGAGGGCGTCGAGAAGCCCAAGCCCAAGGTGCTGTTCGAGCCGGGCGAGATGGTCCGGGTCGTCGATGGCCCGTTCAACGACTTCAACGGCGTGGTCGAAGAAATCAACTACGAGAAGAGCCGCCTGCGTGTGGCCGTGCTCATCTTTGGCCGCTCGACCCCGGTCGAGCTGGAATTCGGGCAGGTCGAGAAGGCCTGACCCGGGCTCGGCGCCGGGGCTTGGCTTCCGGCGCTAAATAGCTGATATACTTGCTGGCTCGCCGCTTCAAGCGCGATCCAGAAGCCCCGGCCGCCGCATGGCGGCCGTTGGCGTGCTGCAGAACAAGTTGCTAACAACGTGATGTCGGGACACGTGATTTTCCCGGCGCGATGGGGAGCCTGAGGTCCAGGCGCTTGCACCCGGAGAGAGAGAAATGGCTAAGAAAGTAGTCGGTTACATCAAGTTGCAGGTCAAGGCCGGCCAGGCCAACCCGTCGCCGCCCGTCGGCCCGGCCCTGGGCCAGCGCGGCCTGAACATCATGGAGTTCTGCAAGGCATTCAACGCCGCGACCTCCAAGCTCGAGCCGGGTCTGCCGACCCCGGTCATCATCACCGCTTACTCCGACCGTACCTTCACCTTCATCACCAAGTCGACCCCGGCTTCGGTGCTGCTGAAGAAGGCCGCCGGCGTCGCCTCGGGCTCCAAGCGCCCGAACACCGAGAAGGTGGGCAAGGTCACCCGCGCCCAGCTCGAAGCGATCGCCAAGCAGAAGGAAGCCGACCTGACGGCGGCTGACCTGGATGCAGCGGTGAAGACGATTGCGGGTTCGGCCCGCAGCATGGGTCTGGTGGTGGAGGGTTAAGACATGGCAATGACCAAGCGCGAAAAGGCCATTCAGGCCGCTGTTGTCCCGGGCAAGACCTACGCCATCGACGACGCACTCAAGATCGTGAAGACCGCCACCAAGGCCAAGTTCGTCGAATCCGTCGACGTCGCTGTGCGCCTGGGCGTGGACGCGAAGAAGTCCGACCAGCAGGTTCGCGGCTCGACCGTGCTGCCGGCCGGTACCGGCAAGTCGGTGCGCGTGGCGGTGTTCGCCCCCGCCGGTGCGAAGGCTGACGAAGCCATCGCCGCTGGCGCCGAAGCCGTGGGCATGGACGACCTGGCCGAGAAGATGATGGCCGGCGACCTGAACTACGACGTCGTCATCGCCACCCCGGACGCCATGCGCGTCGTCGGCAAGCT
>DATDBI010000157.1:0-27123 GCA_036524915.1 Lysobacter sp. | reverse complement strand
CACGCTCCTCCAGAATTTCGAAGCCGAGCAGATCAAGCGTCAGCTGCCCGACTTCAGCCAGGGCGACACCGTCGTCGTCAACGTCAACGTCAAGGAAGGCACGCGTGAGCGCGTCCAGGCCTACGAAGGCGTGGTCATCGCCATCAAGAACGCCGGCCTGAACTCGTCGTTCACCGTGCGCAAGATCTCGCACGGCTTCGGCGTCGAGCGCGTCTTCCAGACCCACAGCGCCACGATCGCTTCGGTCGACGTGAAGCGCCGCGGCAAGGTCCGCGCCGGCAAGCTGTACTACCTGCGTGCGCTGAAGGGCAAGAAGGCGCGCATCAAGGAAGATCTGTCGGCCTACACCAAGTCCGAGTAATACCGCGCAGGCCCAGCCTGCTGCGAACTGCAACGGCCGCCCCAGGGCGGCCGTTTGCATTTGTGGACATCGCTACAGCTTCGAGGCTTGCGTCGCGGAGATCGCCAGTGCGACGTCGTCGTCGGTGTCCGCGCTCGGGTCGGCCACCGGCGAAGGCGGCGTGGCCGGCACCTCGGCGGGCATCGCGACTTCGTGCGGATCCGGCCGCAACATGCGCGCCTTGCGCCAGTTGCCCCAGCGGTAGTACGACAGCGCCATCAGCATCGAACACAACGCGCTGACCGGGAAGCTCCACCAGATCGCGTCCTCTCCCAGCGTCGGCTGCAGCAGGTGCGCAAACGGCACGCGGATGCCCCACAGCGCCAGCGCCAAAATCAGCAGCGGCGGTATGACGGCGCCCGTTGAACGCACCACGCCCGAGACCACGAAGGTCACGCCGAAGAACAGGAACGACCACACCGAGATGTGGTTGAGATGCCGCGCGATCTCGAGCGCACTGCTGCCTTCGGGCAGGA
The DNA here is from genome assembly GCA_036524915.1 of Lysobacter sp. Lineage (GTDB taxonomy): Bacteria > Pseudomonadota > Gammaproteobacteria > Xanthomonadales > Xanthomonadaceae > Lysobacter_J. The sequence continues at coordinate 26,247 of DATDBI010000157.1, read as the reverse complement.
ACAGCGCGATCGTCCAGCGATCAAGCAGGATCAGCGGCGCGATGATCGCACCGGTCAGCAGGAAGTTGAACAGCACCCCGGCCTTGGCCGTGGCCGACACGCGATCCCAGCGATGGGCGCCGACGTTCTGTGCGGCCATCGACGAGCACGCAGCGCCGATCGCCATGGCCGGCATCTGCACGTAGGTCCACAGCTGCAGGGCGGCGCCGTAGGCGGCCGAGGTGTCGGTGCCGTAGCCGTTGACCATGGTCATCATCGCGATCATCGCCAGCGAGATCAGCACCATCTGCAGGCCCATCGGCACGCCCTTCACCACCAGCGCGCGCAATATGGTCAGGTCGATCCGGAACATGTGCAGGTCGCGCCGACCGAGCCACAGCGGGTGCTTGCGGTGGCGCAGGTACAGCAGCAGCGCCGACAGCGTCAGTCCCTGCGCCAGCAGCGTCGACCAGGCCGAGCCGGCGATGCCGAGTTTCGGGAACGGGCCGATGCCGAAGATGAGCAGCGGATTGAAGGCAATGTCGAGCAGCACCGACACCAGCAGGAACCGGAACGGCGTGCGCGAGTCGCCGGCACCGCGCAGTGCCGCCGAGATGAAGGCGAACGTGTACAGGATCGGCATCGCCAGGAAGATCACCTGCAGGTAATCCTCGGCCAGCTGCAGCGAGGCCCCGGGCGTGCCCATCGCCGCCAGCAGGTAGCGCGACAGCCACCAGCCCAGCGCCGCGATCACCACCGACAAGCCGACGAAGAACGTCGCGCTGGTGCCCATCACGCGCCGCGCCTGGACCAGGTCGCGCGCACCGATCGACTGGGCGATCAGGATCGTGGCCGCCATGCCGAAGCCGAATACCGACCCGAGCAGGAAGAACATGATGTTGTTGGCATTCGCCGTGGCGGTCAGTGCCTCTTCGCCGAGGAAGCGCCCCACCCAGACCGCATTCACCGAACCGTTCAGGGACTGCGCCACGTTGCCGGCCAGGATCGGCATCGCGAAGGCGAGGAGGTTGCGGCCGATCGGACCTTCGGTGAGGTTGTGCTGTTTGGGCGGCATCACAGGACCAGGCGAAGGGAAGGGCGGCAAGGTAGCACTGGCGCCGCGAAGAGGCTGCATGCCTGATTGCACACGCGAACCAGGGCCTGCTTGGGCGATAATGCTTCAGCCGACACAGTGGTCGAACAGGTGGCCGTCAGGCTGGAAACCCGAGTGACAGAACAACCGGTTCCGATGCAGGCAGTGCGACTGGACGTATGGCTCTGGGCCGCGCGCTTCTACAAGACCCGCAGCCTGGCCAAGCAGGCGGTGGAGACAGGCAAGGTCGATGTCGGTGGCCAGCGCGCCAAGGCATCGAGGGTGGTGCGCGTCAGCGATGCACTGCGTGTTGCGCGCGGCGAAGAGACCTTCGAGATCACCGTGCTCGCGCTCAGCGACACCCGCGGCCCCGCCAGCGCCGCCCAGACCCTGTATGCCGAAAGCGACGCCTCGCGGCTGGCCCGCGAGCAGTTTCGCGCACAGCGCATCGCCGAACGAAACGGCTACCGCGCCCCGGAGAGCAAGCCCGACAAGCGTGCGCGCAGACTGATCCGCGCCCTTGGCGACATCGACGCGCTGTAGCGGGCGACCACACGCATGCAAAAAAAGGGCGCCCATCGGCGCCCTTTTTCACATCAGCCCTTTTTGAGCTTGCTGTGTTTGTACCCGTACAGGAAGTAGATCAGGAACCCGATCGCCGTCCAGATCACCATCAGGAACCAGTTGTGCGCGGTCATCGTCGACAGCAGCGCCAGGCAGCTGAGGATGCCGGCGATGCACACGCCCCAGGCGAACGGAATGCGGAACGGACGCGGCAGATCGGGCTGGGTGCGGCGCAGGATCAGCACGCCACCGCAGACCGCGGCGAACGCGATCAGTGTGCCCATCGAGGTCAGCTCGCCGAGCACATCGAGCGGGAACAACGCCGCCAGGATCGCAATGCCGATGCCGGTGATCACGGTGTTGATGTGCGGCGTGCGGTACTTGGGATGGATCCTGGTGAACAGCGGCGGCAACAGCCCGTCGCGCGCCATGATCATGAAGATGCGCGGCTGTCCGATGATCATCACCAGCACCACCGACGACAGACCGATCAGCGCGCCGATCTCCACCACCACGCGCAGCCAGCCAAGTTCCGGGTGCGCGGCAACCGCGGTGACCACCGGCTCATCGGTACCCAGCTGCGCGAACGGCACCAGGCCGGTCATGACCGCGGCCATCGCGATGTACAGCACCGTGCAGATCGCCAGCGACAGCAGCATGCCGATCGGCAGGTCGCGCTGCGGCTTGTGCGATTCCTGCGCCGCCACCGACACCGCCTCGAAGCCGATGTAGGCGAAGAACACCAGTGCCGCACCGCGCAGCACGCCTTCGAAGCCGTACTTGCCCGGGCCTTCGTTGGCCGGAATGAAGGGGTGCCAGTTGGCCGGATCGATGTACTTCCAGCCGGCGAAGATCACCAGCAGGATCAGCCCGGTCTTGAGCACGACCATCGCCATGTTCATTGCCGACGACTTGCGGATGCCCACGTAGCACAGCCACGTCAGCAGCAGCACGATGCCGGCCGCGGGCAGGTTGGCGATCGCCCCGGTCGGCTTGAGCTGCGCATCCAGCGGTGCGCTGACCAATGCCTGTGGCAGGTGTATGCCGAAGTGGTCGAGCAGGCTCAGGAAGTAGCCGGTCCAGCTGACCGCGACGGCCGACGCGGACACGCCGTACTCGAGTACCAGCATCCAGCCGATGAACCACGCGGCCAGTTCGCCGAGCGTGGCGTAGGTGTAGGTGTAGGCGCTGCCGGAGACCGGCACCATCGCCGCGAACTCGGCGTAGGCCAGCGCGCAGAACGTGCAGCAGATCGCCGCGAGGATGAACGACAGCACGATGGCCGGGCCGGCATGGTCCGCCGCGGCCTGGCCGGTGATGACGAAGATGCCGCCGCCGATGACCGCGCCGATGCCCAGGGCGGTCAGGCCCCACGGGCCGAGCGTGCGGTGCAGCTCCAGCCCCTGCGCATCGGCATGGCTGGCATGGGGGTGTTTGGTCGCCCAGAGTTGTCCGAACATCTATTGCTTCCCAGGTCCGGCGGGGCCGGCATTGGATGGAGCTGCTCTTGAGGAGCGGGCTTGAACGAACAAGGCCGGCGGGGTTGCCGCCGGCCTTGGCAGTTGCCTCAGCGGATCAGCGCCGGGCCTTGCGAACCTTGCTGTTACGGTATCCGTAGAAGAAGTAGATCGCCATGCCGATCGCGGTCCAGCCGGTCATCAGGTGCCAATGCTCCGAGAACGGCTGCCAGAACAGGTAAAGGCAGGCGGCCGCGCCGAGCGGGCAGATGATCGCGGCAGCCGGCACGCGGAACGGGCGCGGCAGGTCCGGACGGCTCTTGCGCAGCACCAGCACGCCGATGGAGACGGTGGCGAAGGCGAGCAGGGTGCCCATCGAGACCAGTTCGCCGAGCAGGCCGATCGGCAGGAAGCCGGCCAGCAGGCAGGCGAACACGCCCACGATGATCGTGCCCATGTAAGGCGTCTGGTACTTCGGGTGCACCTTGGCAAAGATCGGCGGCATCAGGCCGTCCTTCGCCATCGAGTAGAAGATGCGCGGCTGGCCCATCAGCATCACCAGGATCACCGAGCTCAGGCCGGCGATGGCGCCGATCTCGACGATCATCTTCAGCCAGCCCAGGGCCGGGTAGGCCTCGAGCGCGGTCGCAACCGGCTTGGGCGTGCTCAGCAGGTGGTACGGCAGCAGGCCGGTCAGCACCAGGGCGACGATGATGTAGATGATCGTGCAGATGACGAGCGAGCCGAGGATGCCGATCGGCATGTCGCGCTGCGGGTTCTTGGCTTCACCGGCCGCGGTGGAGACCGCATCGAAGCCGATGTAGGCGAAGAACACCACGGCCGCACCGCGGATCACGCCCGACATGCCGTATTTGCCCGGACCTTCATTTTCCGGGATGAACGGCACCCAGTTGTCCGGGTTGATGTAGCTGGTCGCGAAGGCCACGAACAACACGATGACCACGACCTTGATCGCCACGATCACCGAGTTGACCGCTGCCGACTGGGTGATGCCGACGTAGCACAGGCCACTGAGCGCGGCGACGATGAACACCGCCGGCAAATTGATCAGGCCACCGGTGTAGACGATGCTGCCGTCGACGACGTTGAGCGGCGCGGCTGCCAGCGAGGCCGGCAAGGCCATGTGGAAGTATTCGAGGAAGCTGTTGAGGTAGCCCGACCAGCCGACCGCGACGGTCGACGCGGCGAACATGTACTCGAGCACCAGGTTCCAGCCGATGAACCAGGCGACGAACTCGCCCAGCGTGGCGTAGGAGTAGGAGTAGGCGCTGCCGGAGACCGGCATCATCGCGGCGAACTCGGCGTAGCACAGGCCGGCGAGGGCGCAGGCGAAGCCGGCGATGATGAAGCTCAGGACGATGGCCGGGCCGGCATGCTCGGCGGCGGCGTGGCCGGACAATACGAAGATGCCGGCGCCGATGACGGCACCGATACCCAGCATCACCAGTTGGGTGGCGGTCAAGGATCGCTTGAGGACGACCTCGCCTTCCAGGCTGCCTTCTACGGGCTCACCGGCATCGACGTGCCCGGCGGGCTCCACCGGCTTGGTGATGAAGAGGTTTTTGAACATCTGATTCCCCTGAAATGTGATCTGCCACCCATTCAGGCGGCGGGTGAAACGTATGGGCCGTGGGGGGCGGGCCACCTTAACCCACGCGGGAAAGAAGCGGCAAGCGTGAAACGTAATGCCCGTGAGGTATACGCGAAACCTTGCCGGCGCGGTGCCGGCGACAGCCAGTGCGGGCCGCGCCGGCATTGCGGCGACGTCAGAACACCATGTTGATCGCGACCTGGGGGGACACGATCGCCGCGCTGTTGCGGCCATCGAGTGACACCAGCGCGCCGAAGATCATGCCGGTGTTGTCGGACCAGTGATATTCCGCGGCGGGTGCGATCGAAACCCGCCATGACGACGGCAGGGTGAGGTCGACCTGGGCCTGGCCGGTGCGACCTCGCACGCGGACGTCGTCGTCGTACTCGTAGACCAGATCGGTGGCCAGCGCCCAGCTCGGGTTGATGCTGTACTCGGCGCCGAGATTGGCCACCACGCCGTGGCCCAGTTCGGCATTGCCCTCGAACCCGGTCTGGGTCCGATAGGCACTCTCGCCGTGCAGGCCCGCGCGTGAACCGGGCAATCGCCAGGCCACTCCGGCGCGACCGCGCAGGCGGCCGCGTGGCAGGAAGAAGGCCTGGCCATCGAGCGCGAGCGTCGTGGTGTTGGCACCGCTGCCGGTGGCGACCGGATTGCGGCGCGTCTCCAGGCGGTCGTGCTGACCGGTGGTGAGGTTCTGGCGCAGCGACAGCGTCAGGGCCGGCCGATGTGCGCCGGTGCCCTGTGCGAGCCGCCAGGAGGCGAACAGCCGCGTATCGCCGGCAACGACGTGCCTCTGCGAGCCGTGATCGGGTGCGTAGGAGGCGTTGAGCGAGACGCCGAGTGTGAGCCGGTCGGTGGCGCCGTACTGGATTGGCACCGCGATCTGCCAGTCGTCCGCCACGCCGTCGACGTCGTGGCGATCGCCTTCGTTGTCGTAGAGGCCGACGGTCTGCGTGTTGATGAGGTACGGCTCGACGTTGAGCATGCCTTTGGGCAGCGGCGGCGACGAACTGACCAGCGGGCCGGTGAACCGGATAGCATCGTCACCGGGTGCCTGGGCCTGGGCATGGCCGGCAGCCAGGGCTGCCAGCATCAGCGCCGGCCAGCGGGTGGAAAGGTTGCGTTGCGTGCGGGCTGCGCTTCGGGCATGGCCGCGTGAGGATGATTCGTCCATGAAGTCTCCTGTCTCCTGTGCTGCCGAGCCTCTCGCACGGCAACGCAGCGCAGGAATAGGAGACGTCTCAAACCTGTAGGGGGAAAAGTTCTCGCGTGGCGTCGGAAGCAATCAGCTTTCAGGCCCTGAAGCGAGTCGGCAAATCCCGGGGGAGAGGCCCTAAAATGGCCATATTCCTTCCCGGGCAATATCCGTTGAATACCGACCACCAGGCCAGCGACGACGACCTTTCCATCACTTTGCTCGTTGCGGACATCGCCGGATACCTCACGCGCTGGCCGCAGGAGGCGGAAGTCGCAAAGGACTTCGCCAGCTTTCTTTCATCTGCAGAAACGGTGTTCGAACGCATCCATCTCAGTGGTCACTTCACCGCCTCGTCCTGGCTGGTCGACCGCAGCGGAACGCGGGTGCTGCTGACGCACCACCGCAAGCTCGAGCGCTGGCTGCAGCTGGGCGGCCATGCCGACGGCGACCGTGACCTGGCCCGGGTGGCGCTGCGCGAGGCAGAGGAGGAGTCGGGCCTGACCGACCTGGACGTGGAAGCGCAGATGTTCGACCTCGACCGGCACTGGATCCCCGAGCGCGGCGACGTGCCGGGCCACTGGCATTACGACGTTCGCTACGTGGTGCATGCGCGCGGCGGCGAGGACTACGTCGTCAGCGACGAGTCGCACGACCTGGCGTGGCGTTCGATTGACGACATCCTTGCCGACTCGGGCAGCGACGAATCGATGCAGCGCATGGCGCGCAAGTGGCTGGCGCGCAAACCCTGACGTCCTGATGCAGGAGCCACAAGCGGGCTCCCGCACGAAGTGCGACCTCAATAGAGGATGCGCACCCGCAGCGTTCCCGGGATCCGCGCCAGCTCGTCACGCACCTGGGCCGCCTGTGCCTGCGTAGCGGTGACATCGATCACGACGTAGCCGACTTTGGGATGGGTACGCAGGAACTGGCCGTCGATGTTGACGCCCAGGCGCGAGAAGACATCGTTGACCTGCGACAGCACCCCCGGCACGTTGCGGTGGATGTGCAGCAGGCGCAGGCTGCCTGTGTGCTCGGGCAGGGTCACTTCCGGGAAGTTGACCGCCGAGAGCGTGGAGCCGTTGTCGCTGTAGCGGATCAGCTTGGCCGCCACTTCCAGGCCGATGTTGTCCTGCGCTTCGAGCGTGCTGCCACCGATGTGCGGGGTCAGGATCACGTTGTCGATGCCGACCAGCGGCGACACGAATGCATCGGCATTGCCCTGCGGCTCGACCGGAAACACGTCGACCGCGGCGCCACCGACCTGGCCCGACGCCAGCCCCGCGGCGAGCGCGTCGATATCGACCACGGTGCCACGCGACGCGTTGATCAGGTGCGCGCCAGGCTTCATGCGCGCGACCTGTGCCGCGCCGAACATGCCCTGCGTCGCCGCCGTCTCCGGCACGTGCAGGGTGACGATGTCGCTGCGTGTGAGCAAGTCGTCGAGGCCAGCGGCGGCACGCGCGTTGCCGAGCGAAAGCTTGGTTTCGATGTCGTGGAAGATGACCTGCATGCCCAGCGCTTCGGCGATCACGCCGACCTGCGTGCCGATGTGGCCGTAGCCGACGATGCCCAGGGTCTTGCCGCGCACTTCGTGGCTGCCGGCGGCCGACTTCGACCAGCCGCCGCGATGGCATTGCGCGTTCTTCTGCGGGATGCCGCGCATCAGCATGATCGCCTCGGCGACGACCAGTTCGGCGACGCTGCGCGTATTGGAGTACGGCGCGTTGAACACCGGGATGCCGGCCAACTCGGCGCTGTCGAGGTCGACCTGGTTGGTGCCGATGCAGAAGCAGCCGATCGCGATCAGGCGGCGCGCATGCGACAGCACGTCGGCATCGAGTTGCGTGCGCGAGCGGATGCCCAGGATGTGCGCGGCCGCGATCTCCTGCCGCAGCAGTTCCGGAGGCAGGGATTTGTCGTAAGTCTGGATCTGTGAGTAGCCGGCGTTGCGGAAACTCTCCACGGCGGTCGGGGCGACCCCTTCCAGCAGCAGCACGCGGATGTCGGACTTCGGGTAAGAGGTCTGCAGGGTCACGGTGTGTCGAGGAGGGTGGGGTGGCGCCTGACTATCTCAGAAATCGGGGCCGTTTGCTGCGCTGCATCACTGGCGCCGGGGTGCGGCTGCTGGCACGCTACCAAGTGCCTGCTACCGCCCCGCGCGGGGGGGCAGAATTCCGACCACAGGCCCGCTGATGACCGACTCGCCGATGACCGACTCGCTGGATCGCCTTGCCGCCCGCGCTCCAGGCCTGCGCCTGAGCACCGACCCGGGCGACATGGCCCATTACGGCCGCGACTGGACCCGGCGCTGGACGCCGGCGCCGCTGGCAGTGGCGCTGCCTTCCTCGGTGGAGGAGGTGCAGATGATCGTGCGCTGGGCCAACGAGGAAGGAGTCGCGGTGGTGCCCTCGGGCGGTCGCACAGGGCTGTCCGGCGGCGCGGTCGCCGCCCATGGCGAACTGGTGCTGAGCCTGGAACGGATGAACCGCGTGCTCGCCTTCGACGCTGTCGATCGCACCCTGACCGTGCAGGCGGGCATTCCGCTGGAGGCCGTGCACAACGCGGCCCGCGAACACGGCCTGTCCTATCCGGTGGATTTCGCTGCGCGCGGCTCCTGTTCGATTGGCGGCAACATCGCCACCAACGCCGGCGGCATCCGCGTGATCCGTTACGGCAATACCCGCGAGTGGGTCGCCGGGCTGGCAGTGGTGACGGGCAAGGGCGACATGCTCGAACTCAACCGCGGGCTGATCAAGAATTCCAGCGGCTACGACCTGCGCCAGCTGATGGTCGGTTCGGAGGGCACGCTCGGGATAGTGGTCGAAGCGACGTTGCGCCTGACCGATGCACCGCCACCGACCAACGTCATGCTGCTGGCGCTGCCGTCGTTCGAGACGCTGATGCAGGTCTTCGCCGCGTTCCGTGAGCGGCTGGCACTGGAGGCGTTCGAATTCTTCACCGATCGCGCGCTGCACCACGTCCTGGCGCACGGCGCGCAGAAGCCATTCGACGAAGTGCATCCGTACTACGTGGTTACGGAGTTTGCGGTAGGTGACGAACAGCGCGAAGCCGCGGCCATGGCGGCGTTCGAGTTCTGCCTCGAGCAGGGGCTGGTCAGCGATGGCGTCATCAGCCAGAGCGATGGGCAGGCCGCGCAGCTGTGGCGCCTGCGCGAGGGCATCACCGAGAGTCTGGCGCACTGGCGACCGTACAAGAACGATGTGTCGGTGCGGATCTCGGCGATGCCGGCCTTCCTGGCCGAAACCCAGGCGTTGCTGGGCCGCGAGTACCCGCAGTTCGACGTGGTCTGGTTCGGCCATATCGGCGACGGCAACCTGCACATCAACGTGCTCAAGCCAGAGGGCATGGACGACAGCGAGTTCGTCGGCCATTGCGAGCAGGTCACCAAGCTGCTGGCGCAGGCGCTGGAGCGCCATGGCGGCAGCATCTCGGCCGAGCACGGAATAGGGCTGGTCAAGAAGCCCTATCTGCTGGGCACGCGCAGCGAGGCGGAAGTGGAGGTGATGCGCGGAATCCGCCGCGTGCTGGACCCGAACGGCGTTCTCAATCCGGGCAAGCTTTTCGATCCGTAGCCGTTGGTGCAGCGGTGCGCGCCGCTTCGTGAATGTTCGTTATCGTCGCGTGAACGGATCGTGTCTTATGCGGGCGGCAGCGGGTAATCTTTGCCGGTCCTTCTTCCCCCAGGAGCCGCCGATGAAATCCCCCGCCGTACTGCTCGCCGTTGCGCTGCTTGCCGCCGCGCCCGCTGCGCTTGCATCCAGTTTCGCCGGTACCTCCGCAGGCGGCAGTTCCGCTTCCAGCGCCAGCTCCGACTCGTCGTCGGGCAATGACAAGGTCGTGCTGGCCGCGCATGACGATGCCGCCAGTTTTGTAGCCAGTGACGGGGCGATTCGCGGTGCCCAGCTCGAGGCGGCATTGCGCCACCTGCGCGAGCATGTGCCGCAGGCAGCCCAGGCCAGCGACATCGAACTGGCCAAGGCCATCCTGGCCCTGTGAACACCGGCTGCGGCCGTGGCCGTTGGGCCCGGTTCGCGGCCTGGCCACTCCTGATGCTGGTGCTGTGGGCCGGCCAGGCCCAGGCCGCGCTGCAGCTGCACGCCGATGAGCGCGGCCTCGACGCGCCCGCTGTCTCAGCAACACAGCAACTGGTGCAACAGGCGCAGTCGCGCCTCCCGCAAGCCATGCAAACCACGCTCGATCGGGCGGTCCGGCTGCAGTGGAGTGACTCCCTCGGCACGGGGGTCAGCGGACACGCAGGCCGCAACGACATCCTGCTCGATCGCGCGCTGCTGACGGCGATGGTGGCCGGCGACGAGGCCGCAAGGCAGCGCGCACTGGCGACGCTGCTGCACGAGCTTGCCCACCTGTACGACCGCGCCGCGCCTGGCGGAATGTTGTCGCGCGATCCACGCCTGCTCGACCTGGCCGGCTGGCAGGTCCGCGCGACGCGCCTGGGTACGAAGCTGGCCGGACGGCGCGAGAACCGTTTCGTCGACCGCAGTCCGGATCGCTATGAACTGAGCGCGCCGGCCGAGTTCGTCGCGGTCAACCTCGAATACTTCCTGCTCGATCACAGCTACGCTTGCCGGCGTCCGGCGTTGAGTCGCTATTTCGCCGAACGTCTGGATGCACCCGTCGGCGCGGCGGACTGCACGCACGACTTCGTGTATGCCGACGCCGGCGACAACGATGGCGCTGATGCGCTGGCCTCGCTCGATCCCCAACGCGTCTATGAAGTCGACTACCTGCTGGCCGACAGCAATGAGCAGGTGATGAGCCGCTGGGGCCACAGCATGCTGCGTCTGGTTGTATGCGCGCCGGGCAGGGCGCCGGGCCCGGACTGTCGCCTCGATCTGTCCCAGCACCTGGTGCTGTCGTTCCGTGCGTTTGTGGGCGATGTGCAGTTGTCGAGCTGGCGCGGGCTGACCGGCCGCTATCCGTCGCGCCTGTTCGTGCTGCCGCTTACCCAGGTCGTCGACGAATACACCAAGGTCGAACTGCGCGGCCTGCGCTCGACACCGCTGCGCCTGCAGCGCGACGAGATCGCCGGCCTTCTCGAGCGCGTCGCGCAGCTGCACTGGAGCTACGACGGTCGCTACTACTTCCTCAGCAACAACTGCGCCGTCGAAATCTACAAGCTGCTGCACGACGGTGTGCCACGTCTGGCCGACGCCGACCTGGGCAGCATCACGCCTGCCGGCGTGCTGCATCGGCTCGAACGGGCGGGTATCGCCGATGACGCGGTGTTCGATGACCCGGCGCGGGCACTGCGCTTGGGTTACCGCTTCGACTCATTGCGCCCGCACTTCCAGCAGCTGTATGAGGTGGCGCGGGGACAGCTTGGCCTGCCGCAGGCGCGGGTGGAGGACTGGATGGCGCTTGAGCCGACGCAGCGGCGCGCATGGATCGAACGCACGGACCTGCGCAGCGGCGCGGCGCTGTTGCTGCTCGAGCAGGCCGCGCTGCGCCGGCAGCGCCTGCAGGTGCAGGACGCGTTGAAGCGGCGATACCTGGGTTCGCATGCGCATCGGGACGAAGTCGCGGTGCTGCAAAAGCTGCTGGATGAGAGCGCCTACCTCGGTCGCCCGGCGCAATTGCTCGACGGGCCAGGTTACGGCTTGCCGCAGGCCCGGGAACGTGAGGCCCTGGCCGTTGAAAGCGAACACCGGCGCACGCAGCTGAAACAGCTGCGCGCGCAAGTGGAGGAGGGAGCGCGGCAGCTGATGACACCCCCGCAGCGGCAACTGCTCGATGGCATTGCCGCCAACAACGGCCTGCTGGGGCAGCGCCTGCGTGCGTTGCACGAAGCCGAGGGCGGCATGCGCCTGCCGTGAGCATGTGGCCCGGGCAACGCCGGCGGCCGCACCCGGGGCTCAGGCTTGCCGCAACCTACCGGCCGATCGTCAGTCCGCGCGACCGGCAAACTCGCCGGTGGTGGTGTTGACCAGCACGCGCTCGCCGTTGCCGATGTACTCCGGAACCATGATCTCGATGCCGGTCGACAGCTTGGCCGGCTTCGGACGCTTGGTCGCGGTGCCGCCCTTGAGTTCCGGCGGCGTTTCGATCACTTCGATCGCCACGCTCTGCGGCAGCTGCAGCGCCACCGGTGCATCGTCGATGATCTGCACGTAGCAGCCGGTCAGGTCGGCGACGATGTAGCCGGCCAGGTCGCCCACGACATCGGCGTCGAGCGTGTAGGGGGTGTAGTCCTCGTCGTCGAGGAACACGAACGCTTCGCCATCCTTGTACGAGAACGTCGCCTGGCGGCGGCTGAGCTCGACTTCCTTCATTTCGTCCTCGCCGCCCATGCTGACGTCGAGCTTGGTGCCGCCCGGAACGCTGTACATGGTGAAGCGGAACTTCACGTTGCCGCCGCGGCCCTGCGGCGAGCTGCGCTCGATGTCGCGGATCTGGTAGACGCCGTTGTTGTATTCGACAACGTTACCCTTCTTTACGTCGTAGGCTTTCATGCGGGACCTTTCTATATGTCGTCGTCGTTGCGCGCGCAGCGTGCGATCGCTGCGCGCCGGTGGTCGTGATGGTTACTTCGGCGCCAGGCGCGTGGCGCCGTCGAGGCGGATGGTTTCGCCATTGAGGTAGGTGTTGCCAAGGATGTAAGCCACCAGGTCGGCGAACTCCTCCGGCTTGCCCAGGCGCGACGGGAACGGAATCGTCGCGGCCAGCGACTGCTGCACCGATTCGGGCATGCCGTCGACCATCGGCGTCCAGAAGACGCCCGGGGCCACGGTCATCACGCGGATGCCGAAGCGCGACAGCTCGCGCGCCATCGGCAGGGTCATGCCGACCACGCCACCCTTGGATGCCGAATACGCGGCCTGGCCGATCTGACCTTCATAGGCGGCGACCGATGCGGTGTTGACGATCACGCCGCGCTCGCCATCGACGCCGGCTTCGTTGTGCTGCATCAGTGCGGCCGCGGCCTTGGCGACATTGAAGCTGCCGACCAGGTTGACCATCACCGTGCCTTGGAACTGCGCCAGCGGCATGGCCGCTTCCTTGCCCAGCACGCGGCCTGCGCCGAGGATGCCGGCGCAGTTGATGGTGGCGTTGAGGCCACCGAGGAACTCGCTGGCGGCGGCGACATTCGCGGCGACATCCGGCTCGCTGGTGACGTCGGTCTTGAAGTAGCGGGCCTTGTCGGCGCCGAGCGCGGACACGGCGGCAGCGCCCTTGTCGTCGTTCACGTCGAACAGGGCGACCTTGCCACCCTTGGCGACCAGGTGCTGGGCGACGGCGAGGCCGAGGCCGGAGACGCCGCCGGTGACGATGGCGCGGACTGTATCGAGTTGCATGGGCTGGTCCAAAGACGCGGAAAGACGGGATTTTACCGGACGCAGCAGGCCTGATGCCCTATTGCCTGGCCATTCCCGCAGTCCGGTACACCAGCCTCAACTCGTCGGGCATCAGCCCCGGCGCGAACAGGAAGCCCTGGCCGATGCGCACGCCCAGCTTCAACAGGAAATCCCTGTGCTGCTCGGTTTCCACGCCTTCGGCGACCAGTGCCAGGCCCAGGCTGCGGGCGATGCCGGCGACGGCCTGGCAGACCGCCACGTCGGACTGGATGTCCGGGACGCCCTGGACGAACAACTGGCTCAGCTTGAGACCGTGAATGGGGAGCCGGCGCAGGTAGTTCAGGGCGCTGTAGCCCTCGCCGAAGTCGTCGATGGTGAGCATCACCCCCATCTCGCGCAGCGCGGCGAAGGTGCGCAGGGTGTCGGGCGCGTCTTCGATCAGCACGCGTTCGGTGAATTCCAGCTCCAGCGCCGTGCCTGGCAGGCCGTACTCGGCCAGGGCGGAACTGACGCTGCTGGCGAGGTCCTCGCCGAGGAATTGCCGGTACGACACATTCACCGCCACGCGCGGTACCGCCAGGCCGCCTTCCTGCCATTCGCGCAGCTGCCGGCAGGCTTCCTGCAGCACCCAGTCGCCGATGCCGACGATGTCGCCTGTGGTTTCGGCGTGGTCGATGAACCGGTCCGGACGGATCTCGCCCAGCGAATGGTTGCGCCAGCGGATCAAGGCTTCGGCGGCGACCATTTCGCCGGTGGTGAGGTCCACCTGCGGCTGGTAGACGAGGTGGAACTCCTCGTTGTTGACCGCGCGCCGCAGGTGCGTCTCCAGTTGCAGGCGATGCAACTGCTGTTCGGCCAGCTCCGGCGTGAACGCCTGCCAGCCGTTGCGACCGCGACGCTTGCTGTCGTACATCGCCACGTCGGCGCTCTGGATCAGCTGCTGCGAGCGCACGCCGTCGAGCGGGGCCTGGGCGATGCCGATGCTGGCGGTGATGCTGAATTCCTCGCCGTCGAGGCGGAAGCTGTCACCGAAGATCTCGAGGATGGCATCGGCGAGCCGTTCCGGTCGGGAAGGGTCGGTGCCGGTGTCGCAGATGATCAGGAACTCGTCGCCGCCGAAGCGCGCGATCAGGCCCTCGCTGCCGATTGCGCGCTGGATGCGGCGGCCGGCAGACGCGAGCAGGCGATCGCCGGCGGCGTGGCCGAGCACGTCGTTGACGACCTTGAAGCGGTCCAGGTCGACATAGAGCACCGCCAGCGTGTCGCGCAGCGGATCGTCGAGGCGGCTTTCCAGTTCGGCCAGCACCGCATCGCGGTTGAGCAGGCCGGTGAGCGGATCGCTGCGCGCCTGCACGCGCAGCGTTTCTTCGTCGTGCTTGCGTTCGGTGATGTCCTGCAGCGTGCCGGTCAATCGCGAATTGAGCGGGTCGGCGGCGTCGGCTTCACCGATCACCCGCAGCCAGAAGCCGCGGCCATCGGCACGCGTGCCCTGGACCTCGAGTTCGAGATTGCGCCCGAACGAAATCGCCTGGCCCAGTGCCGCGCGCAGGCGTTCGCGATCGTGGTTGCGCAGGCAGGCCAGCATGCCTTCGATCGTCGTCGGTGCCGGGCGATGGCCAAGGATGCGCTGCGCCTCGTCGGTCAGGTACAACCGGTCCGGGCCCACCTCCCATTCCCATCCGCCGATGTGCGCCATGGCCTGCGCGCGATCGAACAGCGTGCTGTCGCGCTTGAGCGTGGTGACATCGGAGAACAGCGACAGGACCTGGTGCGGCTTGTCGCCGCCAGGCGGGAACTGCGGCACCGACGTGATCGACAGCCACATCAGTTGCTGGCTGGGACGGTGGTACAGGCCGAGCACGGCGCTCTCGCTGATGCGCCCGGTATGGATGGCGCGTTGCGAGGGATAGAGCTCCGGCGGCAACTGCCGTCCGCGCTCGTCGACAACCATCCAGTTTTCCGGGCGCAGCGCGTCGTTGACCGATTCGTCCTGGCCGACGCCGAGGATCTTCATCGCCGCCACGTTGGCGTAGACGATCTGCATGGCGGCATCCTGGATGATGATGCCGCGATCGACCGCCTCCATCAGTTCGCGGTAGCGCAACTGCCCGGTCTGCCGGCTGCTGAGGTCGCGCGCGACCGCCACCATCGCCTTGCGCCCGTCGAAGTCCAGCCGGCCGGTGTGGACCTCGACCGGGAAGCGCGTGCCATCGCTGCGCATGTTGGTGACCTCGACCAGGAAGCTGCCGCCCCGGTTGAGTGTCTCCAGCACCGGGACCATGTGGTCCTTGGGCAGGTCGGGGTTGATCGTCTCGATCGGGTGGCCGACCAGTTCCTCGCGCGGCCGCCGATACGATTCAAGTCCGGCGCGGTTGAGATCGAGCACGGTGCCGTCCCAGGCGATGATGCTGACCGGGTCGGGCAGGGCGTCGAACAGTGCCCGATAACGCAGTCGTTCCGCATCGACCTGCGCGGATGTCTGGTCCAGCGCGTCGCGCGCCTGTTGCAGCAATGCCCGGGTGGCTTCGGGCAGATTGCGGTCGCGATCGAGCGCCTGGTCGATGGCGGCCAGCGTGGCCGCCGCGTCGACCGGACCGCTGGGTCCGGGCGATGGCGAGGGCGTGGTCGCTGGCGACTTGCGCGTCATGAGGCCGAGAGCGCCTTGCCGACTCTGCTGCCGGTTTCGCGTCCCAGCAGGGCCGCGAGCCAGCGTCCGGTGTCTGCCAGTGCGGGCAGGTCGACACCGGTTTCGATGCCCAGTCCGTGCAGCATGTAGACCACATCTTCGGACGCGACGTTGCCGCTCGCGCCCTTGGCATAAGGACAGCCACCGGTGCCGGAGACCGCGGCGTCGACCACCGCCACGCCTTCTTCCAGGCACGCAAGGATGTTGGCCAGCGCCTGGCCGTAGGTGTCGTGGAAGTGCACCGCGAGGGCGTCGATCGGAATCTCCTGGGCGACCGCCAGCAGCATTGCCCGCGCCTTGCCGGGCGTGCCGACGCCGATCGTGTCGCCGAGCGATACCTCGTAGCAGCCCATGTCGTGCAGGGCCCGCGCGACGCGCACGACGTCGGCGAGCGGCACATCGCCCTGGTACGGGCAACCGAGCACGGTGGAAACGTAGCCGCGCACCGCAACGCCATCGGCGCGCGCGCGTTCCATCACCGGTGCGAACCGCTGCAGCGATTCGTCGATGCCGGCGTTGATGTTGCGGCGATTGAATTCCTCGGACGCGGCGGTGAACACCGCGATCTCCTCGACGCCGGCGCTGCGGGCGCGGGCATAGCCTTGTTCGTTCGGCACCAGCACCGGATAGCGAACGCCCGGGCGGCGATGGATGCCTGCCAGGACGTCGGCGGCGTCGGCCAGCTGCGGCACCCACTTCGGGCTGACGAAGCTGGTTGCCTCGATGCTGCGCAGGCCGGTCGCCGACAGTCGATCGATCAGTTCGATCTTGTCGGCGGTGGCGATGCTGGTTTTCTCGTTCTGCAGGCCATCGCGTGGGCCCACTTCGACGATGCGGACCGAGTGCTTCATGACACCAGCGCAACCAGCACGGCGTCGGCCTCGACGAAGTCGCCCGCGGCCGCGCGCACTTCGGCAACCGTGCCGGCGCGCGGCGCCTTGAGGCTCAACTCCATCTTCATCGCCTCGATCACCATCAGCTCCTGTCCGGCTTCGACCTCGTCGCCCGCTGCCGCCTTGACCAGCACCACCCGCCCGGGCATCGGAGCGACCAGCTGGTTCCCGGTACCTGCGGCACCGCTTCGTTCAGGACGATACATCGGCACCGCCTGAAGACGGAGTCGACGCCCGCCGTCATGGACGACGATTCGCTGACCCCCTTCCCGGGCGGTTTCGGTCCCGGCCGCATCCATAGCCAACGTAAAGCGGCGGCCACGACCGTCAATGCGCAGGCTGAGGGCGTCGCCGGCCTCGCTGCGGGCGCCTTCGACCGTGTGGATGTGGCCAAGGTGCTCGATGCGGTAGCTGCCGCCGCTGCCCTGGGCGTGCAGTTCAAGGCGCTGCTCGCCCTGCAGGAAGGCCAGGCTGCGGCGGCTGCCATGGCCCAGGCGCCAGCCGTCGGCGATGGCCCAGGGCGAGGTCGGGTCGGTGGAGGCGCCGGCGCGCTCGCGGGTCTGGCGCTCCTGGGACAGCAGTTGCGCGGTGGCGGCGGCCAAGAGCAGGTCCTGGTCGCTGTCGTCGGCCGGGGCGTCGCTGCCGGCCTGCAGGAACTCGTCGAGGTGACGGTCCAGGTAGCCGGTGTCGATGCGGCCTTCGACCACGGCCGGGTGGCGCACCAGCCGCTCGAGGAACTCGATGTTCGACTTCGGTCCGGCGATGTCGCACTGCGCCAGCGCCGCGCGCATGCGGGCGAGGGCACGTGGGCGGTCGGCGTCATGGACGATGAGCTTGGCGATCATCGGGTCGTAGAAGATCGTGACGGTGTCGCCCTCGATCACGCCCGAGTCGATGCGCACATGCTCGTCGGCGTAGGGCAGGCGCAGGCGCTCGAGGCGACCGGAGCCGGGCAGGAATCCGGCATCGGGGTCTTCGGCGTACAACCGTACTTCGATGGCGTGCCCTTGCTGGGCGATCTGGTCCTGTGCCAGCGGCAGCGCTTCGCCGGCGGCGACCCGCAGCTGCCATTCGACGAGATCCAGGCCCGTGACGAACTCGGTGACGGGGTGTTCGACCTGCAGCCGCGTGTTGATCTCCATGAAGTAGAAGCCGCCCGGCTTTCCATGGGCATCCTGGCCGACGATGAACTCGACGGTGCCGGCATTCACGTAGTCGATGGCACGCGCGGCCAGCACCGCGGCCGCGCCCATCTCCTCGCGCAG
Organism: Lysobacter sp.; assembly: GCA_036524915.1. GTDB lineage: Bacteria > Pseudomonadota > Gammaproteobacteria > Xanthomonadales > Xanthomonadaceae > Lysobacter_J. The sequence continues at coordinate 8,163 of DATDBI010000157.1, read as the reverse complement.
CTGCGGTGAGAGGAACGGCGAGGGCGATTCCTCGAGCACCTTCTGGTAGCGCCGCTGCGCCGAGCATTCGCGTTCGTTGAGGTGCAGGGTGTGGCCGTGGCTGTCGCCGAACACCTGGATCTCGATGTGGCGCGGGCGCTCGACATAGCGCTCCAGCAGCACGCGATCACGACCAAAGGCGTTGCGCGCTTCGCGCTGGCAGCTTTCCAGGTTCGCCGCGAACTCGCCGCTGTCGCGAACGATGCGCATGCCCTTGCCGCCGCCGCCGTGCGCGGCCTTGATCATCAACGGGTACCCGATCGCGTCGGCTTCGCGCTGGAGCACGTCCGGCGATTGATCCTGGCCGGTATAACCGGGCACGACCGGCACGCCGGCGGCATGCATCAGTTCCTTGGCGCCGGCCTTGCTGCCCATCTTGCGCATCGACGCGGCACTGGGGCCGATGAAGGCGAGCCCCGCCGCTGCGACCGCATCGGCGAAGTCGGCGTTCTCACTGAGGAAGCCGTAGCCGGGATGGATCGCCTGTGCGCCCGACTTCAGCGCGACCTCGACGATCGCATCGCCGCGCAGATAGCTTTCATTGGGCCGCGGCCCGCCGATTGGCCAGGCCTCGTCGGCCAGGCGCACGTGCTGCGCATCGGCATCGGCCTGCGAGTACACCGCAACCGTGGCGATGCCCAGGCGTCGGCAAGTGCGGATCACGCGGCAGGCAATCTCGCCGCGATTGGCAATCAGGATCTTGTCGAACAACGTCAAGCACTCCTTCAAAGAAGCCACATCCCGCGGGGAGGGCTTCGTGGGGTGGTTTCAGGGAACCCAGCGCGGCTTGCGCTTGTCGAGGAAGGCGCCCAGGCCTTCCTGGCCTTCCCCGGATACTCGCAGGCCAGCGATCAGCGTGGCGTTTTCAGCATCGAGGCGGTCACGGTCGCGCTCGCCGCTGACGCGTCGGATCAGCGTCTTGGCCGTGGCCGAGGCGATGGGGCCGGCTTTGAGCAGCAGGTCGACCTGGCGCTGCAGGGCCGTGTCCAGTTCGGCCGCCGGGACGACCTGGTGCACCAGGCCGATCTGCAGGGCCGTGGCGGCATCGAAGATTTCCGCGGTGGCAAACCAGCGCCGTGCCTGGCGTGCGCCAATGGCCTCGATCACGTACGGCGAGATCACCGCCGGCAGCAGGCCCAGCTTGCTCTCGGTCAGGCCGAACTTCGCCTCCGGTGCCGCGATGGCGATGTCGCAACAGGCGACCAGGCCGACGCCGCCGCCGAATGCCGCCCCGTGCACGCGGGCGATGGTCGGCTTGGGCAGCTCGTCGAGGGTGCGCATCAGGCGGGCGAGGGCGAGCGCATCGGCGCGGTTCTCGGCCTCGCTGGCGGCGGCCATGCCGCGCATCCAGTTGAGATCGGCACCGGCCGAGAAAGAAGCGCCTTCACCCTCCAGCACGACCACTCGTACGCTGTCGTCGGCGGCGACCGCTTCCAGCGCGCCGGTCAGGGCAGCGATGGTCATCGCGTCGAAGGCGTTGTGCAGGTCCGGTCGGTTCAGGCGCAGGCGGGCGACGGCCCCTTCGCGCAGGTTGAGCAGGGGGTGGGTCATCGGCCTGGGCTTGTTGGACTGTGGCGAATCATAGCCGGTGGCCCGCTGGTGCCGTGCGTTCGCGGGCGGTGGTGTAGAATTGAGAACAATTCCCATTTGGCGCCTGGCCCGTTTCTGACTCCCGGGCCGGCTTGCAGGTGAACCTTGAAGCTGTCCGAATTGCCACGCCGTACCGCCGCCACCGTCGAAAGCGTGGAGGACCACACGCCGAACGATTCGATCGCGCGCCGCCTGCGCGAACTCGGCTTCGTCCACGGCGAACGGGTCGAAGTGATGGCCGCCGGCCCGATCGCCGCCGAGCCGTTGCTGGTGCAGATCGGCTTCACCCGCTTCGCCCTGCGCCGCAGCGAAGCCGCGCGCATCCGCGTGCAGGCCGCAGCCGAAGGCAAGCGCATCAATGGCCATGACCCGGAAGGAAGCCAGGCATGAGTGCCGCCCAGACCCTTCGTATCGCCCTGGTCGGCAACCCGAACTGCGGCAAGACGGCGCTGTTCAACCAGCTGACCGGCAGCCGTCAGAAGGTCGCCAATTACGCCGGCGTGACCGTCGAGCGCAAGGAAGGCCGATTCCATGCGCCGTCCGGTCGCCACTACGCGGTGCTCGATCTGCCTGGCGCCTACAGCCTGCACGCCGCCAGCCTCGACGAGGCGGTCACGCGCGACCTCTGCCGCGGCTTCTACCCGGGCGAGCCGGCGCCGGACGTGCTGGTGTGCGTGGTCGATGCGACCAACCTGCGCCTGCACCTGCGCTTCGCCCTGGAAGTGCGCGAGCTGGGCCGGCCGATGGTGGTCGCAGTCAACATGATGGACGCGGCCAAGCGTCGCGGCATCGACATCGACCTGGCCGTGCTCGAGCGCGAGCTCGGCGTGCCGGTGGTGCCTACCATTGCCGTGCGCAGCGGTGGCGCGCGCGATCTGGTGGCGATGCTCGACAGCGTCGCCGACAAGCTGCACGAGCCGCGTGCGCACCTGCCTGCCAACCTCGCCGACAACGCCGACGCGCTGCACGCCGAAACCCGCCGCCTGCTCGAGCTGGCCGTGACGATGCCGCGCCGCACCGCCGAGATCGACGATGCGCTCGACCGCTGGCTGCTGCACCCGGTGCTGGGGCTGTTGTCGCTGGCAGTGGTGATGTTCCTGATCTTCCAGGCGGTCTTTGCCTGGGCGACACCACTGATGGATCTGATCGAGGCCGGGACTGGCGCGTTCGGTGACATGGTCGGCGCGTTGTTGCCCGAGGGGCCGCTGCGCAGTCTGCTGGTTGAAGGAATCATCGCCGGCCTCGGCAGCGTCGTGGTGTTCCTGCCGCAGATCCTGATCCTGTTCGCCTTCATTCTCGCGCTCGAGGAATCGGGCTACCTGCCTCGCGCTGCGTTCCTGCTCGACCGGATGATGTCGGCGGCGGGGCTCTCGGGCCGTTCGTTCATTCCGCTGCTGTCGAGCTTCGCCTGCGCGGTGCCGGGGATCATGGCCACGCGCTCGATCCAGGATCCGCGCGACCGTCTGGCCACGATCCTTGTGTCGCCGTTGATGACCTGCTCGGCGCGTCTGCCGGTGTATGCGCTGCTGATCGGCGCATTCATTCCGCAGAAGCAGGTGTTCGGCATTCTCAACCAGCAGGGGTTGGTGCTGTTCGGCCTGTACGCGGCCGGCATCCTCAGCGCGCTGGCGGTGTCTTGGGTGATGAAGAAGTGGCGCCGCGACAAGAGCGAGCACGCGCTGCTGCTGGAACTCCCGTCGTATCGCATCCCGCATCCGCGCGACCTGCTGATCGGCCTGTGGGAACGCGCGTGGATCTTCCTGCGTCGCGTCGGCGGCATCATCCTTGCGCTGACGATCCTGTTGTGGTTCCTGCTGTCGTTCCCGGGTGCGCCCGAAGGTGCCGTCGGACCGGAAATTGATTACAGCTTCGGAGGCCGCATCGGCCATGCGATGACTGCGGTGTTCGCGCCGCTGGGATTCAACTGGCAGATCTGCATCGCGCTGATCCCCGGCATGGCCGCGCGCGAAGTCGTGGTGTCATCGTTGGCAACGGTGTACGCGCTGTCGGTGGCCAATGACGACGCCGCCATCCAGGCGCTGACTCCCGTGGTGTCCCACGGTTGGTCGCTGGCCACCGGGCTGTCGTTGCTGGTGTGGTTCATCTATGCACCGCAGTGCATCTCGACGCTGGCGACGATCAAGCGCGAGACCAACTCCTGGAAGCAGGTGGCGATCAGCACCGGTTACCTGTTCGCACTGGCCTACCTGGCCTCGATGCTGACCTACCAGATCGCCGTGGCGCTGGGAGCGGGGTGACTGTGGACACCGGCCTGCTCGCGCAGTACCTGGTCATCGCCGTGGCGGTGGTGATCAGCGCGGGCTTTGTGGCGCGGCGCCAGTTCCCCAATGCCGTGCGCCGGTTGCGGGTTGCGCTGGCAGTGCCGATGGTGCGCGATGGGCGACCGGCATGGCTGCGCGCGCTGGGGCGTTGGATAGCGCCGCCGGCAAGCCTGGGCGACGCGTCATGCGGCGGATGCAACAGCTGCGATCCGGCGCCAAGAAAGCACTAGGCAAAAACCGCAGCCCGGGTAAGCGAAGCCCACCCGGGTTAGCGCCAGCGTTCGCCCGGATGCGCTTTGCTTACCCGGGCTGCAGGCCCGATGACGTCAGTGGCGTCCGCGTCCGCGTCCGGCCCGATAGCCCTTGATCTCCACCGCTTCGACTTCGAGGGTGAAGGAGCGCTCTTCGCCAGCGAAGAGCGCCCCCACCCCCATGACCTGGCGATCGATCTCGACGCCTTCGTCATTGCGGATGGTCAGCACCACCGAATACTCCAGGGCGTTGTCGCCTGGCGGAGGCTTGATCGTTCCTTCCACGCGCAGTGGCACCGACCGCTGTTTGGCGGACTCCACTGCATCGGGGTCGAAGCGCAGGTGGTGCTTGCAGGACGGACAGACGGTGGCACTGTCCAGGATCTTCGTCTTGCAATGCGGGCAGATGCGCGTCGCACCGGGTGTGCCGGGGCGAACGGAACTCATGCGGCGGTGCTCGCCTCCGCCTTGTTGAAGTCGGCCTTGTCAGACTTTTCGAGTTTGCCGTTGGCCTTGGCCGAGTCCTTCTCGTCCCAGCCGAACTCGACCTGACCGCGCATGCGCGCACCGGCAGCGACCGTGACCGCACCGGCCTTGACGTCGCCAACCACCACGCCGCCTTCGAGCAGCTCGACACGCGACGCCGATTCGATGTTGCCTTCGAGCTCGCCGGCGATGATGACCTTGCGCGCACGCACGCCACCGTTGACCTTGGCGCCGACTTCGATCGTCAGGTCGCCTTCGACGTGCACGTCACCCTTGAAACGGCCAGCAATGCGGATGTGGCCCGCACCCTGGATCTTGCCTTCGATGGACAGGTCGGCGGCGATGAGCGACTCCTTGCCCTCGCGTTCGGCCGGGCGCGGGGCCGGGGCGGCAGCGGGCTTGGGTGCAGCGGTGGAACCGAAGGAAATTTCATTGCGCACATCGGGCTCCTTGGTCAGAGCCGATTCCGGCTGCGCCGGCGGCGGGTTTTGCTTGGGGACGGACGAGGGGGGGGAATTGAAGATCGCCATGACACGGACTTCCTGATGTTGGGCGGGAGAAGCAGCGCGGTTCAAAACCAACGAACCAAACACAACGGGAGTGCAACCAGTCGAGGCTACTGGCGGTCTTCCATCATCGGTGTGACGCGGCTCACCCAATCATCACCCTGCTCGTTCCGTTTATCTGACGATCACCTGCCTGAATTGGCCCCAGTCGCCCTTCAATGACGAATTACATCCGGAACACGCCGAAGCGAGTGCGTTGCTCGATTGGCGCGTTGAGGCTGGCCGACAACCCAAGACCGAGCACGCGACGGGTGTCGGCCGGATCGATGATGCCGTCGTCCCAGAGCCTGGCAGTGGCGTAGTACGGGTTGCCCTGGCTTTCGTATTGATCGCGGATCGGTGCCTTGAAGGCTTCTTCCTCGTCCGCCGACCAGATCTTGCCGGCGGCCTCGATGCCATCGCGCTTGACGGTGGCCAGCACGCTTGCCGCCTGCTCGCCGCCCATCACCGAGATGCGCGCGTTCGGCCACATCCACAGGAAGCGCGCGCCATAGGAGCGGCCGCACATGGCGTAGTTGCCGGCGCCGAAGCTGCCGCCAATCACCACCGTGAACTTGGGCACGTGCGAGCACGCGACCGCCGTCACCATCTTCGCCCCGTCCTTGGCGATGCCGGCGTTCTCGTACTTGCGGCCGACCATGAAGCCGGTGATGTTCTGCAGGAACACCAGCGGGATCCCGCGCTGGTTGCACAACTCGATGAAGTGCGCGCCCTTGAGCGCGCTCTCGGCGAACAGGATGCCGTTGTTGGCGACGATGCCGACCGGATAGCCGTGCAGATGGGCGAAGCCGGTCACCAGGGTCTTGCCGTAGCGCGCCTTGAACTCCTGCAGGTCGCTGCCGTCGACGACACGGGCGATGACTTCGCGGATGTCGAACGGGCGGCGCGTGTCCTTCGGCACGATCCCGTACAGCTCGCTGGACGGATACATCGGTTCGCGCGAGGCCTGCACCGCGACCGGCAGCACCTTGCGGCGGTTGAAGGTGGCGACGATGTCGCGTGCGATCTGCAGCGCGTGACGGTCGTCCTCGGCGAAGTGATCGGCCACGCCCGAGACGCTGGTGTGCACGTCGGCGCCGCCGAGCGTTTCCGCATCGACGATTTCGCCAGTGGCGGCCTTCACCAGCGGTGGGCCGCCGAGGAAGATCGTGCCCTGTTCGCGCACGATGACCGACTCGTCGCACATCGCCGGCACGTAGGCGCCGCCGGCGGTGCACGAGCCCATGACCACGGCGACCTGCGGGATGTTCTCCGCGCTCAGCCGCGCCTGGTTGTAGAAGATGCGGCCGAAGTGTTCCTTGTCCGGGAACACCTCGTCCTGCAGCGGCAGGAACGCGCCACCGGAGTCGACCAGGTACACGCAGGGCAGGTGGTTCTCGCGCGCGATCTCCTGCGCGCGCAGGTGCTTCTTCACCGTCATCGGGAAATACGTACCGCCCTTGACCGTGGCGTCGTTGGCGACGATCACCACTTCCTGTCCCATCACCCGGCCAATGCCGCAGACCATGCCGGCTGCCGGCGCGGCATCGTCGTACATGCCCTCGGCTGCGAGCGGGGCGATTTCGAGAAAGGGCGAGCCCGGGTCGAGCAGGGCGGTGACGCGATCGCGCGCGAGCAGCTTGCCGCGCTCGGTGTGGCGCGCACGCGCCTTCTCGCCGCCACCTTCGGCGGCGCGGGCGAGGCGGGCATCAAGCTCGTCGACCAGGGCGCGGTGGTAGGCGACGTTGTCCTGGAAATCCTGCGAGCGCGGATCGATGTGGGAGGTGAGTGCGGGCATCGATGCAAGGGGTGCGAAGGATGCGGCATCAGACCACAAAGGCCGGCATGCGGCCAACCGCGCCGGCTGAGGGGCCTCAAAAAGAAAGGCCCGCTTGCGCGGGCCTTTCGAAATCGTGCGAATGAATCCGCGATTACTTCTTCGCTTCTTCCGCAGCCTTGTCGGCCTTGTCGGCGACCTTCTCCGCAGCGTCGGCCGTGGCCTGGGCAGCATCGGACGTGGCGGCAGCGGCGCCGGCGGCAGCATTGGAAGCTGCGTTGGCGGTGGACTCGGCGGCCTTGTCCATTGCGGCACCGGCCTGGGCAGCGGCGGCGTCGGTCGCGGCGGCAGCGGCTTCAGCGCTTTCGGTGGCGGCGGTGGAGGCGGCATCGGCAGCCTGGGAAGCGGCGTTGGCGGCTTCGGCGGCTTCGGTCTGCGTGGTTTCGGTCTTTTGGCAGGCCGACAGTGCAAGGACGGCGGCGGCCAGGACAACATAGAGCTTGGTGTTCATGAGTCTCTCCGAGGTTTTGTTCGAGAACTGCCAGGTAGAAAAATCACCATCAACCCAGATCAGGCAACGCCGGCGCCCCTGTGGTTACGGCCGGGCCGTTCGTTCACTTGACCGCGGTGGAGCTTACTTCTTACTGCGTGACTTCCAGTGCAATGCTTGCCACCGGTTGGAACGTCACTACGGAAAAAGCCGCCGGGAATCCCGGCGGCTCTTCCTGTGAGAGTAGACACTTGGGCAATTGCTTGCCCAAAGTGATTACTTCTTCACTTCTTCCTTGGCAGCGTCAGCAGCCTGGCCGGCAGCGTCAGCAGCCTGGGTGGCGGCGTCAGCGGCCTGGCCAGCGGCGTCAGCAGCAGCGTCGGCAGCAGCCGGAGCGGTTGCAGCGGCGGTAGCGTCAGCCGAAGCAGCGGCGGCGTCAGCAGCCTGAGCAGCGGTGTCAGCAGCGGCCTGGGCAGCGTCAGCAGCAGCGGCGTCGCCGGTGGCAGCAGCGGTGTCGGCAGCAGCAGCGGCTTCGGTCGAAGCAGCGGCGGCGTCCGTGGCGGCTTCGTCAGCCTGCTTCTGGTTCGAGCAAGCAGCCAGGGCCAGGCCCATAGCCAGGGCGATCAGCGCCTTGTTGAAAGTCATGGTTTATATCCTCGTCGTTTAGTTAGGCAACGCGCAGTTGCGCGTCTATAACATGATG
>DATDBI010000156.1:0-15106 GCA_036524915.1 Lysobacter sp. | reverse complement strand
AAGGCGGCGGTGTGGGGATCGTCTTCGACCAGCAGGACTCGCATGCGCTCGCTCCGGCAATGCAAAAAAGGATACCCCGCCGAAGCGCCTCGACGGGGTATCCGCCCGCTTGCACACGGGCTCCGGGGGGATGGTGGGTCGGTTATTGCCGACGGTTGCAGCCGATCAGATCTTCTTGCCGTCGCTGGTCTTGCCCTGGGCGGCGTTCTTGGTGTCGGCCTTGGTGGCGTGCTTTTGCTTGCTGACCGAGGTCTTGGCCGGTGCTGCCGGCGTGGTGGCCGGCGTGGCGGCGAGTGCGGAACCGGCCATGGCGGTGAGCGCGACGGCGAACAGTGACTTGCGGATGTTCATGGTTGCGTGACTCCTGAAGGTACGTTGACGAGGACGTTTAGTGGGAATCTCTCTTGACGGTGGGGTCGCTCCCCATCGCAGGGACAGATTGCGCGCAGGCGTCTGTCGCCGATCTTTCCGGAGCATGAACAATCGGTAATGTTTGGCGCGGGGCCGACCGGGCTGGAACAGTCGCGTGGCTCAGCCGACGCCACTGCTCCTGCGGATCGGAATCGGTGCGGTCGCGATGCGGCCCTTCAGGTCGGTCATCGTCCCGGGCAACACGACCAGGTAGGAGATCAGCTGCTCGGCCAGTTCCAGCAGCAGGTCGGCACTGACCTTGTCGATCGTCGCCTCGTCCTCGAACTGGCGGCCGAACGTCCCGCCCGGTGCCAGCAGTTGCGCGATGTCCTGCAGCGGCCGGGCCAGATCGGTCTCCTTCGGCAGCGCCTCCAGGTTCTGCGTCAGGGTCTGGTCGCGCCGGTCCTCGCTCAACAGGCGTGCGGCAAGGCCGGCCAGCAAATGGCGCACGGTCAGCGCGGTGGCGCCCCACTCGGCACGGTTGTAGAGCTTGAGTGCGGACTCATAACTGCGTGCCAGTGGCGCCGACAACGTCTGCAGGTGCTCCACGCCCGACATCGGTTCGCGACCGGCCGGACCGGGATAACAGAACAATCCGCCCTGCTTGCTCGTGCTGTCACCCTCGAGCAACTGCACGAACAGCACGTCCTCCTCGCAACGCGAGCAGGTCAGCTCGCTGGCGGCCAGTTGCCGGCCATGCTCCTGCCAGGTTTTTGCCTCGAAGACCGCCTCTTTCAGGCAGCTCGGGCAGATCATTTCGACCGTGCGTGGGAACGTGTTCGAAAACCGGGATTGAACGAGGTTGTCATGGACGAGTTGCATCGCCGCCTCCTGCCCGTTGGCTTGCTCCCATGGATCCGGGTCCCCTGGGATGATCCCCAAGGCCGTGTGCCGCCCGGCCCGTAACCACTCATCACGTGACCAGTGAATACCGGTTCGCTTGTGAATAAAACGTTGTGATCGCGCCGATGAGGACAGCGCGACAGGCCCGATCTCGAAGATGAACCGCGTCAGGCGGAGCAGGCGGCGACGTGCGTCACAGTCCCTTGGCCGCCTGCGCCACGGCGCGGAACAGCGCGCGCCCCTTGTTCATCGTCTCGTCCCACTCCTTGGCGGGGTCGGAGTCGTAGACGATGCCGGCACCGGCCTGCACGTGCAGGCGACCGTCCTGGATGACGGCGGTACGGATGGCGATGGCGGTGTCGGCATCGCCGTTCCAGCCCAGGTAGCCGATCGAACCGGCGTAGACGTTGCGCTTGACCGGTTCCAGTTCGGCGATCACTTCCAGCGCGCGGATCTTCGGCGCGCCACTGACCGTGCCGGCGGGGAACGTCGCGCGCAGCACGTCGGCATAACTCAGGCCAGGCTTCAGCGTGCCGGTGACTTCGCTGACGATATGCATGACGTGGCTGTATCGTTCGATCACGAACTGCTCCCCGACCTGCACCGTGCCCGCCTCGGACACCTTGCCCACATCGTTGCGGCCCAGGTCGATCAGCATCAGGTGCTCGGCGCGCTCCTTCGGATCGGCCAGCAACTCGGCCTCCAGCGCCGCATCCTCTTCGGGCGTGGCACCGCGCGGACGCGTGCCGGCAATCGGCCGCACCGTCACCTGGCCGTCCTGGAGGCGCACCAGGATCTCCGGCGAGCTGCCCACGACCTGGGTGCCGCCGACGTCGAGGAAGTACATGTACGGCGACGGGTTCAGCGCGCGCAGTGCGCGGTACACGTCCACCGGACGCGCCAGGAACGGCACCGACAGGCGTTGGCTCAGCACCACCTGGAAGATGTCACCGGCGCGGATGTATTCCTTGGACTTCTCGACCGCGGCGATGAAGCCTTCGCGGGTGAAGCCGGAGACGAAATCGGCTTCGTCCAGCGCGCGACCTTCCAGCGTCTCCGGATAACCCGGCCCACCCTGGCGCAGGCGATGTTCGAGCTCGTCCAGGCGGCGGTTGGCGCGGGCCAGCGCGCGCGGTTCCTGCGGGTCGGCGTGGACAATCAGGTACAGCCGGCCCTTGAGGTTGTCGAACACCGCCAGCTCGTCGCTCTGCATCAGCAGGATGTCGGGCGTGCCGAGTTCGTCGGGCTTGTGTTGTCCGTCCGGGTCGTGCGCGGCCAGCCGCGCCTCGATGTACTGGATGCACTCGAAGCCGAACCAGCCGACCAGGCCACCGGTGAAGCCGGGCAGACCCGCAATCTTCGGCACGCTGTGGGCGGCGCGCAGGCGCTCGACTTCGGCGAAGGGATCGTCGACCACCCGGCTTTCGACCAGCTCGCCGTCTTCGGTGACAAACAGCGTGTGCCCGGCGAACGCGTACACGCGCTGCGCCGGCAGGCCGATGATCGAGTAGCGACCGAAGCGCTCGCCGCCTTCGACCGATTCGAACAGGTACGTGTGCGGGCCGTCGGCGAGCTTGAGATAGACCGACAGCGGCGTGTCGAGATCGCTCAGGACCTCGCGCACGACGGGGATGCGGGTGTGGCCGTCAGCGGCCTGCTGCTGGAACTGTTCGGGAGAGGTCACGCAAAGATTCCTTGGAAGACGAGGGGGCGGTCGCGATGGCATGCGGCCACCATCGCCAGTCCCGGCCCAGGCCGGCAGCAAGGAAGTTCGGGATCGCCCGGAGGGTCTTCGGCGCGCGGTTCATGCGCCTACTGTACCGGCTCGGCGCAAGCGACGCGACGCGTCGGGTCGGCCGATCCGAAGGCACCGTCGGGCAGGTGCATCCGGAGCTTGGCCGGCATGCAGCGAATGCTGAAGTGCGTTGCCTGCACCGGTTCGCCATCGAGGTTGAGCGTGAGCGGCTGCGCGGCGTCGATCTCCAGCGTTTCCAGCCGCGCCTGCACGGCGTGGCGGGCGAGTGCGGCGTCGCGCCCTTCGCTGACCATCGTGGTCATGGTCGCGATCAGCTCGCCCGACAGCGGCGGAATCACGGTGAGGTCGAGGTGGCCGTCGTCGATGCGCGCGTCCGGGCACAGCACGTGGCCACCGCCGGCCTGCCTGCCGTTGCCAATGCCCAGGGCGATGAACTCGCCCTCCCATGCGAAGCCAGGCCCGGTGATGCGTGCGCTGACGGGATCGATCCGGCCCAGGCGCGAAATGCCGGTCACCAGGTAGGCCAGACCACCGAGCACCTGCTTCAACCCCTCGTTGGTCTCGACGGTGACATCGGTGCCGAAGCCGCCACTGGCCATGTTCGCGCACCAGCGCGGGTCGCCGTCGGCGTCGACCTGCATCATGTCGAACGGCCGTGGCTGTACCTGCGCCACCAGCAGCATGGCGTCCAGCGGCTGCGTGGGAATGCCCGCAGCGGCGGCGAAATCGTTGGCGGTGCCCAGTGGCACCAGCCCCAGCGACGGCGACTGCAGCGCCCCGGTGACGCGCTGCGCGAGCGCACCGGCAACCTCGCCCAGGGTGCCGTCACCGCCGCCGGCAACGATGCAGTCCACGCCCGCGTCGATTGCCTCGTCGATGTAGCGGCTGGCGTCGCCATGCTCCCAGGTGACGCGAACATCGAGTGCGATGCCGCGAGCGCGCATGGTGGCGACTGCATCGCGCAGGCCGTCGTCATCCGCGGACTTTCCATTGAGCAGCAGGCACCAGCGCGGATTGGACATTGACCGGTTCGCAGGGAGCGGATCTGCAGGCTAGCAATGTGCATGCAATGGGCCGTGAACTGCAGCGGGTCACGGGCGCAGGCCGTCATTGATTCGTCATCAACGAACCGGAGAATGGGAGTCCATATCAGGGACGACGGGCGGAGGCTGGATTGCCTCCAATTATTCCGCGGCTAGCCGGCAACGGCTTGCCGCTTTTCATTGGCAATGCGGTCAGGGCCCTGCTCAGCGCAGGTCGGTATCGGCCACGACCACGCCATCCTCGTCCGCGCACAGCCAGTCGCCCGGGCGGATGCGGATGCCGCCAAACTCCACGTCGACGTCGCGTTCGCCTTCGCCCAGCTTGTCGGTCTTGCGCGGGCACGTCCCCAGCGCCTTGACGCCAAGGTTCAGTCCGCCGATCGCACCGCTGTCGCGGATCACGCCGAACACGACCACGCCGGCCCATCCGTTCTCCGACGCCTTCGCGGCGAGCAGGTCGCCGAGCATCGCGCGCAGGGTGGACCCGCCGGCGTCGATCACCAGCACCCTGCCCTGCCCGGGCTCCGCCACGGCCTCGCGGACACGCGAGTTGTCCTCGGCGGCCCGGATCGTGCTGACCAGGCCGTTGAAGGCCAGGCGGCCGCCGAAATCGCGCAGCGGCAGGTCGAGCACGCGCACCTGCGCGTCATGGAGATCGCACAGGTCGCAGGTGTTCATCCGGTCCTCACTCCTTTGACGGCCGCTTTCATCTTGCCGATCACGTCGGCGTAGTCGGGTGCATTGAAGATCGCCGAACCGGCGACGAACGTATCGGCGCCCGCCGCGGCGATCTCGGCGATGTTGTCGGCCTTGACGCCGCCGTCGATCTCCAGCCGGATCGGCTTGCCGCTGCGGTCGATCATCGCGCGCACGCGGCGCAGCTTGTCGAGCGCCGACGGGATGAAGCTCTGCCCGCCGAATCCGGGATTGACCGACATCAGCAGCACCATGTCGAGATCGTCGAGCACCCAGTCCAGCACGTCGATGGGCGTGGCCGGGTTCAGCACCAGGCCGGCCTGGCAGCCGTGCGACTTGATCAGCTGCACGGTGCGGTGCACGTGCGCGCTGGCCTCGGGGTGGAAGCTGATCATGCTCGCGCCGGCCTTGGCGAAATCCGGAACGATGCGATCAACCGGCTCGACCATCAGGTGCACATCGATGGGAGCGGTGACGCCGTGCTTGCGCAGCGCTTCGCAGACCAGCGGGCCGATGGTGAGGTTGGGCACGTAATGGTTGTCCATCACGTCGAAGTGCACCCAGTCGGCGCCAGCGGCGAGCACGTTGTCGACCTCCTCGCCGAGTCGGGCGAAGTTGGCCGAAAGGATGGACGGGGCGATGACGGTCGGGTGCATGGGCTGTCCTGATGCTGGGAGTCTGCCTGTTCCCCCGCGCCGGGGGGAAGGCCTGGAGGGGCAAGGACGGCAGGCGTGGCCACGTGGCCGGCCTTGTCCTCACCCCGGCCTCTCGCGGGAGAGGCGGAATGGTTTACCTGCGCTGGCGCAGGACCTTGATGCGGTCGTAGGCCTGGTTGATCTCGCGCGCCTTGACCTCGGCCTGCTGCCGCAGCTCGGCGGCGGCGCCGGCCACGCGGTCGGGGTGGTACTGGGACATCAGCCGGCGATAGGCCCGGTCGATCTCGGCATCGGAGGCGTCGGAGGTCAGGCCCAGGGCGGCATACGGGTTGTCCCGGCGCAGCCTGAACCAGTCGATGTCGAAGGCATGCCCGATCAACAGCCCGACCAGGGCGCCGAACAGCGGGTTGGTGCGGAACAGGGCGGCTCCCGCGAAGAAGCCCAACAGCTTGCCGTACCAGCGTTTCATCGTCCTCCCCGCGGCCCCGGCGGCCGCCTTCCCGGACACGTCTCCGGACCGGTCGCCAGTGTACCTGCACGCCGTCCAAAGCCGGCGTACACTGGCCGGCCCTGTCGCGCACGCGCGCGATTCCATGGCAACCGGGAATCAAGGCGAGCGTGCGGCGGGGTCTGCGTGCATATCCTGAGGGTTCTCGCGTTGTCCACGACACTGCTCCAATCCGACCTGCCTGGCCTGAACCTGCGCCACCGCGGCAAGGTCCGCGACGTATTCGACGTGCCTGCCGAGCGACTGCCTGCCGGTGCCGGAGACTGTCTGCTGATGGTGGCCACCGATCGACTGTCCGCCTTCGACGTCGTCCTGCCCGACCCGATCCCGGGCAAGGGCGAGATGCTCTGCCAGATCAGCAACTTCTGGTTCGGCAAGACCGAACACATCATCCGCAACCACCTCACCGGCATCGACGTGGCCTCGGTGCTGCCGGCCGGTGTCGACACCGCGCTGTACGCCAGGCGCTCGGTGGTGACGCGGCGGCTGAAGCCGGTACCGATCGAGTGCATTGCACGCGGCTACCTCATCGGCAGCGGCTGGAAGGATTACCAGCGCACCGGTCGTGTCAGCGGCATCGCCCTCGCCGACGGCCTGCGCCAGGCCGAGATGCTGCCCGAGCCGATCTTCACCCCGTCGACCAAGGCCGCCGTCGGCGACCACGACGAGAACATCGACTTCGACACCGCCGTGCGCACCGTCGGCGCCGACCTCGCCGAGCAGGTCCGCGACGCGACGTTGCGGCTGTACAAGTACGCGCGTGACTACGCCGCGCAGCGCGGCATCATCCTGGCCGACACCAAGTTCGAGTTCGGCCTGGATGCGGACGGGCGCCTGTACGTGATGGACGAGATGCTCACGCCGGACTCGTCGCGCTACTGGCCCGCCGACCAGTACGAAGTCGGCACCAGCCCGCCGAGCTACGACAAGCAGTTCGTGCGCGACTACCTGGAAACGCTCGCCTGGGACAAGACCCCGCCGGGCCCGTCGCTGCCCGCATCGGTCATCGCCCACACCCGCGCCAAGTACGCCGAGGCACTGCAGAAGCTCGCCGGGATCAGCATCGACGCAGCCGAGCCGGCCAGCACGGTCGGCTGACAACCGGCCCCTGCCCGGCATTCGCCTGACCGCGGCCCGCGATCGGGCTATCCTCCCATTCGGCCCCGCATTGAGCGCGGGCCGAGCGCGCCTGGGAGGGACGCCATGAATACCGCAACCGACTCGTCGAGCGAGTCATCGCAACGCCAGATCGACCAATGGTTCGCCAATTACTCCGGCGACCATCGCAACCACACCAACCAGCTCATCCACGTGATCTGCGTGCCCGCGATCCTGTGGAGCGTGATCGCGCTGCTGTGGTGCATCCCGGCACCGGGCACCCTGTTCCGCGCCGGGTTCTGGGCCGGGCTGGCGATGCTTGCCAGCGTGCTCTTCTACTACAAGGCCTCGCGGGCGCTCGGCCTGGGCATGGCGGCCGTCTACGTGGTGATGGGCCTGCTGACCCGGTGGCTGCACGACAGCTACGGCACGACGACGCTGCTGTGGCTCGGCGTGGGCGTTTTCGTCATCGCCTGGATCGGGCAGTTCATCGGCCACAGCAAGCTGTACGAAGGCAAGCGCCCGAGCTTCTTCACCGACCTGCGCTACCTGTTGATCGGTCCGGCGTGGGTGCTGGCGAAGCTGTACCACAAGCTCGGCTGGTCGTACTGATCTCCCAGCCGGCACCGCCGCACGCGTAGGAGCCAGCTTGCTGGCGATCGCTCGCATCTCAACGCAATCGCCAGCAAGCTGGCTCCTACAATGGCGACATGACCCCTCGCGATCTGATCCTCGTCCTGCTTGTCGTCGTCGCCTGGGCGGTCAACTTCCTGACGTCCGCGCTGGCCATGCGCGAGATCCCGCCGTTCCTGTTCACCGCGCTGCGCTTCGCCCTGCTGGCGATGCCGCTGGTATGGCTGCTCAAACGGCCGGCACCCGGGCAGTGGCCACGGCTGATCGCGGTGTGCCTGTGCATTGGCGTGCTGCACTTCGGCCTGAGCTTCACCGCGCTGAAGCTGGCGGGCGATCTGTCGTCGCCGGCGATCGTGATGCAGAGCTACGTGCCGATGACGACGCTGCTGGCGTGGTGGTGGCTCGGCGAGCGGTTCGCGTGGCGCACCGGGCTGGCGATCGCGGTGAGTTTCGCCGGCGTGCTGGTGCTGGGCTTCGATCCGATCGTGCTCGACCGGCCGCTGGCGCTGGTGCTGATGCTGATCTCGGCCGGGTTCCTGGCCATAGGCACGGTGCTGATGAAGGGCCTGCGTGGCCTCGACGTGGTCAGCCAGCAGGGCTGGACCGCGGTGTTCAGCGTGATGCCGCTGATCGCGATCAGCGCCTGGCTCGAACCCGGCGCCATTGCAAAACTGCCCGGGGTGAGCTGGGTTGGCTGGGCCGGTGCGGCGTACGCCGCCTTTGTGTCCTCGCTGCTCGGCCACGGCCTGTACTACGTGCTGGTGCAGCGTTACCCGGTCGCGCAGGTGACGCCGTGGTTGTTGCTGGTGCCGGTGCTCGCCATCGGCCTGGGCGTGGCGTACTGGGGCGACCGGCCCGGCCCACGCTTGTTGCTGGGCGGAGCGATGGTGCTCGGTGGCGTCCTGCTGATCGCGCTGCGGGCGCTGGGCAAGGCGCGCCCGGGGGCACGGGCCGAGGAGCTATAGGTGCCGGCGCGCCGGCTTCATGCGTCGTCGTCGCGTTGCTTGAACATGTCGGCGCGTGGCCGGAACATCCGCGACGTGTAGCCGAAATCTCGCTGCGCCGGCGCCGGATCGAACACCAGGTCATTGCGCATCCGCCGCACCGCCGCCTCGCCCAGGCCGGTCGCGCGGCCGGTCATCTGCGCTGCCAGCAGCGACAGGTTGAACAAGGGCGATGGCATTTCGACCAGGGTCGGTGGCGGCTGCAGGCAGGCCAGTACACGCGCGACCATGTCGCGATAGCCGAGCGTTTCGCCACCGGGCAGCGCATAGGTCTGGCCGTGCGTCGCGGCCACGCCATGGCAGGCAAACGCGGCCACGGCCAGGTCTTCCACATGCACCGGCTGGCGCAGCCCATTGGCGCCTCGCGGCAGCGGAAAACGTCCCCAGCGACGGGCCAGCTGCGCGATGCGCGTCAGCGTGGCATCGCGGCCTGCGCCGTAGACCAGCGTGGGTCGCAACACCGTGGCGGCGGCAGCGCGCTGGCCGGCGCGTGCGAACAGGCGGTCCTCGCCTTCACGCAGTCGCCGGGCGACATCGCGCTCTTCGGCATCGGCCGAACCGCGCTTGACCTCGATGCTGGTGGAACCGAACGCGACCACGCGCGCCGCCTCGATCGACGACGCGGTATACCACTGCGCGAACGCATCGAGCGGCCCGCAGCTGAAGATCGCGTCCACGCGTGCGGGCACGCCATCGACGCGGCCCAGGTCGCCTCGCAGCCACTGCAGGCCTGGCTCGTCGGAGTGCGCCGACCGCGACACCGCAGTGACGCGCCAGCCATCGTTCGCAAGCAGCCCCAGCAGCGGATAGCCGATCTGGCCGCTGGCGCCGAACACCAGTGCATGACGCATCGCTCAGCCGCCCGCCTTCGCGCGTACCGGCAAGGTCATGCGCAACCAGCCGTACCCGACCAGCGCCGACACCAGCGAGGCCAGCAGTACGCCCAGCACCGCTTCTTCATAGAGCAGCGGGTCGCGATATGCGAGCGAGCCGATGAACAGGCTCATCGTGAAGCCGATTCCGCACATGACGCCCAGGCCCAGCATGGCGCGCAGGTCCATGCCTTCGGGGAAACGCGCCCAGCCCAGCGAGCGCATCAGCAATGCAGCTGCCACGATTCCCAAAGGCTTGCCGATGAACAGACCGATCACCACGCCCATCGGCAACGGCGAGAGCATGTCATCCATGCTCAGCCCGCCAAGCACCAGGCCGGCGTTGACGAACGCGAACAACGGCAGGATCGCGTACGCCACCCACGGGTGCAGCGCGTGCTCGAGCGATTCCAGCGGCGAGTGCTCGACTTCGTCGTCGACGGAGTTCTTGCGGTCGACGTGCGGAATCATCAGGCCGGTGACCACGCCGGCGAGCGTGGCATGCACGCCAGACTTGAGCACGCACACCCACAGCACCACGCCCAGCAACAGGTATGGCGCCAGGCGCCGCACGCCACGCCGGTTGAGCAGGAACATCCCGGCGATGGCGGCGCCGGCCCAGGCCAGCGCGACCATCGACAGGCCGTGCGAATAGAACAGGGCGATGATGACGATCGCAATCAGGTCATCGACCACCGCGATCGTCGACAGCAGCAGCTTCATGCCGCTGGGCACGCGCGAACCGAGCAGTGCCAGCACGCCGAGCGCGAAGGCGATGTCGGTCGCGGTCGGCACGGCCCAGCCGCGCATGGCCTCGGCGTTGTCGTGGTTGAACGCGGTGAACAGCAGCGCCGGCACGGCCACGCCGGCCAACGCGCAGACCATCGGAAGGATCAGCTGCTCGCGGCTGGCGAGCTGCCCGCTCAGCGACTCGCGCTTGATCTCCAGCGCGACCAGCAGGAAGAAGATCGCCATCAGGCCGTCGTTGATCCACAGCAACAACGGCTTGGCGATTTCCAGCTCGCCCACGCGCACCTGCACCGGGATGTCGCGGAAGGCGTCGTACGCCGTTGCCAGCGGCGAGTTGGCCGCGATCATCGCCAACACGGCCGCGGCGATCAGCATGATGCCGCCGGCCGCTTCGAGGCGGAAGAATTCGCTCAGGGCGCGCAGTCCGCGCGGCGAATGTGCGGCGCGGGCATCGTTGCGGGCGTGGGCGTTGGGCTGGTCGTTCATCGCGGCAGTATATCGGCCGCGCGTCACGGGGTTGTCAGGCCCGCATGATCAGCAATTCGAATGCCACCCAGGCCAGGAAGGCGATCATCAGCGCTGCGCCTTCGTTCCGGCTCACGCGCAGATCGCCGCGCAGCATCGGATAGAGCATCAGCGCGAACACGCCAGCGGCCGGCAGCTCGAAGCGGACGAACGATTCGGGCAATGCCAGCGAGCCGTCGATGGCGGCCATGCCGCCGACCACCACGAGCAGATTGAACAGGCTCGCACCAATCACGTGACCGGCGACGATGTCGCCCTGGCCCCGCCGTGCCGCCGCCATGGCCGCGGCCACCTCGGGCAGAGCCGTGCCGATGGCAACCGGCAACAGGCCGGTCAGCAGCGGCGCCATGCCAAGCCCTTCGCCGATGACCGGTGCGCTGGAAACCACCCACTTGGAGCCGAAATACAGCAGCACCGCGGCGATGGCGAAACGAAGCAGGTTCAGGCCGAGGTCGCTGCTGGTGCGCGCGAATGCGGCAATCGCGTCCTGCAGCTCAGGCGCCTCCCGGCGCGTGCGCGCTGCCGCGAACGCCACCACGCCGACGAAGGCGAGTATCAGGACCAGGCCATCAACGCGCGACAACACGCCATCGAGGCCCATCAGCACGACGGCCAGTGTGCCGGCCAGCAGCATCAGCAGGAGCGGCGTGAGCGCACGCCAGCGCAGCACCACCGGTGCAACCAGTGCCGCCGCACCGAGCGTCAGGCCGAAGTTCGCCACGTTGCTGCCGACGGCATTGCCCAGCGCCATCGCCGGCTGGCCGTGCGCGATCGCCTGCAGGTTGACCGCGAGTTCCGGCAGCGACGTACCGAATGCCACCAGCACCAGGCCGGCGACGAACGGCGATGCGCCAATGCGCTGTGCCAGGCCGGAGGCCCCTTTGACGATGGAGTCACCGCCCAGTGCCAGCAGCACCAGACCCAGAACAAACCAGCCAGCGGCCTCGAACATCGCGCCCATCCCCCCGGTGCCAACACGATTCAATCGGCGATTCTATGCCCAGATTCCATGCCCGCGTCCAGATGCGCGTCTCAGGAACACCCTTCCACGTAATCCACTTGCGGCGATACGCCGACACGCCAGGAGCTGACGCGACCTGCGCCATCGGTCTCGAACAGCAACACACCCGACCCGCCGCCGGCATCGGCGACGCGCAGGTACTGGCCACCTTCAACGTACTTGTGCGGTTGTCGGGTGACGCGACCGGCATAGATGCGGTCGATGTCCTGCGCACTCATGCCGACCTTGCCACCGCCGGGCGCTTCGATGTCCAGCGCATCCACGTCAATCCGCGCGAAGCGGTCCTGCTCGATCATGAAGCCGATCCTGTAACCCTTCGCAGTGCGCGGCTGCGGCAGCAGGTAGTAGCAGCCGCCGGGCTGTTCGGGCCTGGCATCGCCCAGGTCCGCGCCCCAGGCCATGCGCACCTGCTCGTCGCTGGCGCCGAACTTCGCCGGTCCGAATCCGGAAAAGCCAATCATTCCCGGTGCCGGCATCGCGGTTGTTGCAGTGGTAGCAACAGGCGTGGCGACCGGTGCCGTGGCGCGCGCGGATGTAGGCGCCGATGGGGTCAGACCTGTCGACGTGGTCGGCGCATCCGCGGTGCGATCACCGCAGGCGCAAAGGCCCAGCACCACAGATAACGACACCCACTTCACCGGCACGTCTCCACTCGCTCACGAAGGCAGTGGGGCAGACTACCCCCCGGCCGTGAACGCAGCGCATAGGCAGTCGCGTCGCCGAAACGCTCAATCAGCCTTGAAGTGCTTCCGCAGGCCGGCCCAGCACGCCTGGTAGTCGCGCTGGCGGTGTGCGGCATCCACCGCCTGCCGGGTCGGACGGATCACCGCGCGCGTCTCGAACATGAACGCCATTGTGTCGCCGATCACATCCGGACGGGCCAGATCTGCGGCACTGGCCTTCTCGAACGTCGCCGCGTCCGGGCCGTGACCGCTCATCGAG
Source organism: Lysobacter sp. (assembly GCA_036524915.1). Lineage (GTDB taxonomy): Bacteria > Pseudomonadota > Gammaproteobacteria > Xanthomonadales > Xanthomonadaceae > Lysobacter_J. Next base: position 2,348 of record DATDBI010000156.1, on the reverse strand, counting down.
TTGTGCAGCGACGCGCCGCCCGGCGAGAAACCTTCGGCCTTGGCGTCATAGGCACCATGCACCAGGCCCATGAATTCGCTGGCGATGTTGCGGTGGAACCACGGCGGCCGGAATGTGTCCTGCGCCACCAGCCAGCGCGGCGGGAAGATCACGAAATCCAGGTTGCTGGTGCCCGGCGTATCGCTGGGCGAGTGAAGCACCAGGAAGATGCTCGGGTCGGGATGGTCGTAGCTGATCGAGCCAATCGCGTTGAAGCGGCGCAGGTCGTACTGGTACGGCGTGTAGTTGCCGTGCCAGGCCACCACGTCCAGCGGCGAATGACCGATGCCGGCACGCCACAGGTGCCCCTGGAACTTGGCGACAAGTTCGAAATCGCCGTCGACGTCCTCATAGGCGGCATTGGGCGCGAGGAAGTCGCGCGCATTTGCCAGGCCGTTGCTGCCGATCGGACCGAGGTCGGGCAGTTGCAGCATCGCGCCGAAGTTCTCGCAGACGTAGCCCCGCGCTTCGCCATCAGGCAGCGACACGGCGAAGCGGACGCCGCGCGGGATCACCGCGACCTGCTGCGGCTCGATCTCCAGCACGCCCATTTCGGTGGCGATGTGCAGGCGACCGTGTTGCGGGACTATCAGCAGCTCGCCATCGGCGTCGTAGAAGTAGCGGCCATGCATGTCGCGGTTGGCGGCATACAGATGGATGCCGACGCCGTGCTGCGCCGCCGGCGAACCGTTGCCGGCCATGGTGAACAGGCCGTCGACGAAATCCACCGGCTGCTGCGGCATTGGCAGCGGATTCCAGCGCAGCTGGTCCGGCGGCACCGGGCCATCACCGAAGTCGTTGTGGAAGTGCGGCTGCTCGTAGGCAGCAAAGGTGCCATGCATCGCCGCCGGGCGGATCCGGTACAGCCAGCTGCGCCGGTTGGCATGGCGCGGGGCGGTGAATGCCGTGCCCGACAACTGCTCGGCGTAGAGGCCATGGGCGACACGCTGCGGCGAGTTACGCCCCTGCGGCAGCGAACCGGCCAGCGCTTCGCTCGCGAACTCGTTGCCAAAACCGGACTGGTAGCCGTTGCTGCGAATGGTCATGTGGCTGCTTCGCTGTTGAGCCGTGCATTGTGCAACGTTGCCGCAGGCATCGGCGGCTTCATCGTCATGGGCGTCCCTACCCTCTCCCCATTCCCTCTCCCGGAGGGAGAGGGGCTTCAAACTTACAGCACGCCGCGGCGCATCTGGTCGCGTTCGATGCTCTCGAACAGCGCCTGGAAGTTGCCCTCGCCGAAGCCTTCGTTGCCCTTGCGCTGGATGATCTCGAAGAAGATCGGGCCGATCGCGTTCTGCGTGAATATCTGCAGCAGCTTGCGCTGGTGGGTTTCCTTGTCGGCGTCGATCAGGATCTTGTTGCGCGCCAGTCGCGCCACGTCCTCGCCATGGTCGGGAACGCGCTGGTCGATCACGTCGAAATAGGTATCAGGCGTGTCGAGGAACTCAACGCCCTGCTCGCGCATCGCTTCGACGGTGTCGTAGATGTTGTCGGTGAAGCAGGCGATGTGCTGGATGCCCTCGCCATTGTAGGCATCGAGGTATTCGTTGATCTGCGACTTCGGATCCGACGACTCGTTGAGCGGGATGCGCACGATGCCGTCCGGCGCGGTCATCGCTTTCGACACCAGGCCGGTCTTGGCGCCCTTGATGTCGAAATAGCGGATCTCGCGGAAGTTGAACAACCGCTCGTAGTAGTCCGACCACTGCTGCATGTTGCCGAAGTACAGGTTGTGGGTCAGGTGGTCGATGAAGGTCAGGCCGAAGCCCTTCGGGTCCTGCTCGGCGCCCTGCACCGGCAGGTAGTCGCCGTCGTACATCGAACCGGCGCTGCCGTAGCGGTCGACCAGGTACAGCATGCAGTCGCCGATGCCCTTGACCACCGGCGCGTCGACGGCGCGGCTGTCGGCCTTGTCGGTGATCGCTTCGCCGCCGTTGCCGACGACCGCGGTGAACACGTCACCGGCCGGCTTCTTGAAGCGGATCGCGAAGCCGCAGGCGCTGGGGCCGTGCTTGGCGGCGAAATCGGCGGCAAAACTGTCCGGGTCTTCATTGACCAGGAAGTTCACCCCGCCCTGGCGGTACACCGTGATCGGCCGGGTCTTGTGGTGCAGCACGGCGGTGAAGCCGAGCTTGCGGAAATAGTCGTGCAGGAGCTCGCCCTGGCCAGCCGGGGCGGCGAATTCGACGAACTCGAAGCCGTCGATCCCGAGCGGGTTCTCGAACGTGGTGACCTGCATGCCGAGGTTGGGCTGTGCATTCATGGCATTGTTCTCAGGTAGCGGCAGCGTCCGCTGGGGACGGCCTTGG